>NZ_CP011304.1:2148356-2454907 GCF_000981785.2 Microcystis aeruginosa NIES-2549 | reverse complement strand
AGTCGAAAAAGGAACCAGCTTAACTGCATCCCGAGTAGCATGGGGCACGTGAAATCCCGTGTGAATCTGCCTCGACCACGAGGTAAGGCTAAATATTCCCGTGTGACCGATAGAGAAACAGTACCGCGAGGGAAAGGTGAAAAGAACCCCGGAAGGGGAGTGAAATAGAACATGAAACCGTTAGCCTACAAGCAATGGGAGGACGATTGAACGTCTGACCGTGTGCCTGTTGAAGAATGAGCCGGCGACTTACAGGTTATGGCAGGTGAAGGGGGAAGACCCCACAGCCCCAGCGAAAGCGAGTCTGAATAGGGCGAAGCGTCATAATTTGTAGACCCGAACCCGGGTGATCTAACCATGGCCAGGATGAAGCTTGGGTAAAACCAAGTGGAGGTCCGAACCGACTAATGTTGAAAAATTAGCGGATGAGCTGTGGTTAGGGGTGAAATGCCAATCGAACTCGGAGCTAGCTGGTTCTCCCCGAAATGTGTTGAGGCGCAGCGGTAGTGGAAGTTTAGTCGGGGTAAAGCACTGTTTCGCCGCGGGCTGGGAGACCGGTACCAAGGCGAGGCAAACTCTGAATACGGCTAAAAAAACTACCAGTGAGACGGTGGGGGATAAGCTTCATCGTCAAGAGGGAAACAGCCCAGACCACCAGCTAAGGTCCCCAAATGATAACTAAGTGAGAAAGGAGGTGGGAGTGCATTGACAACCAGGAGGTTTGCCTAGAAGCAGCAATCCTTAAAAGAGTGCGTAATAGCTCACTGGTCAAGCGCTCCTGCGCCGAAAATGAACGGGGCTAAGTTATCTACCGAAGCTGTGGACTACATTGTAGTGGTAGGGGAGCGTTCTATAGGGGGTGAAGCAGTAGCGGCAAGCAGCTGTGGACTCTATAGAAGTGAGAATGTCGGCTTAAGTAGCGAAAATGTGGGTGAGAATCCCACACCCCGAAACCCCAAGGTTTCCTCCGCAAGGCTCGTCCGCGGAGGGTCAGTCAGGACCTAAGGCGAGGCTGAAAAGCGTAGTCGATGGACAACGGGTTAACATTCCCGTACCGATTAATGATTGTGCCGGAGAACGGAGAAGGTCAACGTCAGCTGGATGTTGGTTACCAGTGCAAGCAGTCGAGGCGATGAGAGGTGGAGAAAACACCAGGAGCTAAGACGCGAGTCCCACCTCCCACGGGAGGGAAGTGGCGCTGATCAAGCTTCCTAGAAAAGCCCGAACCACGTTAATCATTAATTGCCTGTACCCGAAACCGACACAGGTGGGGAAGTAGAGAATACTAAGGGGCGCGAGATAACTCTCTCTAAGGAACTCGGCAAAATGACCCCGTAACTTCGGGAGAAGGGGTACCCTCGCAAGAGGGTCGCAGTGAATAGGCCCAGGCGACTGTTTACCAAAAACACAGGTCTCCGCCAAGTCGTAAGACGCAGTATGGGGGCTGACGCCTGCCCAGTGCCGGAAGGTTAAGGAAGTTGGTCAGGAGTAATCTGAAGCTGACGACCGAAGCCCCGGTGAACGGCGGCCGTAACTATAACGGTCCTAAGGTAGCGAAATTCCTTGTCGGGTAAGTTCCGACCCGCACGAAAGGCGTAACGATCTGGGCACTGTCTCGGAGAGAGACTCGGCGAAATAGGATTGTCTGTGAAGATACGGACTACCTGCACCTGGACAGAAAGACCCTATGAAGCTTTACTGTAGCCTGGAATTGGCTTCGGGCTTCGCTTGCGCAGGATAGGTGGGAAGCTTTGAAACTCTCCTCGTGGGGAGAGTGGAGCTAACGGTGAGATACCACTCTGGCGAGGCTAGAATTCTAACCCTGACCCCTAATCGGGGCGGGAGACAGTTTCAGGTGGGCAGTTTGACTGGGGCGGTCGCCTCCTAAAAGGTAACGGAGGCGCGCAAAGGTTCCCTCGGTCCCGTTGGAAATGGGACGATAGAGTGCAAAAGCAGAAGGGAGCTTGACTGTGAGACCCACAAGTCGAACAGGGACGAAAGTCGGCTTTAGTGATCCGACGGCACCGCGTGGAAGGGCCGTCGCTCAACGGATAAAAGTTACTCTAGGGATAACAGGCTGATCTCCCCCAAGAGTTCACATCGACGGGGAGGTTTGGCACCTCGATGTCGGCTCATCGCAACCTGGGGCTGAAGTCGGTCCCAAGGGTTGGGCTGTTCGCCCATTAAAGCGGTACGTGAGCTGGGTTCAGAACGTCGTGAGACAGTTCGGTCCATATCCGGTGTAGGCGTAAGAGCATTGCGAGGAGCCTTCCTTAGTACGAGAGGACCGGGAAGGACGCACCGCTGGTGTACCTGTTATCGTGCCAACGGTAAACGCAGGGTAGCCATGTGCGGAGCGGATAACCGCTGAAAGCATCTAAGTGGGAAGCCCACCTCCAGATGATTGCTCTCATGGCATTAAGCCAGTAAGGTCTCGGGTAGACTACCCGTTGATAGGCTCTAGATGGAAGCTCGGTAACGAGTGCAGTCGAGGAGTACTAACCGACCGAGGGCTTGACCTGATTCTTCTTTCACCACTTTTTCCCTAGCTTTTGCAGTCTTGAGGGTTCTACCCTTCCTGGTGTCTTTAACGTGATGGCACCACTCCGATTCCATCCCGAACTCGGTTGTGAAACTTCACCGTGGCCAAGATACTTGTCGGGTTGCCGACTGGGACAATAGCTCGATGCCAGGATTATTCTTTCCTACCCCTCAATCTCACCAGATTGGGGGGTTTGGTTTTATGGCATAGAACGAGTTAGTTAGGACAGATGCCTGAAGGCTTTACTCACAGCATCCACAAGGTTTTCACTATCATTGATAATCTGACTAACATAGTTTTTCAATCTAGCCCAGAACTTTTCAATTTTGTTGAGATCTGGAGAATAGGCGGGTAAAAATAGCACTTCACATCCCGCTTTAGCTAACAATTTTTTGATTCTCTCTTTGGGATGAAAACTGGCGTTATCAATGATGATAATTTGACCGGGTAGTAGTTCGGGTAATAGCAATTGTTCTATCCACTCACACACCAACTCCGTATTACAGTACCCCTCAAACACCATTGGCGCGATAGTGGAACCACGCCACCAACCGCTGATCACACTAACTCGTTCGCTACAGTGACCTAACTTTAAAGCCTCAAATCTTTCTGATTTGTGACAATATCCATAAGGGTAATCGATGGTGTTATCTATTCCAGCTTCATCAATATAGACAAATCTTTCCGGGGCATAACCTCTGATTTTTTGGAGAAACTCTTTTCGGGCTTCTTCCTCTCTTTCTCTGTAGCCATAAGTTTTTTTTTTCTAGTAAATCCAATTCTTTTGAGGGCTTGACCAATTCTCATCCTACTGACTGGGTTAGCCCATTTTTGCGCCATTTTTTCTTGGGTCAAATGCCCATATTGTTCGGCAAACTTTTGAAAGGCTTCTAAATCGTCAATTTGGGGCTTCGGCCCTCGACGATAGTTAGTTTTAGCGGCCACCGTCCCAGTTTGTTTCTTCCGTTTCAGCCAGATGTCTAATGTATTACGACTAATATTGAGGGTGCGACAGACATGGCTTTTTTTCTCCCCTCGCTCTACGGCACTCACTGCTTTCTGTCTTAAATCATCACTATAGGGTGCTGCCATGAAAGCTTCTCCTCATTTCTTTTTCTCTATTATGTCCTAACTATCCCGCTCTTTGCTATATACTAAATCTGGTTATTAAAAACTGATTATCTATTGCTCCTTTTGCCTATTGCCTATTGCCTATTGCCTGTCCTGATATGTAGCCTATACTCAACGGATTTAGTATTATACCATTGGGGATACTCTCGGCTAAAATCGGGCGTTACTTTCGGTTTTATCGCTCAATCCAAGCTTTTGGGGGGTAGAACCCCCACACCCCCGCGCATTAGTTTTTCGGTGGGATGCTTACAGGCAGCTGCCGATATATTTGTAATAATTTAAAAGTCACTGATAATTGCCGATTGTCCGTATTTCTGCAAATGTGAGATGCACCCCCCTTCATCTTTATACAATTTAATTTGATATGAGTGATCAGTTCACTGATTACTGTTTACTGGACGGCTACGCCGTGCCTTTGGCAACACTGAAAAAAATCTCCCCACTCCCCTATACCTTTTAAAATTAATCCTTTCCATGGGCGCCATGGTGGGCTGCACCGAGGTATAATTCCCCTACTTTCGGGTTATTGAGTAAATCTTGACCCGATCCCTGAAAACGATCTTGACCACTTTCTAAAACATAACCTCGATCGGACATCATTAGGGCTTTTTTGGCATTCTGTTCCACTAAAATAATGGCAGTTCCCGTCTGATTAATCGCTTTTATCTGTTCAAAAACGCTGGTTACTAAGATAGGAGATAAAGCTGCCGAAGGTTCATCGAGAATTAATAAATCTGGTTGCAACATCAGCGCTCTTCCCATGGCCAACATCTGTCTTTCTCCTCCGGATAAAGTGCCAGCTTTCTGACGACGGCGCTCGTCCAAACGAGGAAACATGGCATAAATGCGCTCTTTTAGCGGTTTAATCGCTTTTTTACTGGTAAAAGCCCCCATTTCCAGATTTTCCTCGATGCTCAGGGATGGAAAAACATTAGCAATTTGGGGAACATAACCCATGCCGAGGGGAACAATTTGATTAGATTTCCAACCGGCGATATTTTTTCCCTTAAAAGTGATAGTTCCAGCACTGGGTTTTAATAAACCAAAAATCGTCTTAGCTAGGGTAGATTTTCCCGCACCATTAGGACCGATAACCGTGACTAATTCCCCCGGTGCAATGCGAAAGTTAACCCCTTGCAATATGTATAAATCCTGCACATAACCAGCATAAACTTGTTCAACTTCTAAAAGATAATCCATGGTAAGTTAAAAAGTAGATAGGAGAGAGTAATATGAATTATGAATTATGAATGGGGAAGTGGGAAGCATTTTCAGTAAACAGTAATCAGTGATCAGTAAACAGTGAAAAGACAGTAGGAAACTGCTATTTAATACTGCTCACTTAATACATACTGATAACTTAAAACTTACATCTGATAACTGATAACTGATAACTGATAACTGATAAATTAGGGAGTTTTTTGTAAATCGGGACGTTCTTCTGGCACAATTGCACCTTCGACGGGGCATACTTGTAGACAGATACCACAGTCGATACAAGTGGCAAAATCAATCCAATACCAATCGGTTCCTTTAACATTTTTACCCGGTCCGGGATGGATGCAAGCAACGGGACAAGCGGAAACGCAATCAGCAACCCCTTCACAAGTTCCAGTGACGATCGAATGTGGCACAGTGTTTTCTCCTCTAATTCTTAACATTACTTTACCACTTTTAGGCACTGCCATGCCAAGATCGGATCGTTGTTAGGAAACTTTCCCTTAATTCCCTAAAATATTGGCAGTTTTTTCTTGATCTTAGCAAGAAGTAAAATAGAAGTTTTTGCTAGGGTTTTTACTATTCCCTTACGAGAGGACAAATAGTTGATTTCTTCGCGTAATTCCCGATTATTTTTCTGGAGATAATTATGATTATTTTCTAATTCTTTTAAGGATATTTCCATCCCTTGCATAGTACGATAATCTTGCTGTTGTTTGAGATACATTATCTGTTGTGCTTCCTGTAATTTTCTTAACTCTAACCAGACTTGATTCTGACTTGATTCCTTAGTTTCACTGAGCGCATACCAGAGAAAATTAGTGATTTCTTCAGCGATTTTTTGATTAACTTCAAAAAACTCGATAATATCAATTTGTTCGGGGGAAATTTGGGGGTATAACTTTCTTAAATCTTGGGCGATATCAGAGGAAAAAGCGATGATTATAGAAGCGGA
This sequence comes from Microcystis aeruginosa NIES-2549, assembly GCF_000981785.2. Taxonomy (NCBI): domain Bacteria; kingdom Bacillati; phylum Cyanobacteriota; class Cyanophyceae; order Chroococcales; family Microcystaceae; genus Microcystis; species Microcystis aeruginosa. The sequence continues at coordinate 2,449,061 of NZ_CP011304.1, read as the reverse complement.
TAAAATTGCATAGTGTTTTTCTAAATCTACCGGTAACTTGCCGTTTTCTTCAGGGGATTCAGAAGCAAGAAAAAGTAGAGAAGGAGTGGTTAAGGGACTGGTATAAAAAGTGGAAATAAATAAATTAGCCTGTAGGCGATCGCAAATAGCTTGGATTTTTATGGCATCCTTTCCCGTACAATTATAATCGTAGGATTCTGCAGGCCAATATTTAAATTCTTCCCATCGTGGTGCGCTGTTATTTCTATCTAAAATAACAATGTATTGACTAAATTCTAATTGTCTCCAATACTCTAGAATTGAAGACCAAACCCCAGCTAATTTTCCTTGATTGATTTGAAAAATTACGCCATCAATAACAATAATTGGCCATCTCCTCTGGGAGATAGCTTGAATTGTTTGTAATTTTTCTCGCTCCTCTTCCTGTAAAATTATGCCTAAATCTTCCATCTTAACTGGATTGGGTTTAATTTCTATATCCTTAATGTCTGGATGAGGAATTTCATAGATTTTACACACTTGATAATGTTCTTGCAATGCTTGACCATTGCTGCCATGTTCTAAACCTTGGAGATTTAAATAATATAAACCTAAAATCTCAGGAATCAAAGCCATTTTTTCCCCTTGACTGCCGATTCTTAACCAAAATTCGTAATCACCAGCACAGCGAAAGTTTTCCTGAAAATAACCATATTTATCGTGCAGCATTTTTCGCCACATTGGTTGAGAACCCACACAACAACCTTGACGCATCTGTTGATAGGAGTAATTTGGCCAATTCCAATGTTTTAAAGCTGGGGTAGTGGCAAAAGTATCATTTTTGATTGTAGTAATTAATTGATCGGCATAAACTAAACTAATCTCTCTATTGTTATCTAGATAATTAGCCATAATTTCCAAAGCATTGAAACAGCGACGGTCATCAGTATTCCCATTGGTGAGATAGGAACCCCTAGCTAGTTTAATAGCGCGATTCCAAGCTTGATAAAGGGTTTCTCGTTCTCTAGTTCTCTGGTAAATAATATTAGGATAATTTTCTTGAAACTCTTGGATAATCTCCCCTTCATTCTCTGGAGAAGCACTATCGATAATAATAATTTCTACTTCTCCCTTTTCATAAAGAGTTTGAGTAACTAAATCCTCTAGACAACCTCGGATAAACTGCGCTGATTTATAGGTAGAAACAATTACAGAAACTTTGATCCTCTGCACGGGTATAGAGTTATTATAACTAGGATTCATTGGCTTATCTGATCGCAATTCAAGACAGGGAAAATTTTTGAAATTCGGGAGAGTTAAGATTTTAAGACTCTATATTCGATCGAGAGAATTGTCAAGATGTTATCGACTCTTATTGGGATACCAGTTTATTTATCTTTTGCTTGTGACTTGACATACTAAAAAACTATAATAGGAAGGCTGTGGAAAATGAGCAACAATGACCGTATCTTCCTCCCTAGACTGGCTAACCCGTGGAACCAGTGATTTATTCCCCCATCAACCCGACTCCCAAGAGCCTAGGGAAAATTTAACCCAACTACTGCAAACCACCGATCGCCCTTTAAGAATTAAACTAGGTATTGACCCCACCGGCAGCGATATTCATCTAGGCCATAGTATCCCTTTTCGGAAACTGCGTGCCTTCCAAGATGCTGGTCATATAGCAGTGGTGATTATTGGCGATTTTACCGCTAGAATCGGCGATCCGACGGGAAAATCGGAAGTTAGAAAACAATTGACCAGCGAAGAAGTGAGAGCCAATGCCGAGAATTATCTGGCACAATTACGCCCAATTTTAGATTTTAACACCCCTAATCGCCTAGAAATTCGCTATAACTCGGAATGGTTGGGGAAATTAGACCTATCGCAAATTCTCGAACTCCTCTCCACCATGACCGTCGGGCAAATGTTGGCAAAAGAAGGCTTTTCCGAACGCTACGACAAGGAAAACCCGATTTTTCTCCATGAATTTCTCTATCCCTTGATGCAGGGTTATGATTCCGTAGCGGTCGAGGCCGATGTCGAATTGGGAGGAACCGATCAAAAATTTAATATTGCCGTCGGTCGTGATTTACAGAAATATTTCGGCAAAAAACCGCAATTCGGGTTACTTTTACCGATTTTAATCGGAACCGATGGCAGTCAAAAAATGTCCAAATCCCTGAATAATTATGTGGGATTGCGGGAATCGTCCCTGTCCATGTACTCGAAACTGGAAAAAACCCCCGACGCTTTGTTAAAAGATTATTACGAACTATTGACAAATTTGCCCTTAGATGCTATGCCGAGCAATCCGCGGGAGGCACAAAAACAACTGGCGATCGAGGTAGTTGCCCAGTTTCACGGAGAAGAGGAGGCATTAAAGGCACAAAAAACGGCGCAGGAGATAGTTCTACAGGGAAATACAGCAGCCGCGGCTTCTGTACCCGAATTTTCCCTCGCGGCGGTCACTTTTCCCCTAAAATTATTCTATCTTCTCTCGGCCACCGGCTTGTGTAAAAGTAGCGGCGAAGGGAGAAGACAGATTCAGGGGGGCGCAGTCAGGATCGATAGCGAGAAAATCACCGATGTGGACAAAAGTTTTGAGACAGCCGAAGCTTTAACGGGAAAAGTCCTACAGGTGGGCAAAAATAAATTTATTCGCTTTGTAGCTTAAATAAGCGAAAAAGTCCCTATTCGGCGGCTTTTTCCACGATTTCTAACTCAAAATCTCGAAAATGGGCTTTAAACTTTTTACTGAACTCGACGAGGACAGGTAGATTGGCGCTAACCGGTCTGCCACGCCATTCGGTGACAAACGCTTTCACCTGTCCCTCTAGTCCTTTCACGTCAAAAGGCTCTGATTTGTGTTCAGGATGGTGATAAACCACCACGGAATCAATTATACGAACTCGATCGCCAACTTTCATAAACTCTCTAGCGAAGACAAACGCCTATTGTATCTTTAAAAACAACCTTATCATTGTACGCGATATCAGTAAACAGTGATCAGCTTCTGAAGGCAAGAGGCAACAGGCAAGAGGCAAAAGACACAAGCAAATAAGGTCATTAAACCTAAATAAAGCTTTAGGGAATAGAGGGGTGACAACATATACAATGATTGGGGTTTATAGTCAAGCAACCCTAAGCCTATGCCACGCCGTGATGACTTACAGAAAATCCTAATCTTGGGCGCTGGCCCGATTGTCATCGGACAAGCCTGTGAATTCGACTATTCGGGAACTCAAGCCTGTAAAGCCCTACGAGAAGAAGGTTATGAGGTAATTTTAGTCAATTCTAACCCCGCCTCGATCATGACCGACCCAGAAATGGCCGATCGCACCTACATTGAACCAATTCTGCCGGAAATTGTCGAGAAAATTATCGCCAAAGAACGCCCCGATGCCATTCTACCGACTATGGGGGGTCAAACGGCCCTAAATACCGCCGTCGCTTTGGCCAAAAGCGGCGTTTTAGAAAAATATAACGTCGAATTGATCGGGGCAAAACTTCCCGCTATTGAAAAAGCCGAAGATAGGGAACTATTCAAACAAGCAATGGAGAAAATCGGTGTTCCCGTCTGTCCTTCGGGGATTGCCAACAATTTAGAAGAAGCAAAAGCGATCGCCCATCAGATCGGTTCCTATCCTCTCATTATCCGGCCAGCCTTCACTTTAGGCGGAACGGGTGGCGGTATTGCCTATAACCAAGAAGAATTTGAACCGATGGCCCAGTATGGGCTAGATTGTTCGCCTACATCGCAAATTCTCGTCGAAAAATCTCTAATTGGCTGGAAAGAATACGAATTAGAGGTAATGCGCGATCTAGCCGATAACGTGGTGATCATCTGTTCGATCGAAAACTTTGACGCTATGGGAGTCCATACCGGCGACTCGATTACGGTTGCGCCCGCCCAAACCCTAACCGATAAAGAATACCAACGCCTCCGGGACTATTCTAAGGCAATTATTCGGGAAATTGGCGTAGAAACTGGCGGATCGAACATCCAATTCTCCGTTAATCCCACTAACGGCGACGTAATCGTGATCGAGATGAATCCCCGGGTGTCCCGTTCTTCGGCCCTAGCATCGAAAGCCACGGGATTCCCGATCGCTAAATTTGCCGCTAAACTAGCCGTAGGCTACACTTTAGACGAAATTCCCAACGATATCACCAAAAAAACCCCGGCTTCCTTTGAACCGACTATCGATTACGTCGTCACCAAAATTCCTCGCTTTGCTTTCGAGAAATTCCCCGGCTCCCAACCGATTCTAACCACCCAGATGAAATCCGTCGGGGAAGCCATGGCTATCGGTCGAACTTTCCAAGAATCCTTTCAAAAAGCACTGCGCTCCCTAGAAACGGGGCGTTTTGGCTTTGGTTGCGATAAAGTCGAAACTCTCCCCCCCCTCTCGGAAGTCCGGGCTAGTTTGCGGACACCCAACCCCGAACGAGTTTATAGTATCTATCATGCTTTTAAATTGGGCATGAATGGGGAGGAAATCCACGAACTAACCGGAATTGATCCCTGGTTCCTCGATAAATTGGCCGATTTGATGGAAACCGAGAAGTTTCTCAAACGAACTCCCCTGAAAAGTCTCCGCCAAGAGGACCTATTCGCTATTAAACAACAGGGCTTTAGCGATCGCCAAATCGCCTTCGCCACCAACAGCAGCGAGGACGAAGTGAGAAGTTATCGCAAGGGTTTAGGTATTATTCCCGTTTATAAAATGGTGGATACCTGCGCGGCGGAATTTGAGGCCCTAACGCCCTATTATTATTCCACCTACGAACGGGTAGAATCGGAAGTTTTACCCTCCGATAAACGCAAAGTGATGATCCTTGGTGGTGGTCCCAATCGCATCGGTCAGGGGATAGAATTTGACTACTGTTGTTGTCATGCCGCTTTTTCCCTCAGTAACGCTGGTTTTGAGACGATTATGGTCAACTCTAACCCGGAAACTGTCTCCACCGATTACGATACCAGCGATCGCCTTTACTTTGAACCCCTGACTAAAGAGGATGTCTTAAATATCATTGAAGCGGAACAACCAGAGGGTTTAATTATTCAATTCGGTGGGCAAACACCCTTAAAACTGGCGGTTCCCCTGCAAAAATATTTAGAATCGCCTAATTGTCCCGTAAATACCAAAATTTGGGGAACTTCACCCGATTCGATCGATGCTGCCGAAGACCGGGAACGTTTTGAAAAAATCCTCCGAGAATTAGATATCCGACAACCCCCCAACGGTATTGCCCGCAGTTTCCAAGAATCCCAAGCAGTGGCTAAACGCATCGGTTATCCTGTGGTAGTACGTCCGTCCTACGTTTTAGGCGGTCGGGCGATGGAAATCGTCTATTCCGATAGCGAATTGGAACGCTATATGAAGTATGCGGTACAGATAGAACCGGATCACCCGATTTTAATCGATAAATTCCTCGAAAATGCCATCGAAGTGGATGTGGATGCCCTGTCAGATACAACGGGAACAGTAGTTATCGGGGGATTAATGGAACATATCGAACAAGCGGGCGTACATTCGGGCGATTCTGCCTGTTCTATCCCCCATACGTCCCTGAGCGCCCCGGTTTTAACCACAATTCGACAATGGACGGTGGAACTAGCGAAAGCTTTAAAAGTAATCGGTTTGATGAATATCCAGTATGCGGTACAGGGGGAGACAGTTTATATCTTAGAAGCGAATCCCCGCGCCAGTCGTACCGTTCCCTACGTTTCCAAAGCAACGGGAGTTCCTTTAGCAAAAGTTGCCTCCCTCGTCATGTCGGGCAAAACCCTAGCAGAATTGGGTATCATCAGCGAAGCAATTCCCCGTCATATTGCCGTAAAAGAAGCGGTTTTACCCTTCCAGAAGTTCCCCGGTGCCGATACTCTCCTGGGACCAGAAATGCGTTCTACAGGGGAAGTAATGGGGATTGACAGCGATTTTGGCAAAGCTTTCGCTAAAGCGGAAATGGCCGCTGGCGTGATTTTAGCCACCAGTGGGACCGTTTTTGTCTCGATGAATGATCGCGATAAAACCCCGATGGTCCCCGTGGTTAAGGATCTGCAATCCCTCGGTTTTCGCGTTGTCGCCACTTCGGGAACTCGTGAAGTTTTGTTAGAAAACGGTTGCGAAAATATCGATTTAGTGCTAAAGATTCACGAAGGCCGCCCCCACGTTATCGATTGGATCAAAAATGACTGGATTCAGTTTATTGTCAATACTCCCAGTGGTGAAGAATCCCAAAACGATGGCCGACAAATTCGCCGTACTGCCCTCGATTATAAGTTACCAATTATCACCACTATCGCTGGGGCAAAAGCGACAGTAGCGGCCTTAAAATCCCTGCAATCCCAACCTTTAGAGGTGAAAGCTTTACAGGATTATCTCGCCTAATTTTCAGTTATCAGTTATCAGTGAGCAGTTATCAGTTATCAGTTATCAGTTATCAGTGAGCAGTTCACTCTTTACTGTTTACTGTTTACTGATCACAGCAAAAAATCTCCCATCACCCCACACCCGACACCCCACTTCCTAATTCCTATGACCGATACTCTAAACGATTATAAAAACCTAATTAGTGAACTGATTAACCGTTATAAAAACCGCGTCGATTTCCTGACAATTCGTCTGGAAGAAGCGCGGGGGACTAATATTCTACTACGTTCCGAACGAGTGGAAACCCTGAGCGAAGGTATTGCTATCGGTGGTCAGGTACGCGCCTGTTATAAAGGAGGTTGGGGATTTGCCAGCTTTAATCAATTATCCAGTTTACAGGAACGATTAGAAGATGCGATCGCTGCTGCCCGTTTAATTGGGGAAGAAGAAACCCTGATTGCTCCAGTAGAACCTGTAATTATCTCCTGTGAATTGCCTTTAACAGGAACAGATCCCCGTTTAGTACCATTAGCCGATAAAAAAGCCCTCTGCGATCGCTATAATAACCTATTGCGTCAACACCATGCCAGTATTGCCACCACTTCCGTCCGTTACAGCGATAGTAGTCAACATATTCTTTTAGGCACTTCTGACGGGACTTTAATCGAACAAAAATGGTCGGACTTAGAAATGCGTTTTTCGGCCACCGCTAGGGATGGGGACAGCGTACAAACGGGCCGGGAAACCACAGGATCCCGAAAAGCTTTCGAGGATCTGGTCAATTTAGAAGAACAGGTGCAGGGGGCGGCTAAACGGGCCCTACAAGCCCTAGTTTTGCCCCCTGTCAAGGGCGATACCTACACCGTCGTCATCGATCCCATTTTAACCGGTCTGTTCGTCCATGAGGCTTTTGGCCACCTTTCCGAGGCAGATATGTTATACGAAAATCCCGACCTTTTGGAAGTGATGAGTATGGGCAAACGTTTTGGACCAGATAACCTGCAAATCTTTGACGGGGCCAGTCCAGAAGGTCATCGGGGCAGTTATTTTTATGACGATGAGGGAACCCCCGCAACGACGACTCAGTTAATTAAAGATGGGGTTTTGGTGGGAAGACTGCATTCGCGGGAAACGGCGGGCAAATTAGGCGAAAAACCGACCGGTAACGCCCGTTGTCTCAATTATCATTATCCGCCCATTGTCCGCATGACCAACACTTGGATTGAACGGGGAACCACTCCCGTTAAAGAGTTATTTTCGGGGATAAAAACGGGAGTTTATGCCCAAAATTGGCAGGGAGGCATGACTAACGGCGAAATGTTCACTTTTAGCGCCGGGGAAGCTTGGATGATTCGCGATGGAGAAATTGCTGAACCCGTTAAAGATGTGACTCTCTCCGGTAATGTCTTTAAAACCCTAGCCAATATTGAGGCAATTGGTGATGATTTCTACTGGGATGAGTCGGGGGGCTGCGGAAAAGGGGGTCAAAGTGGTTTACCCGTCGGCTGCGGTGGCCCCAGTCTCCGTATCCGCGATGTGGTGGTGGGGGGAGAAGCCGATATTCAGTGAACAGTAAACAGTAATCAGTAATCAGTGAAAAGAAAGTGGGAAACTACTATTTAATACTGATAACTGATAACTAATAACTGATAACTGATAACTGATATAGCGGAGTTTCATCCAGGTGAAATCGGGTGTATCCCACATTTGCAGAAATACCGACAAGCAGCAATTATCAGTGACTATTAAATTAGTACAAAAATATGAACAATCGCGTGTAAGCATCTCACAGTTAACCTAATGCGCGGGGGTTTGGGGGCGGCGCCACGCCCCCAACGGGGGGTTTGGGGGGTAGAACCCCCCAAAAGCTTGGATTGAGTGATAAAACCGAAAGTAACGCCCAATTTTAGGAGAAAGTTTCCCCTTAAAAATCCCAAATTAGTAGATTTACAAAAATGAGATGCACCCGCCGAAATCTATCTCATTTTCTCGTCACTGTCTTCAATTTCTTGCTCATCTTGATTGATTTCTTCCTTAAATCCCCGTAAAGTTTTCCCCAAAGCTGCCCCAAATTCGGGTATTTTTTTCGGTCCAAATATCAGGACAATAACCACAGCAATAATTACTATTTCTGGCCAACCTAATCCAAACATAATCTTGAAAGTAAAAAGTAAAAAAAGAGAAAGGAGTCAGAATTCAGGAGTCGGAAACTTAACGGTGATAACTGATAACTGATAACTGATAACTGATAACTGATAACTGACTCTACGCTGCCACTTCAGCGCGTTTATAAGCTTCGTCGAGGACTTCTGAGAGAGTCGGATGGGTGTGGATGCGGAAAGCGAGTTCATGGACAGATTTACGTTCAGCGATCGCATTGGCCGCTTCTTGAATTAAATCCGATGCGTGGATACCGATAATATGAACACCGAGTAATTCCCCCGTATCCTGACGATAAACGACTTTAGCGATGCCTTCCGTTTCTCCTTCCGCTAAAGCTTTAGAATTTCCCTTAAAATAGGTCTTGACAGAAGCCACCTTATACCCTTCTTGCTGTGCCAAAGCTTCTGCTTGCGGTTCCGTTAAACCCACATAACTAATTTCGGGGTGGGTAAAAGCAGCGGCGGGAATACTGCGATAATCGATGGTTTTTGGGCGATTACAGATATTTTCAATGGCTATTACCCCTTGACCCGAAGCAGCGTGAGCTAACATCATTTTACCCGTAGCATCGCCCACAGCCCAGAGATGGGGAATCGGTTCACCGTCCTGAATTACCTGCATTTTGTCATTAACGGCAATAAAACCGCGTTTATCCAGTTCTACACCCACAAATTCCAATCCGAGATTCTTGGTCGCGGGGATTCTTCCTGTAGCGACTAAACAAGCATCTACCTCTAAAATTTCGATCGCTTCTTTGCTTTTTGCGTCCACCAGTTCAATGGCCACGGGATTCCCCGGTTTAATACTTTTTGCCAAAACTCCCACATAAGTCTCGATGTCTCTAGGTTTAATCAGAACTCTTTCCGCGATTTTCGAGATTTCTGGGTCAAATCCAGGCATGAGACTATCTAAAGCTTCGATCATCGTCACTTCACAACCCAAAGCGGTGTATATATCCGAAAATTCCAGACCGATATAACCACTACCGATAATTGCGATCCACTTGGGTAAAGTTTCTAATCTAACGGCCTCATCACTGGTAAAAACCGTTTTATGATCGATCTCGATCCCCGGTGGGACAAAGGGAACCGACCCCGGACAGAGCATAATATCCTTAGCGGTGTAGATTTTTTCGCCACTATCACCGATGACGCTAACTTTTTGCGGGCCGGCGATTTTTCCCCAACCGTGGATAGTATCAACCTTGAGACGTTTAAGACTATTAGTGAGATCGCCTCTAATTTTACTAACAAGGTTGTTAGCATGATCGGCAATTGTCGGACGGTCAAAATTCACGCCACCGATGGCAATACCTAGACTTTTCAGATGGTCACTATCGGCCAATTCGCGCACTCGTCCCGAGGCTGCCAGTAAAGCTTTAGAGGGAATACAACCGCGATTGACACAGGTTCCTCCCATATCTTTGGCTTCGATAATAGCCGTTTTTAGCCCACATTTGACTGCGTGTAGGGCTGCCCCGTGGCCACCAACTCCAGCACCGATAATAATTAAATCGTAGTCGAATTCACTCATAGTCTCTCTGACTCTCAAAGTTAGCATTATCCCATTTTACGATCCACTGCGATCAAGCGGTGCTATCCCGGTCAAAAACTGGAGCCAGTTTTTAGCCATCAGACTCTTGTGCATTGAAACTGGCTATTGACAATTTTAGGAGAAGACGTTACTAGACCTCTGGTAAAAATCAAAAATTGTTGTTAGGGTTAGCAGTCAGTCGTCAGTAGTCAGTAGTCAGGAGAATTAAGCATGAATAATAATTAATTAAATGGTCTATAGCGTTTCCTAAGCTAGTGAGGTACACCTATTTTCTTCCCTTTTGCCTTTTGCCTCTTGCCTTTTGCCTAAAACCCATAACTTTTGTACCTCAGCAGACTGAAAAACGCTATATTCACAGATTTTAGGCAATTTAATCCTTATTTTTGCCGTTTTTGAATCCTTAAAAATTAATTAGAGTTTGCTGAATCAAAATATGAATACTAATCCTGCATCCTATCCATAAGTTAGTCTAGTCCTAGATTGGAAAAATTAGACCTCCCGCCAATACTTTGCCAGATGAAGGAACCATCTTTCTCCTACCATAATTTAGGCTCGAAACCAGAATCATTAATGATTTCTACCGTTTCTCCCGAAGGTTTAATCACAAATAAACCCTGTTTATAGGCATAACGATCTACTCCTTCATCTATTTCTATTCCCGCCACTGCACCATAAGCTTGATAGTTTTTATAATGGGGAAATGCTTGTTTAAATCGACTTAATTTTTCTAAAAACTCGTTGACATCATCTTTCGATAAACGAGACTTACATTCTACTAAAACTAACTCGGTGTCATCGACGGCTAAAATGTCAATCTCCATGGCTATTCCTTGCCGTTTTACCCTGGCACGACTGTAGGTTTCTTTGACATCGATACCCTTGCCACGAAATAGGCCAATAACAGCAGGTTCGACTAATTCCTCGACAAATCTTCCCCAGCGAGTGGTTAAACTATCCACCGCACGACTGGTATTAGCCACTGTTTTCTCTAGCTCGGCTAAACGGCGATCGGCTTCAACCTTGGCTTCAGCAGCCCGGCGATCATATTCAGCAGCCCGGCGATCATATTCAGCAGCCCGGCGATCGGCTTCGGCGGATCGGCGATCATATTCAGCCTTGGCTTCAGTCGCCCGGCGATCGTATTCTTGGCGTGATTGTTCAAACTTTTCGTTAGTTTTCTCAAAAAGTTTATAGATATCTTCGATGGTAATCGGTTGAGACATGGTTATTTGTTTTAATCTTTCTTATTTTACTATAATTGTACTAGCAAAGTACAAGTCATTTTGGGGACAAGATAAAGTATGAAGGTATTGGGCATCGACTGGCTACTGTTCCGCAGTTCCAGCGTTCCCTAAAATCGGAGACTTCCCACCTCACTATGAAGATAACTGCTCTCGATCAAAAACAACCCCTAACCTCTCGGCTAGGAGTTATGGATCAAGGTAGTTGTTTTGTCAAAATTAAAGATAGAGATGAGTTGAAAAACTAGGCAAGAGGATCTACACCCATGTCCACTACAGCATTGCGTAAAACGGTGATTTGTTGGCTAAAGTCCAGTCTTTGCAGAGCGGTGAGGACGATATTTGCCTCGCGAGTCATTTTGTAGTTAGCGGGGACGGGAACCACAGTTCCTTCCTTCATCATTTCCGCTAATTGATACCAGAAAGCTAGTTTGGTGTTAACACTGAGAACACCGTAGGAGCGGGTAATCGGATTGCTGACTTTTTTAACCAAATCGCGCATGGTTTCTAATTGTTCAGAGTGGGACATGGCTTTAATTTGGCTCAGTAGTCCCTCGGCAAATTGTAAACGAGCGGCTCCCGGTGCGGCGGGGGTAATAGAGCGACCCATTTCCGTATAGGCGAACCAGAGAACGGCTAGTTTATCATCGGTGTTCAAACTTTTGTATTGAGCGGTGGTGCTAGGAACATCGATCGCTAAAGTGTTGAATGCAGATGCAGTGTAAACCATAATAAGCCTCAGAGGTGATTGTTTATTTAATTTAGAGACTTGCTTACTGCCTTATCTCTTTACCTGCCCATTATGTAACAAAAAATTTAGGATTGCAAATAATTGTTACAAATACTTGACTTAAGATATTTCTATGCTGACGGAAACACAAATCAAAGAAAAAGCGCTAGAGTTGGGCTTCCATGGGGTCGGTATTGCCTCTGTGGACAGCCAAGACTCGGCGGTATCCCATCTAAAAAGCTGGTTAGAGCGGGGTTATCACGCTGATATGGATTGGATGACTAACCCGAAACGACAGGATATCAAAACTCTTTGGCCAGAAGTGCGATCGCTAATTTGTCTCGCCCTTAACTACTACACCCCCCAGCAACACAGTCAAGAGCAAAACCATGGCAAAATTTCCCGTTATGCTTGGGGAAGGGATTATCACAAAGTATTAAGTAAAAAATTAAAAGCCCTCAGTCAATGGTTAGAAAGTCAGGGGGAGCAAATTCAAACCCGTTACTATGTGGATACTGGACCGGTACAAGATAAAGTTTGGGCGCAAAGAGCAGGGATCGGCTGGATTGCCAAGAACGGTAACTTAATTACCCGCAATTACGGCAGTTGGGTCTTTTTAGGGGAAATATTAACTAATTTACCTTTAGAACCCGATCGACCCCATAGCGCCCATTGTGGCACCTGTAGCCGTTGTTTAAGCGCCTGTCCCACCCAAGCAATAGTTAGTCCCCATGTGGTGGATGCTAATCGCTGTATTGCTTACCATACTATCGAAAATCGTGCTGTAACTTTGCCTACAGAAATTGCCAAGAATTTACAGGGTTGGGTCGCTGGCTGCGATATCTGTCAAGATGTCTGTCCTTGGAATCAACGTTTTGCCCAAGTTACCGACGTGGAGGATTTTCAACCTCGTCCCGAAAACCTTTCGCCAAGGTTGGATGAATTAGCTAATCTAACTATAGAGGAGTGGGATCGTCGTTTCATCTCGTCAGCCCTACGTCGAATTAAACCCCAGCAGTGGCGACGTAATGCCCAAGCTAATTTAGCTCATTCTCCTAACCCCGCACAAGATGACAATTAAAGTGGTCGTGTTCGATTTTGATGGTACTATCGCCGATACCCACGATACTTTCGTGGAGATTGTCAATCGTTTGGCTAAAAATTTTGGTTATCAACCCGTCAACGAGGAAGATTTGGCCAGACTAAAAAACCTTAGTTCCCAAGAAATTATTAAACAATCCCAAGTTTCCCCCGTTAAAATCCCTTTTTTACTCTATCGAGTTAAACGGGAATTAAATAAACAAATTGAATGTCTGAAACCCTTCCATGGCTGGCATCAATGCCTCGCCACTCTTAAAGAAAGAGGCTATAGATTAGGAATAATAACTTCTAATACCAAAGAAAATGTCACCATATTTTTAGGGAATAATCAACTATTAAATCTATTTGATTTTATCTGTTCGGGAACACCTTTATTCGGCAAACACAAAATTATCGATCGCCTGATCCGACAAAATAAATTCTGTCCCGATGAAATGATTTATGTCGGCGATGAAACTAGAGATATTACTGCTGCCCAAAAAAGTCAAGTGCAAGTGGTGGCCGTCGCTTGGGGCTTTAATTCCCCTCAAATTCTCACTCAATTTAACCCCGATCATCTCATTCATCATCCCCTAGAATTATTGGATATTTTAGATAGGGCTGGCTGAAAAAGTTTTTACTAAGAGCATGGACATTTGTACTAGAATATCCAACACTCAGTTTAAATATAGACTCCAATCGATGGGGGCAGAGAGACTCGAACTCTCACGAGCTTATAAGGCTCAACGGATTTTAAGTCCGTAGCGTCTACCATTCCGCCACGCCCCCGTTATTTAACCGACAATTTCCTATCATATCACAAATAATTTAATTAGCAAGAGTATTTTCAGTAAATTATTTTAGCCCGCCAATTCGATCGCCACAAAGGGGGAAAGAGGGGGTAAAATAATCAGCAGGTGAATTGCCGTTCACCGACAGCCATTGATAAAAATCAATCCTTATGCAATCAATTCTGACGCAAGAAACCATTATCATCGCCCTGATCTACCTATCTCTCAGTGTCTTGTATTTGCTCGTCATTCCCGCCGCTATCTACTACTACCTCAATACACGCTGGTATGTGGCATCTTCTTGGGAAAGAGGGTTTATGTACTTTCTGATGAGCTTTTTCTTCCCCGGGATGCTGTTGTTGAGTCCTTTCCTTAACTTCCGTCCCCAACGTCGTACCCTAAAAGCTTAAGTTATCAACCAAAAAAAACCCATGAGACGCATTGATGTCATCGGGATTGGTATAGGGATGTTTGCTATGGGCGGCATCCTCTACATTGTCCTACAAAAAACCGGTTTAGATAGTGCTTCGGCGGGAATTTGGAGTCAAGCGGTGTTGGTTGGTGGTGTCATCGGTTGGATTTTTACCTATCTGTTTCGAGTCGCCACCGATAATATGACCTACGGCAAACAGCGCAAAGATTACGAAGATGCCGTCTTTAAAAAACGTCTGGAAGCGATGACTCCCGAAGAAATCGCCCAAATGCAGCGGGAGATTGAAGAGGAAAAAACTAAATAGACCGATGAAACCCGATAAAATCATCATCGGTTGGCGAGAATGGCTCGATTTACCTGATTTAGGCATTACCAAAATAAAGGCCAAGATTGATACAGGCGCTCGCTCCTCGGCCCTACACGCTTTTCATCTCCATCCTTTTCGAGATGGCGATCGCAATTGGCTGCGCTTTCAAGTTCATCCCTACCAAAAAGATAGTCGCCACACTGTCACCACTACCGCAGAAATCCTCGAATGGCGACGGGTAAAAAATTCCGGGGGTCAAAGTCAATTACGTCCCGTAATCAGAACAAGTGTATCACTGGGCGGTCGTCAATGGCCGATCGAATTAACCTTGACTAATCGCGATGTCATGGGTTTTCGGATGTTATTAGGACGAGAGGCCCTGAAAAAAGGCTTTCTTGTCCATCCGAATAGGTCTTTTTTACTGAGTTAAGTTATATTTAAAGCCGTGGCTCTCCCAGGTTTGGTGGGTAAAATGTATTCTAAGATACATTACTCCTAGCGAGGGAGTGGAGCGAACCACAAAGACACAAAGGACACAAAGATCGATCCTATGTAAGTTAAACTTATCACACAGAACCTAGAAGAGCCAAGCCGTCAGTTTTGCATCAGTTATCAGTTATCAATTATCAGATGTGAGTTTTTAGTTCACTGTTTACTGTTTACTAAAAAGGCTCCACTACTTCCCGATCTCCTATACCTTTTAAACAAGATTTAGTATTAGATTCCCATAATATTGATTCTCTCTCAGATTCTTGAGGAATGCCTCTCGACATTCTTAATAATTTCAGGTGTATTATTATCTATCTAAATTCTTGGAGATTGTTGCTGTATAATTGTGATGACTGCCCCCGCTTTTCAGCTGAACTATGCCCATTCCCGATTTTCAATCGATTATGTTGCCTCTACTAAAAATACTTGCAGATGGCAAAGTTTATAAATATCGAGAAATTTTTGAAGCCTTGGTCAGAGAGTTTCAAGTCACGGAAGCGGAAAGAAAAGAAATGCTTCCCAGTGGACAACAAGAAATTTTTGCTAATCGAGTCGGTTGGGCAAAAACCTATTTAAAGAAAGCGGGATTAATTGACTCACCCCAAAGGGCAACTTTTGTAATTTCTGAGAAAGGAAAAGAAATCTTATCTCAAAATCCTGCTCGAATTGATGCCAAATTTCTCAGACAGTTTCCCGAATTTCAAGAATTCAATCGAGTCAATAAGCAAAATGAAACTATTACTCTTGAAAGAAATTTATCAACTTCTGATCAAGAGCAAAATCCCGAGGAATTACTAGAAAACTCCTATCAAGAAATTCGTCAAGCATTAGCAACAGACTTACTTTTTATTCTGCGAAAATTATCCCCAGATGCTTTTGAAAAATTAGTAGTAGAATTACTGGTAAAAATGGGTTATGGTGGCTCGATTAGAGATGCTGGTAAAGCGGTAGGTAAGAGCGGGGATCAAGGGATTGATGGGATAATAAAAGAAGATAGACTCGGTTTAGATATAATCTATATTCAAGCCAAAAGATGGGCTGATAATAATGCCGTTGGTCGTCCAGAAATCCAGAAATTTGTCGGGGCATTAGCGGGACAAGGAGCCAAAAAAGGTATTTTCATCACCACTTCCTATTTTACCAAAGAGGCTTTAGAATATGCCCCTAGAAATGAGATAAAAATAGTGCTGATTGATGGGGAAGAATTAGGTCAATTGATGATCGATTATAACTTAGGTGTATCGACAAAAGAAATCTATGAAATCAAGAGAATTGATCATGATTATTTTGGGGATGAATGAGAGAGAGAGGGGGACAAGGGTTACAGGAAACGGCCATGGCGTTAAAATAGATAGGGAAAACAGAGGATAAAAACTATGGACGGGATGACCTTTTTTCAGAAAAGTGCGGGACAGTGGAAATCTCAGCGCACCACCCATCATTTACCCTTTCGACGCTCAGAAACCGGCGATTCCGAGATTTATGTGGAAGCTTTAAGCGCCGATAACCCGAAAATTATCGCTATCTGTGAAATGCACGAAGTCGATCCCGCTAAGACTGTGGGGGGTGCCTTTGTCAGTTGGGATGGTTCGATGCAGTGGGACAAAGAAAACGAAAATCATCAAGGAACCACCGTTTTTGCGCTAATTCCCGACGAAGATAATCCCCAAGCTGGTGTTCTCCTGCGGGAGCGCGGTTATGCGGAAATCATTCCCGTGGCGGGCCGTTATCACATTGATGAACAGGAAGGTTTAGTCTTAATTACAGAATACGAAACTATGACCTCGATCGAGCGTTTTTGGTTTGCCGATACCGATTTACGTCTCCGCACTAGCACAGTTCAACGTTTTGGCGGTTTTAATACGGCCACTTTTTGTGCTGAATCCCGCAATCAGTCATCGGAGTCAGTCTCTAGTGATTCCCCCGAACCATCATCCTATTCGATTAGTGGCTGGTAAATTCAGTTATCAGTTATCAGTTATCAGTTATCAGTCATCAGCTTTTTTCTCCCCTCTCCCTGCTCCGGCGCTCCCCCACTCCCCGGATGGTAAGCAACTTTTCTTAACAATTGTAAGAATTTTTAATATTTCTTTTCTAGTTGGCACCTACTCCCTTATCATTAGGAGGAAAGTTTTTTAAGCATTTCTAAGGATACGGAGGTTTACCCTTGGCCATTCCTCTTTTAAATTACGCCCCCAAGTCCCAAAACGTGCGGGTAGCTGGTTATGATGTCGGTGGAGACGAAAAACCGAGAGTTTACACGACGGAAAATGTCCTCTCCCCTAGCGACCTGAACGATTTAATTGAAGCCGCTTACCGTCAGATTTTCTTCCATGCCTTCAAATGGGATCGGGAACCCTTCCTCGAATCCCAATTACGCAATGGACAATTATCCGTGCGGGATTTCATTCGTGGTTTACTGTTATCGAAAACCTTCTATAACAGCTTCTACGAGAAAAACAGCAACTATCGCTTTGTCGAACAGGTAGTACAAAGAGTTCTCGGTCGCGATGTCTATAGCGAAAGAGAAAAAATTGCTTGGTCGATTGTCGTTGCCACCAAAGGCATTCAAGGTTTTGTCGATCAACTTCTCAACAGTGACGAGTATCTGCAAAGCTTTGGTTATGATACCGTTCCCTACCAACGTCGTCGCACCCTAGCCAGCCGCGAAATC
This sequence comes from Microcystis aeruginosa NIES-2549, assembly GCF_000981785.2. NCBI lineage: Bacteria > Bacillati > Cyanobacteriota > Cyanophyceae > Chroococcales > Microcystaceae > Microcystis > Microcystis aeruginosa. The sequence continues at coordinate 2,431,240 of NZ_CP011304.1, read as the reverse complement.
GGTGAACGTCCATTCAACATCACCTCGCCTCGCTACGATGGCTACTATCGTGGTATTTTGGGCTTCCCCCAAATCGTTTGGCAGAATGCTGTCCGTCGCTATGTTCCCCAAGAGCAAAAACCCAAAGCTGGCGATCCTTCCAGCTTCTTGGCTATGGCCCGGGGTCTCGGTAGCGCCAAAGGCAATCCTGTACCAAGAGTCTCCGCTATGAATATTAACATCGAGGCTTCTGTACCCCGTCGTTAATTTTTAGCTCAACCTGCCGGGGAGAGTCCCTAATTGGCAGAATGACCCGCGAACCATAATCAGGTTATTCTGTGAATTGGTGGCTCTCCATTAGGGGTGGCTCCTGAGATAATCCCCCCACCGAGGACGATTTCCCCTTCATAAATCACGGCTGCCTGGCCCGGAGTGATACTAAATTGTGGTTGATCAAAAACCAGTTTCACTTGCTCATTTTCTAGGGGAATAACATTGACGGGAACGGCCGGAGAACGATAACGGACCTGTACTTGAGCGCGGATAGGGGTGGTGGGTTCAGCAATAGAAACCCAGTTCATCCGTCCGACAAGACAAGCGGCACTAACGGCACTTTCGCGATTACCGACGATAACCCGATTCATGACGGGATCGAGTTTTACCACATAGAGGGGTTCGGCGGCGGCGATGCCGATGCCTTTGCGTTGTCCGATCGTATAATGATGGATACCGCTATGTTTACCCAAAACTTTGCCATCGAGATCGACGATATCGCCCTCACTGACGGCGATATACTTATCCAAGAATGATCGCATAGTTCCGTGAGCTTCAATCAAGCATAAATCCTGACTATCGGGTTTATCTGCCGTTTTTAAGCCGAATTCCTGGGCAATCCTGCGGGTTTCTGCCTTGGTTTGTTCGCCCAAGGGAAATAAAGTCCGACGCAATACATCTTGAGTTAGATCATAGAGAAAATAGGATTGATCTTTATTTTTATCGACGGCGCGCAGCAGTTGATAACGGTTATTTTCAGGAGAAAAACGAATTCTAGCGTAGTGACCAGTGGCAATAGTGTCCGTTTGCAAGGTTTCCCTGGCATAATGCAGCATCGGGCTAAATTTTACCGCTTTATTGCACTGAGAACAGGGCAGCGGTGTGATTCCCGCTTCGTAACCAGAAACTAGATAATCAATAATTTCTTTTTGGAAAAGCTCGCGACTATCGACGATATGATGGGGAACCCCCAACTGCTCACAAATAAAGGCCGCATCTACCATTCCCTCGGAGCAGCATTGACCTTTACCCTTCATTAACCACAGGGTCAAGCCAATAACATCATAACCTTGAGCGTGTAAGGCGGCAGCGGCGACAGAGCTATCTACTCCCCCCGATAGACCGACAACAACTTTTCCCATAAACCTTGTAATGATTTTTAACCAATATACTTTCTAGACTAGCATTTCCTCCTTTAAAATTTGGACATGGTGTACCCAAATTTCCTGTGAGGACAAACCAGCACAATGAGAACAAACCTACTGTTTTTCTCGGCTTTATTTTGGTTAAAAGTCGGGATAATCGCTCAAGGAACGCTACTGCTAAAAGCAAACTTATCTTTTGCCCAGAATCTTTATCCCGGTCGTCGTTTGCCTCCACCGCCGGCGGTGAGACAACCAACTAAACGTTCAGACAGTCCCAGTGCTGTTAATTGTTCCCAATGTCCACCCTTAAATTTACCCCCAGTTAATTCTCCTTCAGTTCGTCCTCTGGTGGCGGACCCAGTTTCTGGTAATCAACCCCTGAGAGAATACGTTTTTCAAGCTCCCGCTACCGTGCGTCCTGCCGATGCTACGGTGATTAATAATAGTAATCGTCAAACTGTCAATCCACCAGCACCCAGACCTCAAAATCGCGCCAATAAACCCCCCGCACCACAGCAGCGGGTTATTGCCGCTAATCAACTCTTTCGCGTTGAAGTTAGGAGTAATAGTGCGGAAGCGTTGGCAAAAATTAAAGAAATTGAACCCCTCGCATTTATCCGTACGGGAGAAAATGTGATTCAAGTTGGGTTATTTCAACAACAATACCAAGCTAAACAACGGGTACAAGAGTTAACTAAACAGGGTTTTAGCGCCCAGATTATTACCCTCAATAATTAGTAAAGTTAGGGTTGAGAATATTAATAATAATCCGGGTTCAGGTCTGGGAATTATCCCTAAGTCTCCTTAACCCTTGCCCTGCTGCGGGTTAATAAAACCGCTTGTAATACTAAATCCTGTTTAAAAGGTATAGGAGAGTGGGGAGACACAATATTATAGCGTTTTTCAGTCTGCTGAGGTACAAAAGTTATGGGTTTTAGGCAAAAGGCAAGAGGCAAAAGGCAAAGGGGAAGAAAAACAGGTGTACCTCACTAGCTTAGGAAACGCTATAATTAAAATTATCAAAAATTAATTTTGAGGGCAAGTTCTTAAGTAGCTAGACACAATTAATTACACATAAGTAGCTGGTTATAATTAAATTAAAAATGGATTTTAGGTTCGATCCCCCCTGCCCCCCCTTGATAAGGTAGGGTTGATTCATGAATCAACCCTACCCTTGATAAGGGTGGTGTCTGATAATTTTTAACGCCTACCTACTTATCTAACTATCTCTTGCCTGTTGCCTCTTGCCTATCCTAACCAAGAAATTAATTTTACCCTATTACCTAGCACATAGAGTTAATTTTGTCAAGCACAATTCTGACCGCATCGATGATCACATCCGGTTGATCCATCCAGACAAAATGGCAACTTTTATCCGCTTGTATTTGCAGAAAATCTCCGGATAACTTGCCTAATTCCAGGTGCATCTCCTCCCGGAGTCGGTTGGCACTTTTAAGGGGAATAAACCGAGTCCAAAGGGAAGGTTTAAAAAAAGAATTAGCTTTAATACTAACTATCGGTAAATTACCGAAATTGTTAGCCTCACTCACCTGACGAGCGCTTTGGTCGAGATTAAGCATTTCTCTACTCATCGTCATCCAGTGTTTAGCGCGACAGAAAGAACGCTTAACTCGATGACAAGAATCTGGGGAAAAGCGACGCAATTCTGGTTTTAATAATTCAAAAACTCCCAGAACTCTCAAAACTCGGATAATGCCTAAAATTGAGCCGATAATCGACATCCAAAATCCGGAGATAAAAAATAATTTTAATGCCTTTAATGCTGGCGACATTTTCAGCATTCCTTTGTCGTGTAAACCATCGGTGAGTACCAAACCTACTACTTTTTCTGGGAACAGATGAGCATACAGTCGAACATTATAACTACCAAAAGAATCACCAACTAAAATATAAGGCGGTTCTATTTTTGCTTGGGTTAGTAATTGATCTAATTCCTGAACAATTTGGTAGCTAGTCCGGGGATAAGGACTAGAATCGCTCCAACCATAACCCGCTCGATCATAAATACAAACCCTAGCTAATTGTGACAATTCTTCTATCAAAAAATATCCCTCAATTCCTCCTAAACTATGGTCAATAATAATAGTGGGACTAGCTACTCCTGCTAGACAAAAATGCAGGCGATATTTACCCAGATTAATCAAATTACCCGGCGGTGCTTTTTGTTCTTCTAACCAAACAGATAACGTCTGATAAACTGTTGTCGCTACTAGGAGAATTACTCGAATTGATAAAGACATAACTAGACCTCTTGTAAAAATCAAAAATTCTTGTGGTTGCTGGAGAATTAAGAATGAGCATTAATCAATTAAATGCTCTATTTAGGGATTTTATGCAATTTTATGTCTATTTTTCTCATTTTTGCACTCTCAAAAATTAATTATGCAAGAACTCTAATCATCAATGAAATGGTCGATTTAATGGTGAGCAGCGGCAATGATACTAAATCCGTTTATTAAAGACTGATTATCTATACCCCCTCTCTTGCCTCTTGCATGAGTGCCTGTCCTTATAAGTAGCCTATACTCAACGGATTTAGCTGTGATTAAAAGAGAGCGCCAGCATTGCATCCAAAATATAATACAAATGAACGCTTTACCCGATGATTTTGAGCCAAGTATTTCTAATCAATTAAGCATAAATACTTAAAACAACCTCAAATGCGAGCTGCTACGCAGTGCCTTCGGCATCGCGTTAACCGAAGAAAAAGCGCTTAATAAGTTGTTAAATTTCGGGAACAACATTAGCAGTATGCTGAAAATTGGCGAAAACTATTAAGATCATAGACCGAGTTTAATCTTATGCTAGAGAAAATACTATACGCTGATTCCGGCACAGGTCAAACCCAAGAAATGCTACAAGCATTGATGGATCTCCCCGCTATCCGGAAAGCGTCGATTACCATTCTCCGGGTTGTTCCCCCTCAGATTACCACCGAAGCTCTGGCCAGTAAATGGGAAGAAGGGACCCAAATGCTGACTAAAATCCTGCAAGAAGTCAAAATTGAACCCAGCAAAGTCTCCACGATTCTGCGGCAAGGAGATCCCAAAGATACCGTCTGTCAAGTTGCCGACGAAATCGGGGCCGATTTGATCCTGATGGGTTCCCGAGGACTGAAGCGACTGGAGGCAATTCTAGAAAATTCCGTCAGTCAATACGTCTTTCAACTGACTAATCACCCGATGTTATTGGTAAAAGACGATATTTACGTCAAAAAAATCAAAAAGGTGATGGTAGCTCTCGATAAGTCTAGTTCGGCTGATTTAGCTCTCGATCTGGCTATTTATCTCCTGCGGGATTATCCTTCAGCAGAGTTAATTCTGGCCCGCGTCAACCCCGACTTAAAACCGGAATTTGCCCCCACTTCCCCCAAAGAAATGGAAGAAAACCCGATTATAGGGCCGGCAGTGGCAAAAGCGAAACGGATGAATATACCCTATCGCTGCGTGGTGACGGGGGGTAAACCGGGAGAACAACTCTGCAAACTCGTCGATGATTATAATGTGGATCTCTTACTGTTGGGTTCGCCGGATCGCCGTCCTTCCGTGGCTAAGAGTTTACCAGATCTCGATCGCCTTCTCGGTACTTCCCTCTCGGATTATGTGCGGGTTAATGTCAATTGTCCCGTCCTTTTAGCCAGAAAAGAAGGGATTTAGCCCCTATTGGGTGTAGGCAGGTAAGTCTTGACTCATTTGATTTAAGTTGCTGGCAATGGCTTTCATCGTCATAAAAGCCGAGCTAAAGGCGATTAGCTCATTTAAGGGATAACTTCGACTCTCAACCCGCAAACTCAGTAATTGCTTCTCAAGAGATTTAATTTCTTGGATGAGCAATCCTAACTTTGGTGGGTTGAGAATTACCTGGGCAGCGATCGCAGTCTGTTGTGCGATCGCTAAAATCATCAGCCATTTTTACTTTTTTGGTGAGGACGGTGGGCAGACGTTTGGAGCGTTTTGCCCGTAAATATGCACCGATATTTTCCAGTTCAATTTTCAGAACTTCTCGATAAAGGAAAAGGATGGCGTTGAGGGCTTGGTTTTGGGTGGCGGTGGCAACGTTTTTATCAACGGCAAGATGGCTCAAAAAGGCTCTAATTTCTTCACCCCCCATTTCACGGGGATGTTTTTTCTGATGGAAGAGCAGATAACGCTTAATCCAGTCCAGATATGTTTGTTCGGTGCGGTAGGAGTAATGCGGTAGGGCGGATCGTCTCTCGCACTACGTCTAGGAGTTTTCGGGGTGGGGGAGGGTTCATAAAAGAGTACGCTAATCGGCATAACACGCTTATCGTAATATTATACGGAAAACTTCTCGCGATCACTCCATTTGAGCGTAATATACGGAAAGATTCTTTAAAAAATGTGTATTTGGCGTGATATACGGAAAATTTCCGTATAATATATGGTTAGACTTCAAGAAGTTTAAGAAATTTAATTCAATTAATTCAATCACATGAAAACGTCAAAATTCACAGCTTGTTTAGTTTTTGTTGCAACTGCAATGAACTTAAGTTTTTATAGTAATGAAGTTTTAGCACAAAATAAGGGGCTATCAGAAAGACAGTGTGAGCAACTCCATCGGCAAATTGCACAATATTTTGAGGCAAACGCACCCTCGCCTCTTGATTTTTCTCAATATAACAATTGGATAAATAGTTTAGCATCAACGATTGCAGAGGCTGAAAGAAAATATCCAGAGTGTAAAGTTACACGACGAGTTAGTGATAGCGATAGACAACAATTGCAACAAGAATATGATGCAAAAAGAGAAAGACTACAAAAAGAACGAATGTGCTATGCGGGATATGCGAATGTCTGTAGAGAAATTGGCGATGAAGCTAACTATAGAAGTGCAAGGAGAAGAGTTTGTAATCAAGCTAACTTAAAATATGATGCAAGATCAGACTCATGCTACTAATTTTAGTGCGATCGCTACTCTTGTAGTGCGATCGCTGATCTTGTAGGGTGCGTTAATGCAATGTAACGCACCTTATCTAATGTTCAAAATCCGTGCGTTACGCTGACGCTAACACACCCTACTGGACTGTTTCAGCCTCGCCCGTAGGTTGGGTTGACGCAAGGAAACCCAACATCAATCAACTCATAACAGAGTGCGATGCCGAAGGCACTGCGTAGCAGCACGCCGATCTTGTAGGGTGCGTTAATGAAATGTAACGGTGCGATTCGTTTCTAGGGGAATAAATAGCCTAGAGTAGCCTGTAGGTTGAACTTCGGCCGTGAGCTTTTGCCGAACGGTTGACGCAAGGAAACCCAACCATATCAAGTTTGCTGTGAGGTTCCGCTGTTGCTACAATTTGATCCCACATCCATAATTCTATCAAGCTAAAATGGAGTGCTATCTAGAAGGAACTTATGATGAAATACAAAATTGTCCTTTATCGTTCTGAAGAAGGAATTACTGTTGGCGTTCCTGCGCTCCCCGGTTGTTGGTCTGAGGGAGATACTGAGGAAGAGGCATTAACCAATATCCAAGATGCAATTCGTGAGTATCTTGCAGCCTTAGAAGAACGCTTGCAAGATGGGGAAATTCGTGAAATTGAAATGCAGGTGTAACTATGCCTAGAATTCCTGGCGTAAATCACCTAGATGCAGTACGAGCCTTGGAGAAGGTAGGCTTTCGGATCATTCGCCAAGGCAAACATATCATCATGAGTGATGGGGTGCGTCAAGTTGCTCTTCCAAGGCACAATCCAATTAAGGCATTTACAATGGGTGGAATTGTTCAAGATGCTGGTTTGACAGTCGCAGAATTTCGTAAACTATTATGAGTACGATGCCAAAGGCACTGCGTAGCAGATCGCCTCGCCCGTAGGTTGGATTGACCCAAGGAAACCCAACATCAATCAACTCATAACAGAATGCGATGCCGAAGGCACTGCGTAGCAGCACGCCGATCTTATAGAGTGTGTTAATGAAGTGAACGCACCTTGTCTAATGTTCAAAATCCGTGGGTTACGCTAACGCTAACACAGGCTACATCATATCGATCGCCAAGATTAAGTGATTGCCAAACACACCCTATCAATTCAAAAGAGCGAGATCGTTCAGGTTAACATGGAGAAGGCAGTCAATGGGGCAAGGCTATGACAGTTCGGCAAAGGCGTTACAGCAAAGAGGAGATGGCTCGTCGGGGGAAAGAACTCTACGAGTCTGGCATTCGGCAGCAAGTCGAAGCGGGTAATGAGGGTAAAATTATCGCGATCGACATCGAAACCGGAGATTTTGAGGTTGATGAAACGGTCGTAGCTGCAACCAATCGGCTATTTGAGCGTAACCCTGATGCCCAGCCTTTTGGAATTCGGATTGGACACCCTGCCGTGTATCACTTTGGTTCGCGGAGCTTAAAGAAGAATTCATGATACATGGAGTTGTGAATTTGCGCCGTGAAGCTACACTTTCCCTTGTAGCCGTAGGGTGCGTTCCCTAATGCAAGTCCTACTGTTCCACCAATAGATTTTGGGGAACGCACCATGCACATTGATTGAAGCTGATTTTTCTTGGTATATTGGCAAAACGCGGTTAACTTGAGTTTCAGTCTGTCCAATTTGTCACCTTTAGAGAGGTTAGATTGTCGATGGAAAGTAGCGATCGCGTAGTCTGGCGCTATGCTCAAGAACACGAGATATTGAGTTAGATTCAGGAACGGAGGTACTGGCAAACTGTAATTGCGGGCTTGATTCGATCCGCTATAATTAAGAAACTATCCTTTGTCTACAAGGGGTACACCACACCTTTCCGAGTTGATGGGACTAAGACGGCAGACTAACACGACTATCGAAAGATAGTCCGCTGTGTGGGCAATCGGGTTAATCCTTAGTCCCTGATCTCCACTGTTATCTTTCCTGCAAAGGGAGAGCAATGCCGGTTCACTCGATCCGGAGGAAGACAGTGTTAAAGGGAAGTAAGCTCAACGGCAACGGGCAGCGCAAATCAAACCAGTCACTTCAGTCTTTTTGCCAAAGGCTAAAGGTGAGTATCAAGCGTCTAGATAAAACTTCTCGATCTTATTATCGAAGATTTAGATTAGTTATTAGGCGTTTTTTACCCTTCTTACAGGCTATCGCTGCACTCATTGCAATCGCTAAATCTCTAGGGTTCTTGTAACCCAATCTAAGTTCGTAAGGCAAGGGAGAGATGTTTCTCAATCTTGCCTTTAACGTTAGTAGAGGAAGTGCGATCGCTGATCTTGTAGGGTGCGTTACGGCGAATTATTAATTTTGGTTTTTTGACTAAATTGATAGCCGCCTAACGCACCCTACACTCTACTGAAACAATCCACTACTGAATATACAGCCCTGAGAGCAGAAATCCTTCAGGCTGATAATATTTGCCTATTACCTATTGGGTGTAGGCAGGTAAGTCTTGACTCATTTGATTTAAGTTGCTGGCAATGGCTTTCATCGTCATAAAAGCCGAGCTAAAGGCGATTAGCTCATTTAAGGGATAACTTCGACTCTCAACCCGCAAGCTCAGTAATTGCTTCTCAAGAGATTCAATTTCTTCGATGAGCAATCCTAACTTTGGTGGGTTGAGAATTACCTGGGCAGCGATCGCATCAGCCATTTCATCAAAAGCGATCGCGGTCTGTTGTGCGATCGCTTGTAATTCAGGTAAAAACTTTTGTCGTATCGGTTCAGGAAGCGGTTGCTGTAGCACATCTTGTAAAGCATCCAGTTGAGCCGAGAGTTTTTGTTCGTAGCCGATGGAGAAATTCCAAAAATTTTGGTGTTTGGTTGCTAAAACTGTGGAAATTTGTTCGAGACTGGCAATCTTAACCGAGGCTGGATGTTGAGCGATCGCCACTGTGATGGCCTGCTTCAGTTGGGCGATATCTGACGGTGGTATCGTATCCTGAAAATAGCCTGACAGCAGTTTTTGATATAGCTGTCCCATTTTCTTAAAAGTCACAGAAAAATCTGTTTCCAGTTGGTTTGTAGCCGATTTTGTCATAAATACAGTGGTCAGCAACACCCCCAGAAACGCACCTACGGGAACTGAAATCAGTGCGGACCAAATTCCTTGCTCGAAAAAAGGAAAAATATCCTTCCCGATGGCATCGGCTGCTACAATCGCACCGATGCGAGCGATTGGCGTAAACCCCAGCCAAGCACAACTGAAGTAGGCGAAAAAATAAGCCAGACTGCTACTAAAAGGATTATAACCAAAGGACTTGACCAACAGGTAAATACAGAGAATCGTCAAACTCAACGAAACAGTTGCCGCCCAACCGATCGCGATCGCTCGCCCCCTTGTCGGTTGAATCACAGTGACCACTGCACCTATGATCACAATATCTGCCACTTTTTCGTAAGCAGAAGGATAGGGAAACTCGATGTGACGAATAATAGCCAGTAACAAACCAATAACCAGGCCAAGACTGACAATTTCTCTCAGGCGTTTTAGGGATATAGGGGCCCATTTGGGAAAGGTAATCAGGTGTCTTCGCCTGAAAGTTGCAGTTACTTTGGTTTTATCGATTATCCTGCCTCCTAATCCCTCGCATTGTTGGATAAATCGAGATACAAGTTGAATAAATTGATAAAACTGTAGTGATTCTTGAACATCATACCGGTCAATCTCTCCACTTGTTCGGAGATGATCAAGTTTACCCCCAATATTCGCTAAATCTTCTTCTAATTCTGTCAGGTAAGGGGTAGCTAAGATTTTTTTGCCGTTACTCAGATCCCTCAAGCTATCAAAGCTGTCGGTAAGATGAGTCGCCAATTGGTAAAATTCCGCCCTGAACTGACCCACTAAATTTTGTTCATGCTTTTCGCCCTTAAAAGCCATCAGATCAGCTAATTGTCGAGTCAATTGGTTCTGAATTGCCAAGATTTCACTCCAATTTTCTGCCACCAATATCTCACTACCGAATTCATGGGTTGCTTTTGTGAGTGTTGAAAGGCTAGTTTGTGTTGATTTTTTAATCTGATTGAGTAAGTTAAGCTCGTTCTGCTCAATAGAAAGAGAATAATCCCGCTCCTCGACCTCAGTTTTTAAGTGGCGATCGAGGATTTTTTGGAACAAGCGCGGTATATCTTGAAGGATTCCCATCAAGTTCCGGTTGAGATCGGATCGAGTATTCTGGGGCCAAAATAGTAAGGCCACAGCAATTCCCACAGCGATTCCGATCCAGTTATCGATCAGGCGCGACCGCAAATAGAGCCAGATATCTTGTTGTGCTGATGTTCCTACCACTCTCATGGCAATTAAAGCGCCCAGTAGTGTGGCTTGGGAATAAGCGGCTTGCCATCGGTAAGTTTCACAGATCAGGGCGGCTAAAATGTAGGTGAGAGAGGGAATGACAAAAAAACTTGAGCCTTGGATTCCGTAGGCGTTCACCAGGATAGCGGCAATGATTCCCCCCAAAGCACTTCCCCCCAAACGCCCCAAACCTGCCGCAATCGCACCTCCCATCGATGGCTCAATCAGTACAGAGACATACCCAAAGACGGGATAGACAAAGTTGTCTAATACATTTCCTCGGTGCCAAAAGAAACTCGTTAAGAGAGCAGCACCCAGGGAAAACTTCAATCCCTGTCTGATTATTAGCCCGTTTTTACTGTCCAAGGTATCTCTATATCCTTTTTCGGCTTACTCATTGTTACCCATTAATCGCTCGCTCAATCCCATATAAAATTAGTGCCAAAAACGTCACCAACCAAAACCAAAGCTGAGGAGGCTCACTATGGATCAAGATTACTAAGACAAACGCTGCGGCGATAATCCACCACTTAAACCACCAAGTCCACCATTGAGAACGTCTTTTCGGATTTTCCATATTAGGTTTAACCGTTTATTCTAGTCGTTGTTTCTTTCAGCTACTTACGCTCGCAAGATTGTGGTTAACGATCGTACACCCCTGTAATCCAGCGAAAAGCAGGGGTTATATAACTCACTAAAGAACGCTCTTCTACCACAGCATGGACATCTGCGGTAGTCCCGTTGGTAATTCTTTGGGGCGCTCCCTTGGCTTGAGTCCAGTAAAAACCACTGGGTGTATTGCGATCGACCTTCAGCGCTAAAGTGGCTTTGATAACACTTGCATTGACGGGTATAGGCTTATCGCGATCGTCTTCATCTCTACCCAGAAACAGCTTGCTGGCGAGTTCATGACTTCCGACTATATTTGCTAGTTCTGCCACAGTTACCGGCTGCTGATCGACGGAAACGACCTTAGCGACGATACCCCCATAGCGTTCGCGATCATAGAGATCGGGAACGACTTCTACTTCCTTGCCCGGTTCTAATCGTTTGGCATCACCACTCTTAAACAATGCCACCACGTTGGTCTTGGCCTTTAGATTGGAGACTTCTAACGTACCTATGCGCCCCCCCGGAGCCAGGACTTCCCCCGGATTAACAGATAAGTCTAAAATCTGGCCGTTGTACAGACTCACTACATTTTTGTTGGCTTGAATAGTGGTTCTTAACGTATTAATCTCTCGTTGCTGGTCAGCGATCGCATTGTAACGAAGAATATCACTGGCTGTATCTTGCAGGTCTATTTGCCGTTTTTCTGTGTTTAGTATATTATTCTGTGCCGTCAATGCGTTCATCTGCGCTCGCAGGCTTTCATCAACCCCCTTCAGGCGATCGAGTTCTATTTGGACGCGATTGATACTATTAGAAGCCTCTAGATTATTGAACTGAAACAAATAGGAGGGAAAATCTAGCTTGGCGACAGCCCCCTCTTCGATAAGTTTATCGTAGGCGGCTAGTCTTTCATCCGTTGAGTTCTGGAAATTTTTAAGGTATCGAGCATGGGAGAGATAGGCTTCTCGCTGTTTTTGATTACTGGATAATTGAACTTGAAGTGCTTTAATCTGAAGCTGATTGGCCTTTTGCTGGCGATCTACTGAGGCTGCATTCAATTGGCGACGACTCACTTCAATAGAGTCCACTCTTTTATCCTGCTGCTTGAGATCTGCTAACCTATCCTTTTTATCCTTTAATTCTGTTTCTAATTCAGGAAACTCTAAAGTTGCCAGTAATTGCCCTTTTTTGACAGAATCTCCTGGTTGAATCAGGAGGGTTAACACCCGCCCACCTTGACGGGGTTCGATATTAACAATAGAACGAGGAATCAAAATGACCGCTCGTCCTTGAACAGGAGTCGGAATCTTGCCAACTATCGCCCAATAACTCAGTCCTCCGAGCAAAAGACCCACCGGCATTAAGCGCAGGATTATCTCCCCTAATCTTCCTGTTGGCTCCGAATATTTAAACGGTTTTTCCGAATCAATTTTAGGATCAATTCCTGTTTTTATTTGATTATTATCCTGACCTTCTATCCTAGCCTGCGTTGTTTTCTTCGCACCCATATCTGGCTGCTGATGATTCTGATCAGACATAGATTCGGCTTGATTTTTTGCCATTGTACTGAAATGAGTAAAAATCACTTAATTTTTAACATTATAAACACTCAGAGGATATTACTTTACATTAGGAAAATCCTCTGAAAAAATCGCTCAAGCTATTTTTGAGATATGATAACTAGGCTACCTCGAAAGATTTACCGAAGGCTCAAACCTTTAAAATTTCCTGTAAGAAACCTAATAAAGTAGTACACTTGATGTGACCTAAAACAACCTAATTAGGGGTCAAGTGTTTGAGTCCAACACTCCGACTAGAGAGATAATCTATCGAACGAGTTTACACCATTCCAGCTTTTAACTTACATAAGGCGTATAGTCTCATTGTAACCGTTCAGGGGGGGGGATGTCAAGCCGCCAGTGGCATTGACTCAGTGGAAGGACTCTCCTGGGGCAGCACCGAGATGGATACTACTCTTTCACATTAGCCGCTCTTTTCCACGTCTTTTTAGATTACTAGATTTTGTCCCCCCCTGAACTAGGGTTGATTCATTGTAGGGTTGATTCATGAATCAAACCTACCCCCTGAACAGTTACTTCAAGGGAGAAAAAGCGATCGGGCTATAATAGAGAAAATTTCATTTTAACTTGAGAAAATTCATTATGACAGCCACTATTGAAGAGATTCGGGCAATACTAAAGCAATTAGCTCAATCCCAACAAGAGTTATCCCAATCCCAACAAGAGTTATCCCAAGCTCAAAAAGAAACGGATAAACAAATCAAGGAAACAGATAAGCAAATTAACAGGGTTAGTAAGCAGATTGGGGAGTTGGGCAATCGTTTAGGAGAGTTTGTCGAGTGGCAAGTGCGTCCTGCGGTGGTGCGTCTTTTTCAAGAGCGGGGTATTGATGTGCATGAGTTTCACCCCGGTATTTCGGTAAAACGGGATAATGAGGGTTTAGAGATTGATCTATTGGTAGTAAATGATACGGATGCCATTTTAGTGGAGGTCAAAAGTAAGTTAACTCAAAGGGATGTGGACGAGCATTTACAACGTTTGGCGAAGTTTAAGCGGTTAATGCCTCGTTTTCGAGATGTAAAGGCTTTGGGAGCGGTGGCAGCGATGATTGTTCCCAATGAGGTGGCGAGTTATGGTTGTCGTCAGGGTTTGTTTGTGTTGGTGCAGTCAGGGGAAAATGTAATAATTTTAAATGATGCGGAGTTTACGCCCCGGGTTTGGTAGGTTTAGCTTTTTCTCGAAATCTTATAGGTTCTGTGTGATCAGTTTAACTTACATTATGGTCGATCTTTGTGTCCTCTGTGTCTTTGTGGTTCCTTCCACTCCCTCCCTAGGAGAAATTTATCTCAGAATACATTTTACCCACCAAATCCAAGAGAGCCATTTTTGTTACGATATACTGAACAGAAATCTGAATTGTCCCTCGTTTTAATCGGTGAGAGTATGAGCTATGCCTGATTCACCAGAAGTACAACAGAACTTTAATGCAGCCGTTTACGGAGTAGCCGGAAAAGTTGCCGGAGACCAAATTATCTACCCCTCTTCTCAGAAGCAAGATTTAGCCGAAGCTGCCGCAGAAATTCAGCGATTGCTCAAACAACTGGAAGAGACAAATCCCACTGCGACGGAAAAACAAAAGGAAGCTTACATCAATGCGGCGGTGTCAACTCCTGTCAGAAAGCGATTGCTAGGCGCGGTGACATCAGGGGGAAAAGCTGCCCTTGAGGAATTTCTAGATAATCCTTACCTCAATGTAACAATGGCTTTAATTGAAGGTTGGAAAACAGCAGAGTGATATTGGGATGGGTTACGAACTCATCCTACAATGTGGCAAAGGAGATATCCGAGCAATGGCAGAAGAGTCCAAGATTGAGCAAAACTTCAACGCAGCCTATGGAGTTGCTGGAGTTGTACAGGGCGACCAAATTATCAATCCTCCTCAAACTCCCCAAGCGGAAAAACCAGCAGAATCGCCGAATAATCTCAATCGAGCGCGTACTGGGGCCGTTAATTTCGTGGGGCGTGAAGATGCAATGGTACAACTGCACCACCAGTTACAGCAACAAGAAAGAATTGCGATTACCGCCGTCGTTACGGGAATGGTAGGAGTGGGTAAAACAGAATTAGCCCTCCAGTATGCGCTATATCATAAGAAAAAATCGACTTATCCCGGCGGTATTTGTTGGATAGGGGTGCAAGGGGGAACGGTGGGGGTACAACTATTAGATTTTGCTAAGTCGCTGTTGGGTTTGTTTCCCCCGGAAGATTTGAATTTGCGGGGGCAATTGGATTATTGTTGGGCGAGATGGCAACCGCCGGGGGATGTACTGCTAATTTTAGATGATGTGCATCAGTATGAGGAAATCCAAGATTATTTGCCTCCCCAAGAACAACGCTTTAAGGTATTGATTACGACTCGGCAAAATTGGCTGGCAGCATCGTTTGAGCAGTTGCGCTTACCTGTTTTAAGCGAATCAGCCGCCCTTGCTTTACTGGAATCTCTGATTGGTGCGTCGCGTCTGCAAGCTGAATTAGAGGTAGGGAAGGGGCTATGTGCGTGGCTAGGGTATTTACCTTTAGGGTTGGAATTGGTGGGGCGTTTCCTCAAACGGCGTACTAATTGGACGTTGGCAACGATGCAGCAGCAGTTGATAGATAAGGGTTTACAGTTGTCAGCATTGCAGAATCCTTCGGGAGATATGACGGCGCAAAGAGGGGTAGAGGCAGCTAAGGATTGTACGAAAAAGCTGAACCTTGGTATGAGCAATGTCTAGAAGTAACTCGCCGCCGCTTAGGAGAAGAACATCCCGATTTTGCTACTTCCCTCAACAATTTAGCAGCATTGTACCGTTCCCAAGGCAGGTACACAGAAGCGGAACCTCTCTATCTAGAAGCATTAGATTTGTATAAACGACTCTTCAGAGACAATCATCCCTATGTGGCACTTTCCCTCAACAATTTAGCAGCATTGTACCGTTCCCAATGCAGATACTCAGAAGCGGAACCTCTCTATCTAGAAGCATTAGATTTGAGAAAACGACTCTTAGGAGACAATCATCCCGATGTGGCACAATCCCTCAACAATTTAGCATTATTGTACTATTCTCAAGGAAGATACTTAGAAGCAGAACCCCTCTTTTTACAAGCATTAGCAATTGCCGAGCAAGCTTTAGGGGAGAATCATCCTAATACTGTTAAGATTCGGGAAAACTTAGAGTCGCTCCCGTAGGATGGGTTATTAACCCATCCGATAATACAACAATATAAAATAATACAATCACCTTCAATCAACCAAACAATCATGACTACACTCAAAGATATTGAATCCGCGATTCTCCAGTTGCCTGACGAAGAAATCCATCAATTATCAGCTTGGTTACAAGACTATCTTGATGATAGTTGGGACAAACAGATAAAAAACGATCTCGAATCAGGGAAACTCGATCGACTATTACAAAAAGTCAACAATGATATCAGTAACAATCAAGTTAAGCCTTTAGATGAAATCCTTAACAACTCCTGATTTTTGGCAATGTTATGCCAACTTACCTCCCTACATTAAGCAACAGGCAAAAAAAGCCTATCGTCTCTGGATTAGTAATGTTTTCCATCGATCATTACATTTCAAGAAAGTAGGGAAAAATGTCTAGTCAGTCCGAATAACTGAGAATTATAGAGCTTTAGCATTGAAAAAAGGTGAAGATTATTACTGGTTTTGGATTGGTTCTCATGATGAGTATGAAGAGTTAATTAAATAGAAGGAGAAAATTAACCATGCTAGATCCTAAAGAATTTCGCAATATTATCCACCAATATTTTACTGAAGTTACCTCACAGGAATTTCTGGCAAATCAAAAAAAATACTGTCCAGAAATTTTTGAAGGCGATAACTATCCCAATATCACTGAAAATCTTAATAATTTAGCAAAACTCTACCAATCTCAGGGAAGGTACGAAGAAGCAGAAACCCTCTTTTTACAAGCATTAGAATTGAGGAAACAACTATTAGGTGACAAGCATCCCGATGTATCATCTTCCCTCAATGGTTTAGCAAAATTATACGATTCTCAAGGAAAATACGAAGAAGCAGAACCACTCTATTTACAAGCTTTAGCAATTGCAGAGCAAGCTTTAGGGGAGAATCATCCTACTACTGTTAATATTCGGGAAAACTTACAAACGCTGCGACAACAGCAACATCCATCGTCTTAACTGTGATTTATGGAATTATGGGATGGACTATAATTGATCATTGATGAAGACTTGCTGAATACAACCTAATCATAGTATTCATTCAATCATTTCAATCATAGTTTAGACTTATTATGGAATTATGGGATGGACTATAATTGATCATTGATGAAGGTTTGCTGAATACAACACAATCATAGTATTCATTCAATCATTTCAATCATAGTTTAGACTTATTATGGGATTATGGGATGGACTATAATTGATCATTGATGAAGACTTGCTGAATACAACACAATCATAGTATTCATTCAATCATTTCAATCATAGTTTAGACTTATTATGGAATTATGGGATGGACTATAATTGATCATTGATGAAGGTTTGCTGAATACAACACAATCATAGTATTCATTCAATCATTTCAATCATAGTTTAGACTTATTATGGAATTATGGGATGGACTATAACTGATCATTGATGAAGACTTGCTGAATACAACACAATCATAGTATTCATTCAATCATTTCAATCATAGTTTAGACTTATTATGGAATTATGGGATGGACTATAATTGATCATTGATGAAGGTTTGCTGAATACAACACAATCATAGTATTCATTCAATCATTTCAATCATAGTTTAGACTTATTATGGAATTATGGGATGGACTATAATTGATCATTGATGAAGGTTTGCTGAATACAACACAATCATAGTATTCATTCAATCATTTCAATCATAGTTTAGACTTATTATGGAATTATGGGATGGACTATAATTGATCATTGATGAAGGTTTGCTGAATACAACACAATCATAGTATTCATTCAATCATTTCAATCATAGTTTAGACTTATTATGGGATTACCGTAGGTGCTTCTCATCGATGCCTCTTAGATTACCAGATTTCGTCCCCCCCGAACGGTGACAATTTATCAGCGTTTTCTCCTTGTTTGTCGCCGGTGATGCCATTGACTGAGGAGACGATAACTAACAAAATAAGTGATAATGCTCGCCAACAGACCTGTAATCAAACTGCCAAAAAATAGCGTTAATAAAAATTCACCGCTCAAACTTGCCCAATTTTCCGCCCAACTTTGGTTAGAGGCAAAAATACGACTATCGATCGCTTGATTTCCTTGACCTAAAAACAATTCTCCCAATTTATAATTAAACAAAAACAGGGGAATATAGGTAAAAGGATTACTCACCCAAGTGGCTGCCGCTGCCGCAATTTTATTGCCCCGCACACAGAAAGCTAAAAAAATCGCAATAATGATCTGTAATCCCATCCAAGGAAAAGCCCCAGAAAACACCCCCACCGCTAACCCGCGAGCGATTTCGATCGGATGTCCCTGCAATCGCACCAAGCGAACCCACCAGTAGCGACAGGAGCGCGTCAGACGATTAATTAGGTTATTCCCTTTATTTTTCGCTTTTAATGACCGTGAGCGCATATTTTCGGGCATAAATGCTGACAAAATTGATCCTGACTTCAATTTTAGCAAGGAGTGATTCAGAGATGTTAAACACAGGGGATACGATCGCCGCCATCGCTACGGCGATCGTTCCAGAACAGGGTAGTATCGGTATTGTCCGTTTATCCGGTAGTCAGGCAGTGGCGATCGCTAGTCGGCTTTTCCATACCCCCAACCGTCAAAAATGGCAAAGTCATCGTCTTCTCTACGGTTATATCCGACATCCCCAAAGTCAGGCAATTATCGATGAAGCTTTGCTGTTGCTCATGTTAGCGCCCCGCTCTTTCACCCGCGAGGATGTGGTGGAATTTCACTGTCATGGCGGCATTATGCCCGTACAACAGGTGTTACAGTTATGTCTAGAAAATGGGGCGCGTTTGGCACAAGCGGGGGAATTTAGCCTGCGTGCCTTTCTTAACGGCAGAATTGACCTAACTCAAGCCGAAAGCGTCGTCGATCTCGTTGGGGCGCGTTCTCCCCAAGCGGCACAATTTGCCCTCGCTGGGTTGCAGGGGAAACTCGCTCAACCGATCCGCCATTTGCGTGCCACCTGTCTCGATATTTTGGCTGAAATTGAGGCCCGTATTGACTTTGAAGAGGATTTACCGCCCTTGGATCATGAGGCGGTTCTCCATAGCATAGAACAGGTTTTTTGTCAAGTAAATTTAATTTTAGCCACCGCCGAGCGCGGGGAATTGCTGCGTAGTGGTCTGAAAGTGGCGATCGTGGGACGGCCGAATGTGGGGAAATCCAGTTTGTTAAATGCTTGGAGTCGGAGCGATCGAGCGATTGTCACCGATTTACCCGGCACCACCCGCGATATCGTCGAATCTCAGCTAGTTGTGGCGGGAATCCCCGTACAAGTCCTCGATACGGCAGGAATTCGCTCGGCCAGCGATCGAGTCGAACAAATTGGGGTGGAACGTTCCCGCCAAACGGCCCGGTCTGCTGATTTAGTTCTCTTAACCGTCTCCGCAGAGTCAGGATGGACCCAGGAAGACGAGGAAATTTATCGCTCTGTCAGCGATCGCCGATTAATTTTAGTGATTAATAAAATTGATTTAGCTCATCCCGAAACGGTAATTTATCCAGCAGAAATTGAGCGAGTTGTCAAGCTTTCCGCCGCCCAAAATCAGGGTATTGAAGAGTTAGAAAAAACTATTATTAATGCTGTCCAAAATCAAGAAATACAGGCGGCTAATTTGGATTTAGCCATTAATCAACGACAGGCGGCCGCTTTAACTAGGGCGAAAATTGCTTTGCAACAGGTCAAAAACACAATTGACGAAAATTTGCCTTTTGATTTTTGGTCGATCGATCTGCGTGCTGCCATTCAATCCTTAGGAGAAATTACCGGCGAAGAAGTGACTGAATCGGTACTTGATCGCATTTTTAGCCGTTTTTGTATTGGTAAATAAGCAATGAGGAAATCTGGTCAACTGTGTTGGGTTAACTGTAGTCTTGTTGAGGATTGGAGAACTCAGATATTACTGGAAAAAAAGACTTTCCAAGCGGCCGTAATAATGGCACTTCCCAAAAGGATAATCAATGTCCAGACCTGATTTTTTTGGGTTCCCTCTACCGATATTAGCCGATTGTCGATGCCTTCGATTTTCCCGTCTAAAACTTTAATATCCCCTTTGAGATCAGTTACTCCTATTTCTAGTTTGGTTAACCGCTCTTCTACCTTGTCAAATCTTTCGTTAACCCGCTTCTCAAGCGAGTCAATCTTCCCCTCAATCCTTGTGAGGACAGCTTCTAGGGAATAAGTAACAGTTTCGTTAGACATTGGGTAAACTCCTATACTGCATCTGGTTGGATATAATTTTATCTTAGTCTAGCTTTAAGAAAATTTTCTTTCAGGAGCGGTTAACTGTAGTCTTGTTGAGATTGGAGAACTCAGATATTACTGGAAAAAAATACTTTCCAAGCGGCCGTAATAATGGCACTCCCCAAAAGGATAATCAATGTCCAGACCTGATTTTTTTGGGTTCCCTCTACCGATCTGAGCCGATTGTCGATGCCTTCGATTTTCTCGTCTAACACTTTAATATCTCCTTTGAGATCGGCTATTCCTATTTCTACTTTTGTCAAGCGCTCATCAATCTTATCGATCTTCCCCTCAATCCTTGTGAGGACAGCTTCTAGGGAATAAGTAACAGTTTCGTTAGACATTTGGTAAACTCCTATACTACATCCAGTTGGATATGATTTTATCTTAAGTCTAGGCTTTTTGGCATTCCTTACCCCACAGTTAACTTCACTTCTGTCCAACCACTGAGATAGTGTTAGGTGAAAATTTCCCTACTTTCTTGTCACTGATTACCCGTTACTGTTCATTCTCTAGGAAAAAACCCTAACTGCCAATTTTTTCGGGAACTTCCTAATATCCCATTCATCTTAAAGCCTAGATTCCGCCTGGAAAAAGGAGGAAATCCAGAGGAGTTTCAGGCTTCTTTCCTAGCCCTCTCGGTTTTCTTTTGGTATAAATTGGGTTATGTGTGCAAAGGAGTGAGCGAGTGGTGTTTAGCATCGAACCAAAAATTATCAATCCGCCCAAAAACCGTCATGATTATCAATTGTCGGAAGTAATTCGCTATCGTGCTTGGGTAGAGATCGATCGCTCTGCCTTACAACAAAACGTGCGAAAAGTCAAGGCCCTGTTAGCCCCAAAAACGGAATTAATGGCGGTAATTAAAGCTGATGCTTACGGACACGGGGCAGTTAAGGTGGCTAACAGCGTTTTAGAAGCCGGGGCGCAATCTTTAGCCATCGCGACTATCGGGGAAGGTATCGAACTACGCGAAGCGGGAATCGTTGCCCCAATTATGATTTTAGGGGCAGTCAATACCCCGGAAGAAGTGGCAGCCTTAGCCCATTGGCAATTGCAACCCACCCTGGTGCAAATCGAACAGGTACAAATTTTTGCCACCGTTATGAGACGCTTAGAGCAGCGGCTGCCCGTCCATATCAAACTAGATACGGGGATGTCTCGCTTAGGTACACAATGGCAAAACGGCACCAAATTCGTCGAACAGGTTTTAGAGGCTCCTAACCTGAAAATTGCCAGTATATACTCGCATTTTGCCACGGCTGACGATCCCAACCCCGAGATCATGCAGTTACAACGGCAAAGATTCCAACAAGCGATCGCTGAGTTAAGATCAAAAGGTTATCATCCCCCCTGTCTGCATTTAGCCAACTCTGCCGCTACCCTAAGCGATCGATCTCTGCACTACGATCGAGTTAGAGTGGGATTAGCTCTCTACGGTCTTTATCCCGCCGATCATCTCACCGATAAAGTCCCTTTGCAACCCGTCCTGCAAGTAAAAGCGCGCATTGCCCAAGTCAAAACCATTGCCGCCGGCTCGGGAGTGAGTTATGGTCATCAGTACATAGCGGCAAAAGACACCCGTATTGCTGTGGTCGGTATCGGTTACGCCGATGGAATTCCCCGCAATCTCTCCAATCGTTTAAAAGTATCCCTGAGAGGACGTTTAGTACCCCAAATCGGCGCGATAACCATGGATCAGTTAATGATTGACGTGAGCGAGATTCCAGAGGTAAAAACAGGGGAAATCGTCACCCTTATCGGTAAAGATGGCCCGCAGTGCATCACCGCCGACGATTGGGCGCGGGATTTAGGTACAATATCCTGGGAAATTCTCTGCGGGTTTAAGCATCGTTTGCCGCGAATTATTATTAGCAAAGGCTAATTATGGCGGTGATCTTAAAAAATGTCAATTGGCGGCAATTATCACTGTTGACTGACTGGTGAGATGTGTAATTAACTTTGCTTAGGTGCTTACCGTTGCCAAGTGCGATCGCTAATTGTCAGGCTAGATTAGGGGATGAATTCTCCGGTGCTTTAGGTTAGAATAAACAGGGTTAATCGACGGCAAATGATTAGTTTTACCCTAGAGGCAGCGATGACTATAAGCAAAGATTTACCCCTACCCCCCGGCAGTTTCGGATTACCCCTATTAGGAGAAACAATCGCTTTTTTGACCGATGGGGATTTTGCCAACAAACGTCATAATAAATATGGTCAACTTTTCCGTACTCATATTTTTGGCA
Organism: Microcystis aeruginosa NIES-2549; assembly: GCF_000981785.2. NCBI lineage: Bacteria > Bacillati > Cyanobacteriota > Cyanophyceae > Chroococcales > Microcystaceae > Microcystis > Microcystis aeruginosa. Next base: position 2,408,716 of record NZ_CP011304.1, on the reverse strand, counting down.
GTCCCACGATAATTTTATCCGGTGCCGAAGCTAACCGGTTTCTCCTCAGCAATGAGAATAAATACTTTGCGGCAACTTGGCCCAAAAGTACCAAAACTCTCCTCGGCAGCGCATCTTTAGCGGTGCATACGGGAGATGTCCATGCTTCCCGTCGTCGCTTAATCTATCAAGCTTTTCAACCCCGGTCCCTAGCAAGTTATATCCCTACGGTAGAAACAATTACCGCTCGCTATTTAGAGCGTTGGCAAACCGCAAAAACCCTGTCATGGTATCCTGAATTGAGAAACTATACCCTCGATATCGCCTGTAAATTATTTGTCGGTCTTGACCAGGGTTCTGCTACCAAATTAGGAGAAGCTTTTGATACTTGGTGTGCGGGACTATTTACCCTTCCCATTCCCCTTCCCTGGACAGCTTTCGGCAAAGCATTACGCTGTCGAGAAGAATTACTAGAAGCCATAGAAACTATCATTTTAGAAAGACAAAAAAATGATGACTTAGGCCAGGATGCTCTGGCTATCCTTTTACAAGCTAAAGATGAAAACGGTCAAAGTTTATCCTTAGTGGAATTAAAGGATCAAGTGCTATTATTACTCTTTGCTGGTCATGAAACTTTAACCTCCGCTATCGCCACCTTCTGCCTACAAATGGCACTGCATCCCGATATTTTTCAGCTTGTCTTGGAGGAAATAACTAATTTTGATCTATCCACTCCTTTAAGCGTCGATACCCTCAAACAGATGACCTATTTAGATCGCGTTTTAAAAGAAGTTTTACGTTTTACTCCACCCGTGGGAGGAGGATTCCGTCGGGTAATAGAAGACTGTCAATTTAACGGTTATCATTTACCGAAAGGATGGATAGTTCAGTATCAAATCAGCAATACCCATAAAGATAATAACATTTATTCCCATCCTGAAACCTTTGATCCCGATCGCTTTTTAGCCGAGGAAAAACCCTACGGATATATCCCCTTTGGTGCGGGATTGCGCGAATGTATCGGCAAAGAATTCGCTCGTTTAGAGATGAAAATTTTAGCCGTCCGTTTAGTAGAAAAATACGATTGGCAATTACTCCCTAATCAAGATCTCACCCTCACCTCTATCCCCACTCCCCACCCCCGGGACGGTTTACAAGTCACCTTTAAACCCCGTTAACCAGTTAGGATAAAAAAACTTGGCTCTCCCAGGTTTGGTGGGTAAAATGTATTCTAGGATACAGTCCTGCTGGCGAGTGAGTGGAACGAACCACAAAGACACAAAGGACACAAAGATTGATCGATCATATTGTAAGTTAAACTTATCACACAGAACCTAGAAGAGCCAAAACTTTAAAAACAGTTTAGCGTTCTTCTCGTAGCCGTGAAATTTATTTCACGGCATTTATTGACCGAACAGAGGTTAATCGGCAGCGGGTAAAGCTTTCGATAATTCTCCATTTTGCTGATGATTTGGTCTATCAAATTCGAGAACTAAGTAACGAATTAAACGCGCTAGGGATTTTTGTAGCAAACCTTCAGCAATTTTTTGTCCCATCTGTTGAGTTTCCGGTTTAACGATTAGTTTAGTCATCACTGGCACCATAGCCATGGCATCGAATCCTTTTGTTTCTTGTAAAATAGTAAAGATGTTGCGAAGATGCTCAAAACTCTTAGCATCACCTAACAATTCTGGGGGAGTTTCCTGCACAGTTAAACCCACCTGTTCCCGGAAATTAACCGTGAGATTAAACCAAGTGCGACGACCGAAGTTATCGAGCGCATTGACTAACTCATTAACTAATTTTTCTCGGATAAATATACCCCTGTCTGAAAGGAGAAAATCTAACGCTTGATCGGTGACTTTCTCGAAGTTAAAATCATTAGAATCTTTAGCATTTCGCAGGAGATTTTCTAAACGATTCCAGCGAAAAGTACCGTCTTTAAACAATAAATCTCGCAGGGAATCGCGCAACTCCGTGGAAGGATCGGTGAGCAGACGTTTAGCAATATAAGGATAGGCTTTACTCAGTACCTTAAAATTAGGATCGATGCCAATCGCTATTCCCTCTAAAGTCACCATGGAGCGAATAATCAGGGCATAATAGGCAGGGACTCGAAAGGGAAACTCGTACATCATCGCCGACATTTTATCGGTGATACTTTTAAAGTTTAATTCTGCCACACTCGCCCCCAAAGCATTACCGAAAACTTCCGAAAAAGCGGGAACAATTGGCTCTAAATTGGTAGTTGGTGACAGGAAGTCTAACTTAACGTAATCCTTGGCCAAAGACTCAAAATCCCGGTTGACTAAATGCACCACCGCTTCGATTAAACCGTAGCGTTGATAGGGTTCAATATTGCTCATCATGCCGAAATCAAGATAAGCTAATTTACCGTCGGGGGTCGCTAATAAATTACCCGGATGGGGATCCGCATGGAAAAATCCATGTTCAAGTAATTGACGCAAAGAACACTGCACCCCCACATTAACTAAGTGGGTGGCATCAATACCCTGGGCCTGAATTTCTTTGATATTAGTTAATTTTGTGCCGTCCACCCACTCCATGGTTAAAACCCGTCGCCCGGTATATTTCCAGTAGATTTTGGGGATGTAAATTTCGGCAATGTGACCATAAAGTTGAGCGAATTTTTCGGCGTTTTGTCCCTCGTGAAGATAATTAATTTCTTCAAAAATACGACCAGCTAATTCGTCGGTAATTGCCACTAAATCGGAGCGAAGTCTTTTAATATTACCTTTCGCCCAACTCGCCAAACTACGCATGATATACACATCTAAAGTTATACAGCGAATCAAATCGGGACGCTGTACTTTAACGGCGACTCTCTCTCCGGTTTTTAATTTACCTTTATAAACTTGTCCTAGGGAAGCGGCCGCTATGGGATTGGGGGATAATTCTGCATAAATTTCTTCGGGACAATAACCTAATTCTTCTTCGATAAAACGATAGGCAATTTCGTTAGGAAAAGAGGGAATTTGATCTTGGAGAGTGGTTAATTCTTCTAAATATAAAGGTGGTACTAAATCAGGCCGGGTAGAGAGAGCTTGACCGATCTTAATATAGGTCGGTCCCAATTTGGTCAAAATTTCCCGCAATTGTACGGCCCGTCTAATTTCATTTTTCGGCGATTTTCCCCGCAGTTTATCCCACCAGATACCGATGACAAAAGATAAAACTGGCAGGGCAATTTCGATTAATCTCCCCAAAACTTCTAGAGGTCGCCGACGGTAATAGTCGTTAATAACTTGGGGATTGTAGCGCCAACTCTCGGCTACGTTGTCATCCATGGGGCCGGTATCTTCCCGATGCTCTTCGGGAATATGGACGGGCTGCACTTCAACAGTAATCGCTTCTGGGGTTTGCGTCTCTGGGGAGATCATCTGTTCGGACATAGTTCAGTGACGGGGCAGGGTGATTTGTAAACTATTGTAACAAGTATCGGCTTGCTGCCCGATCTTGTTTCTGTCTCCCTGGTTCTCTGCTCAGGTTGGCTGTCAACTTTCCCCGGATGGTTATTGCCTCTCAAAGTATTCTACGATAGCTCTCGCTATCGATTCTGCACCATCTTTAGCCAGTTTAACCTTTAATCGTGGCGGTTGGGGAGCTTGGCGTAAAAAGTCCCAATTACCTTGAAAAAATTCTTCACTGCTAATAATTTGATGATAACTATAATCTTGGATTCCAGCCAATAAAATCGCTGATTCGGCGAAACCTTCTCGCATTAGGGAAACAATCGGCACCTCTAATTTTAAAGCCTCGGCAAAGGTACTATATCCCGGTTTGGAAATAATTCGATCGCACAGGGGCATAAAATCCACGGGACGATAGCTCCGCTCTGGTTTATCCTCTAGGCGGATTAAATTGGGCAATTCGGGCGCGTTTTTTTCAAAAGTGATAAATTGCCAATCGGGAAAACTGGCGAGGTTATTATAGGGAATTGCTTCTAATCCTAACCCACCAAAACTCAATAAAATAGTTTTTTCTTTAGGGGCATTTAGCTTAAACTCCTGTCGCAATTGTTCTTCACTGTAGCGGGGTGTCCCCCCAGTTAAATTTGCTTCTGTAACGTGAGGAAATGCTGTCATCGCTTCTGCTAAAGGCAGTTTAAATAAGCGATCACATTGATTATAACAACGACTAATCCAATCACTAATACTGGCAAATTCTTCACCCCAATCACGATAGATAAAATCCCAGCCGAAGTTACCGATCATCCAACAAGGAATCCCCGCACTTTTGGCAATTAGTGCCGCTAAAGGGGGTAAATCGGCCACAACTAAACCCACACGATTAGTTTTAATAAAATTAACTTCACTGGCAATAATTGACCTTGATTGAGCAATTATTTGTTCTAGTTTTTCTTTAGTAGCTAATTTATCCATCGTTAAACTATCCGATTGGATTACCCCCACATCAAACCCCCGATGTCTTTGAATATATTCTCCAGATATATAGGAATCTAATAACCAGCGCGGGGCCGTGGTGACTAATATCGGCAAAATTTCGGGATTAAGTTCAATAATATTAGCTACTACCGAAGCACTGCGGACGGCATGGCCAAAACCATGATTAGTAACGGCAAAATAAACAACAGGACGAGACATACAGCAGTTATCTTAATGGTCAGATAAGAAGTTTTCCTTTTGGGGAGTCGGGATACTCCGAGACGATGCCCTGTCAGATCATACTTGATCTTTAAGATAAACGCTGTAATATCTAAGTAAAAGGTAAAAAGGAAAAAAGCGATTAAAATTCTCCCAGTCAGATGTCAAAATAATGATTTCATCACTTTTGACTATTAAAAAACCCTCTCTTCGGGGAGAGGGTGAATTAGATTTAGGGATTTTCCTCTAATCCAAAGACGCGATTAAAAGCTTTCAAGACTTTATAACCAGAATCGATCGATTCTAACGGATCTTTCCGCAAACGGTGACGTAAACAGAGAACAATTACCCGACGGATATCATCTACCGTCACAGTTGTCCGTCCTTCCAAAGCGGCCAGAGCTTTAGCGGCGCGATTGGTAACGATATCGCCGCGCAATCCATCCACGTCCAACTCGGAACAAACCTCGGAAATTTTCACCCGCAGATCATAATCAAGCTCCACGGAAGGCAAAAGATTCTGGGCCTCCACGAGCTTTCTTTGCAGTTCTTCCTGTTCTAAGTTGTATTTCTCTAAAAACGAGAGAGGATTGCCATCAAATTCCGCACGCTGTTCGACGATTTTGACCCGTAGAGGTGGTTCTTTGACGGTGTGAATCTCGGCGTGCATTCCGAAGCGATCGAGCAGTTGTGGGCGCAATTCTCCCTCTTCTGGGTTGCCCGATCCCACCAAAACAAACCGGGCCGGGTGACGGATGGAAATTCCTTCCCGTTCCACCGTATTCCAACCACTAGCGGCCGAATCCAATAGCACATCGACGAGGTGATCGTCAAGTAAATTGACTTCATCCACATAGAGAATGCCGCGGTTAGCTTTGGCCAGCAATCCTGGTTCAAAAGCTTTTACCCCTTCTGACAGGGCCTTTTCGATGTCAATCGTGCCACAGACCCGATCCTCCGTCGCACCGAGGGGCAGATCTACCATCGTCACTTTTTTCTTGGCAATGGTCAAGGGGATGGCCTCGTCCACCTTTTGCCGCACCTCATCGCTCATTAAATCGGGATCATTGGGGTCAGAATTAAAGGGATCGTTAGCAACTACGTCAATTTCTGGTAAAAGGTCGGCTAAAGCCCTAATCGTGGTCGATTTTCCCGTACCTCGATCCCCCATAATCATCACCCCGCCAATTTTGGGGTCGATGACGTTGAGCATTAGGGATAATTTCATTTCTTCCTGGCCGACAATAGCGGTGAAGGGAAAAACCACGCGGCGAGTTTTCGGAGGAGCTTGGGGAGTCACGGTCATAAGTAGATTCAAAAGTCAATAGTTGTTGCGTAAAGAATTATATCTAGTGGGGATTCTAGCCGTCAGCTTTCAGCAAAGCTTTATTATTGTAAGTCTTTTTTCCTGCTTTTTAAGATCCAGCGCCAGAGGGGATGACCCGGCCCTTTGTCCCGAATTTTCTGCACCCGTTGCTCTAAGCGCAGTTTTTCTCTGGGGGAAAGTCCTAAAATAATGTTGCGACTTTGCCAGACTAACACTGCTCCTGTAATGGCAACACAAAAGGCTAGACCGATAGAAGGCCAGTAATTGAAAGCTAAAGTGTATCTAAGGGCTGTCCAAGTAAAATACTGCCGCATTAAGGCTATATCATCTCGTAAAACCCATAAACTCGCCGAACCAATCACTAACCAACAACCCAACACGAACAACCAACGACCCCATACCGTCAGTCGATGTAATCTTTGGACTTGTTGCTGTAGTTCAAAATCGGCCATTTTAGTTGACAATTGCCCCAAAATCTGCTAGGACTCGGGCGTGATTTCGCAGTAAACCCAACAAATTTAAACGATTGCGACGGACAGATTCTTTTTCTGCCATGACTAACACACTATTTTCGCCATCAAAAAAGTCAGCCACCACGGGAGAAATTGCCGTTAAAGCAGTGACGAGACGCTGATAATCTCTTTGCTCTTTTGCGCTGATAGTTTCGGGAATTAGGGCAATTAAAGCGTCATAAAATGCTTGTTCGGAGGATTGTTCAAATAACTCCTTATTGATGATTCCCTTGGCTTCTAGGGTAGTTGTATCTAAATCTCCTTTTTGTGCTAAACGGGTCGAGCGATTGACGGTTTCATAGATGTTGGCTAACTGACCATCCTGACGAATTTGGGATAAAAAGCGAGCGCGTTCACGGGTATCTAATAAATTTTCTAAAGCGCGAGACTTATACTCCGGATCGTTTTCCCCTAAAACTGCATTAACGAGATCATAATCTATCCTCAAATCATCAATTAAGAGAGTTTGCAGACGTTGTAAAAAGAAATCTTTAATCAGATTGGCTGGGTTAGGTTTATCGGGATGACTGGTGACAAAATCCTGAGCTATTTGCTCAATTAATGCCAAAAGATTGATATTAAAATTGGCTGACCAGATAATACTAATTATTGCATTGGCAGCCCGACGGAGAGCGAAGGGATCCGAGGAACCAGTGGGCAGCATTCCCAGTCCAAAAATACCGACTAAAGTATCTAATCTGTCGGCAATTCCCACCACTTGACCGGTTATTGTTTCTGGGAGTAGATCACTGGCATTGCGAGGCAGATAATGTTCAAAAATGCCCCGGGCAACTATAGCCGATTCACCACTAATTAAAGCATATTTTTCGGCCATTACTCCCTGTAATTCTGGAAATTCATAGACCATTTGGGTAACTAAATCCGCTTTACAAAGCATGGCAGTGGACTCTATATCACTGCGACTTTGTTCATCGAGATTTAACTGTTCGACGATCATCTGAGCAATTTCCATAATTCGATCGACTTTATCGCGCATGGTTCCCAATTCTTCTTGGAAAGTGACGTTTTCCAGTTGGGGAAGAAAACTATCTAAGGGTTCATCGCAATCGGCAGTATAGAAAAATCTGGCATCGGCTAACCGTGCGCGGATAACCCTTTCATTTCCTGCGGAGATAATCTCAGATTTCTGGGGATCGCCATTGGAAATAGTGATGAAATAGGGTGACAAACCCTGGGGAGTTTTCACCGGGAAATAACGCTGATGTGTCACCATCACAGTAATAATTACTTCTGGGGGTAATTCCAGAAATTCATCGTCAAATTTGCCAACAATTGCCGTGGGATATTCGACTAAGTTAGTCACTTCTGCCAATAAATCTGCGGGAATTTCTGCCACTCCCTCCAGTGTTTTGGCTAGGGTGGTAATCTGATCAGTAATTATCTGTTGACGCACTTGCGGATCCGCTTCCACAAAAATCGATCGCAAACTGGTTAAATATGCCTGGGGATGACTAATAGCTAGGGATTGCGGGTGTAGAATGCGATGACCAAACGTTAATCGATCGCTGGTTAAAGTGGTAGAGCCATTAATTAATTCTAGGGGCAAAACTTCCCCATCAACTAAAGTTAATAACCAACGAATTGGCCGGGGAAATTTTAAATCTCCATCTCCCCAACGCATAAAACGTCTTCCTTCCAAACGGGTAATCCATTGGGGAATTAATTCGCTTAAAATCTCGGCTGTTTGACGACCCGGAATCGTTTTTTCAATATAGACAAATTCTCCTTTGTCTGTGGCACGAATGGAGAAAGCGTCGGTGCTAACTCCCTGTTTTCGAGCAAAACCCTCACCAGCGGCGGTAATTTGGCCATTTTTGTAGGCTGCACTAACTGGCGGTCCTTTGATCTCCTCGCTGCGAGCCTCTTGCTCCCTCGGTAATCCTGTGATTAACACGGCCAAACGGCGCGGGGTTCCGTAAACTTGAATAGCAGTCGCGTCCAGAGATTCCGTCTCTAAACTCTTGCTAACTCTTTCCTGCAATTGTGCGATCGCGCTATCGACAAAATCTGCGGGTAGTTCTTCTGTACCGACTTCCAGTAAAAAATCCATCTGATTGATTGGCCGTGTTTATGCTTCACCAATCATCTAGGCTATCACAGAAGCCGTGTCCTTAGTTTTTGACTGGTGTTGTTCGACTTTTTGGGTTAGGGTGAAAGATGCAGCACATTGGAATCAGCGACGATGGGAAAGATTAATTTATTAGTCACTGCCACCTCTGAGGATTGGATAGAACAGGCAATTAATAATTTAGAGATTATTCTGCTCGATCATTCCCATTGTGAGCGAAAAGCGGCAGGAGTGGCCTTAAATCTCATGTTTCGTTATCCTTCCTACGCTTCCCTCGTGCGGAAATTGACGGCGATCGCACAAGAGGAATTAGAACATTTTGAACAGGTCAATCAATGGTTAGATAAATGGGGAATTCCCCTCGCTCCTTTGAATTCTCCCCCCTATGGTGCTAAATTAAAGGCCCAGATTCGTCACCAAGAACCCGATCGCCTTTTGGATTCTCTGTTAATATCAGCTTTAATTGAGGCGCGTTCCCACGAAAGATTAGGTTTATTGGGAGAATATTGTCCCGATCCTCAATTAGCTCAATTTTATCGCGGTTTAATGGCTTCCGAAGCGCGTCATTATGGTATTTATTGGCTATTAGCAGCGGATTATTTTGAACGGACAGTGATCGAGCAACGTTTAGAAACCCTAGCGGCGATCGAAAGTGAGATTTTAGCCAATCTGCACCCGGAACCTCGTATTCATAGTTGATTGCACTAATAGAGACAATGGCTGCAGCTCACATTTGCAGAAATACGGACAATTAGCAATTATCAGTGACTCTTAAATTATTACAAATATATCAGCAGCTGCCTGTAAGCATCCCACCAAAAAACTAATGCGCGAGGGGTTTGGGGACGGCACTTCGACACGCTCAGTGACCGCGCTTGCGTCCCCAACGGGGGGTTTGGGGGGTAGAACCCCCCAAAAGCTTGGATTGAGTGATCAAATCGGAAGTAATGACTAATTTTAGAAGATAGTTTCCCCGTAAAAATCCCAACTCAGTAGATTTACAAAAATCAGATGCACCCAAGGACAAACCCTATCTAAATTACTCATTGAACTCAATTTCTCTCTTAGAAAAGGGTAAATCTTGATTGATTGCATCAATTTCTTCCTGTTCCATTTGATTAATTTCTTGGATATAATTGCGGAGAATTTGAGTCATTTTGCCATGATAAAAACGGTGTAAACTATGATTAGCAGTGGCGGGAAAACCCCGTCTTTTTTTATGTTGTCCTCCCGCACCCGGGTCAAACATGGTAATACCTTGACTAATTGCCCAATCGATCGGTTGATAGTAACAAGCTTCAAAATGTAAACAGTCGTACTCTTGAAAACTGCCCCAGTAACGACCATAAAGATTAGTATCTTTGCGAATACAAAAAGATAAACCCACCGGTTTAGTATCTTTTTCATTTTGGTAGGCAGTAATCAAAACCACTCGCTGACGATAATTCGGATATAATTGTTCAAAAAATTTCTGTGTCAGATATTTACTTCCCCAGTAAAATTTATCACAGGTACTGCTATAAAACCGATAAATTAACGGGAATAAATGATGGGGAATTTCTTCGGCGGCCAGAGTTTTAATAATTAACCCCGCATTAGTCACCGCTTTCCGTTCCCGTTTAATATTGCGCCGTTGATTAGCATTAAAAACCGTCAGATAATCTTCAAAACTTTGAAAACCTTTGTTATTCCAGATATAACTATGGTGTAACCAGGGAGTAAAGCCAAAATTTTCCATTAAAATTCGCCATTGGGGATCCACAAAAAGAAAATGACAACCCGACAGATGATTTTGGTCACAAAAATGATCGATTGCCCCTATCATTAAAGCAGTAATTTCCAGTTCATTTTCCCCCGGAGCAATTAAAAAACGATAACCCACCGCCGGAGTAAAAGGGGTCATTCCTAACAGTTTTGGATAGTATCTAATCCCTAAACGACGGGAAAGATCCGCCCATTGATGGTCAAAGACAAATTCACCGTAACTATGACTTTTAATATACAAAGGAGCGGCGGCAATTAACTCAGCACCGCGCCAAACTGTGAGATGAGCAGGTTGCCACCCGGTGCGTCCCGTGGCGCTGCCGGAAGTTTCGATATTATGTAACCATTCCCACTCTAGAAAGGGAGTAGTTAGGGGTTGAGCGAGAGCATCCCATTTTTGTTGGGGAATCTCACTCATTTTATCAATCCAAGCCACAGAATATTGAGGTTTAAGCTGTTCTACCATGGGACAAGATAAGTCAACCTTTTTATTTAAGGTAATCTAGTTTTGAGATTTGTGGGACTCCCGTTCAAGGGAATAATGTAGGAAAATTTCTTCTTCCACGGTTTCCACGCTCAAAAGTCGTAATTTTCTGGCAGAATCAGCCATAAATCCAGTGCCTCCCAGGGGAGTTGCCGCTTTATTGCCTCCTAACAGCAAAGGACAAATAGTTAGATAGATTTCATCGATTAAATCTTCAGCTAAAAGAGAGGCAATTAATTCACCTCCTCCCAGAATCGCCAGCTTTTTAATACCTAGGGCGGTAAATTGACTAAAAATAGCCTTCCAATCACCGCAGACTAAGACAAGCTCAAATAAACCCCGATTTTCCCATGCTGCCACTTTTTCCGCTGCCGTGATTAACCAGCGTGGGAAAGGCTGCTGAAAAAATTTCATCCGGGGATCAAGCTGGCCTGAATGAGAACAAACGATCTGTATCGGCTGCGGGGATAATCCCAGTTGTTGACGGTATGCGAGAAAATCGGGATGACGGATAGGAAGACTGGTGTGATAAGCGCGTAGGGTGTTAGCACCGAATAAAGCGGCATCCATGGGGGATAAATGTTGTTCTAGACGCATTTTATCGGTAGCAGAAGCAAATCTGGCCGCTGACTGGTAGGCGTCGGCAATTTTACCATCGGCACTCATGGCTAAAATAACAGTGGTGTGAGGACGATTCATGGCAAATGACGAGGAATATCACCAGGTCCGATTGGCGAATACGCTAGTATGGTCTGGAGTTTGATAGCAAGAGTCAAACCAATTTCTGCCCATGTCTATCGGTCAATCCTCCTTTCGTCGTATTCTGCTCTCTCGCTTACTCCTGGTCAGTGTACCTGTACTACTAATGGGAGTTTATGTTACCTATCGTAAGGCGCGTTCGGCTTTTTTGGAAACGGCCCGTCAAAATCTTACCGAAAGTGCCGTCAGAAAAGCAGATAATATTGATCAATCAATTCAATTTTTGCAGGCTAATCTTATCACTGCGGGTGAAAGTCTGGTTTTAAAACAGGGAACCTTAGCCGAAAAAGAAGCTTTTTTACAACAATTCACGGCGCAGCTTCCTAATCAGATTAACTGTGTGGGATTAATTGATGTTAAGACCAAGAAGCCTTTATTAAATCGAGCCTGTGAACCAGAAGTTATCCAAGTTTTGCCTCTAGAAAGATGGACGGAAAAACGGACTGGCTTTGCTGGGAATATCGAAAATATTTTAGTTAGAAGTTTACCCAAGCAATTTCTAACTAAATCTCCCAATAATAATCGTCAATTAGAATTAATTTTTGCCGTTCCCATCTACGATGATCAAGGACAATTACAATCTAGTCTGATTCTGCAAGCTTCTCTCCTTTACAGTGAGAAGGTTTTACCCGGTTCTTTGTCAGGTTATCCCGTGGTTATTTCTGAAAATGGCATTATTCTCGCTCATCCCTATTTCGAGCGCATTGGTCGCCAGATCAGTCAAGAAGCTGATGCTGAACGCCTCAATATAATCATCAGTAATGCTGTTAGAGGTCAGCAGAGATTTCTCCATTTATTTTCTTTCGAGAAAGATGGCAAAGAATTAGTCGCCGGCTATAGTTCCCTCCCAAGTCCAGTTACGGGAGAATCATCCCAAAAATGGGTAGTTCTAGCCATTAGTCCCCTCTCCCAAGCTCTCGCTCCTCTACAACAAATTTGGGAGGCAATTTTTTATCTAATTTCTGGTTTATTATTAGCTTATTTAGTAGCTATTATACTGATCGCCAGGGATTTAGCTATACCTTTAGAAAAACTGCGAGATTATGCCTTAAATATTCAAAAAATTCCTTCCCAAAAGATTAGACCAGAAAACTTTAATATTCGAGAAATTAATCAGTTAGCCTCGGCCTTAGAGGAAATGATCGAACGTTTACGTCTTTGGGGAGAGGAAATAGTTAAGAGTTGGCAAGAAGCGGAAAATGCTAATCAATTAAAAAACCAATTTTTGGCGAATACTTCCCACGAATTACGCACCCCTCTTAATGGTATTATTGGCTCAATTCGTTGCGTTATGGATGGATTTTGTAGTAGTGAGCAGGAGGAAAAAGAATATCTGCAACAAGCGGATAATGCGGCCGTACATCTTTTGGAAATTATTGATGATATTCTCAGTATTGCTAAAATAGAAGCGGGTAAACTTTCCGTTAATCCTGAACCAATAGATTTACACGAAATTATCAATGAAGTTATTAATTTACAAACAGCATCGCTGCAACTTAAGTGCTTAAAATTAAATTTACTTTTCTGTCCAGAAAATCTGATAGTTTATGCTGATCCCACTAAATTAAAACAGGTAATTTTGAATGTTATTTCTAACTCAATTAAATTTACTGATAGAGGCACAATTTCTTTAATAACTCACTTAGAACATCCACAGGCTATTATGACTATAATCGATACAGGAATCGGTATAGATCCCCAGCAGCAATCAAAATTATTCCGTCCTTTCGTGATGGTTGATGGTTCCACAACTAGAAAATTTAGCGGTACGGGTTTAGGATTAGCTATTTCCAAGAATTTTATGAAGATGATGGGGGGAGATATTACTATCTCTAGTCAAGGTCAAGGTTTAGGAACAACTGTGGAAATTATTCTTCCTCTGGTGGGGGAAAAAAAGTTTGATTCTACCCCAGGGAAAAACTCATCTTTGCCGATTCTTCCCTCTCTTAAAAGCTAAAATATCTCTATTTAACTACTGTAATTTCCAGGTAATTTAGTTTATAATTCCTCTAAACTTTCTACAGGCAAATTAACCACCTGATAAGCACCAAAAACCTCGATCGCATCGGTATAATTGGTTAATTCTTCTAAAGTTGCCCCGATTAAATGCTGTTGATCTGGATTAATTTCTAGATCGATAAAAAATATGTATTCACCTAAAGATCGTTTCGTTGGTCGCGATTCGATCCGAGATAAATTAAGCTGACGTTTGGCAAAAACTTCTAAGGGTTTGACTAAAGCACCCGGTTGATCTAAAACTTGAAAAGCGAGGGACATCCGCTCACCTTGAGGATGGGAAGTTAAAGCCATTACCCAAAAACGGGTACAATTATCGGGATAATCATTAATTGGTTGTATTAATATTGGTACATGATAGAGTTTGGCAGCCCGGGGAGAAGCAATCGCGGCCGAATTAGTCTCTCGATCGAGAATTTGAATCGCTTCTGTGGTAGAATTTGTGGGAATAATCGGCACGGTAGGTAAATTATTTTCTAGCCATTTTTGACATTGGGCCAAAGCTTGGGGATGGGAATAAACAGTTTTAATTTCTGTTAGCGATTGTCTGGGAGATAGAAGTGCATGGGAAATCGGTAAAACTAATTCTTGTTGAATCTTTAACCCGGGTAATTGCCATAAAGCATCAAGAGTCATTACCACACTTCCTTCGGTGGAATTTTCCACCGGGACCACTGCTAAATCGGCCTGATTTTGGACAACTGATCGCAGGGCCAAGGCAATGCTAGGATAGGGTATTAATTGACGAGGCTGGGGTGGTAAACTGTTAGCAAATGCTAAAGCGGCTGTTTCTGAATAGGTTCCCACTGGCCCCAGATAAGCGATCTTGACAGTCATTTAGATTATCCCCGCAAGCAATTTTTTCTAGCTATTACAGCCTTTCTCATCCACATCAAGTATAACCTAATTTGGTATTGACTCCTATCCCCTATCCGATGAATTCTGTTATCATCATCTCAAGTCAGCTTCACTTTGTTTGATGGTCAATTGACTGATTTTTTGGCGAGTTTCCTCGATGGTTAACCCTTGGGCTAAATCTCCCAATTCTTTGAGCAGATCATTAGTCAAGGAAAGAGATATTTGGCTATCCTGGCCCGATAAATAGACAACTTTGGCTAATTCGGCCAGTTTAACTTTTTTGCTGGTGCGATTTTGGTAACTGACCGAAAACCCGTTAATCTCCGCAGCTTCTTGCTTAATCATTGCCGACTTTAAACGTTCCTTGAGATGTTCAATCTCTGTATCTAAAATCTTCCATTGCTGGTAAATTTCCCAATAACGATTAGTTAATCTTTCCAGATTCTCACCAGCAGGATCGGGAGTAATTAAATGGGAAAGCTGCAAAAGACGATGATGGATTTGGGCCGTATATACGGGGTCTTTTTGTGCATATTCTAGCTGGGCCGCGGTTAAAGGTCTTTTGCCCCAATTACCCCCCTGTTCACTTTTATCAATAGCGGGAAAATGACAAAGACATTCGGCCAGGGTTTTTAGTTGATAATTGGGTAAAGGAGCAATATAGTAGGGAACCTTTTTAGCTAACTCTAGGGTACAGGTAATTTTTTTAACTTGGCCCTTACCGCCCAAAAATTTACAATCATAACTAGCATTGTGAAAAACCTTTTCTATCCGGTCAACCAACATGATTTTAGTGATAAAATAGTCAGTAAGATCGGGTTGATCGAGAACATCCAAAATTGTCACCCGCTCCCCCGTTAAGTCCGTGGAATCAGCCAGAATTTGAATCAGAGACAAACGGGGAGTCTTGCTATCGTAATCGGCTACTTCCGTATCTAACCAAAGAATGGGAAAATGAGAAAAGTGATCGATCGCATTCCTAATAGCGTCGGATTCCGTTAAATAAGGCATGGTTGCAGAGGTGGAAAAATGTATCAAAAAATCTTGATAGCAATAGATTTATCAGAGATGGGGGAGAGTGTTTTTAAAGAGGCTGTATCCTTAGCCAGTAAGTATGAAGCTAACCTCCTATTACTGCACGTCCTTTCCCCTGAAGAAGATTATAGCCCTTTACCGATTCCGCCCAATTTAGCCGATATTTACCCCGCCCAGGGTAATGATCTCACTCTCGATTTTTGGCGGCAACAATGGGAAGAATTCGAGCAAAAAGGGCTGGAAATGTTGCAAAAAAGAGCTAATCAGGCGGGAGAAATGGGCGTCAAGGGAGAATACCAGCAAATTTACGGTCATGCCGCCAAAACTATCTGTAAAGTGGCGCGAGAGGAAAATATTGATTTAATTGTCATCGGTCGGCGTGGGCGATCGGGTCTAGGAGAGTTATTCTTAGGTAGTGTGAGTAACTATGTTCTTCATCATGCCCCCTGTTCCGTCTTAATTGTTCAACATCATCAGGACTAAAAATTCCCGTTAGGTATTCCCCCCTAAAATCCCCAAACGATTAAAAGGAAAAAAGCGAAAAACCGCCCTACCAATCACGTTATTTTCTGGTAAAAACCCCCAGATATGGGAGTCATTGCTGTTATTGCGATTATCTCCCATGACAAATAAGTTATTTTCCGGCACGAGCAAAGGCATTAAATTATATTGGGGAGGTTCGAGAATATAATCCTCCAACAAGGGTTGATTATTCAGGTAAATTTTGCCCTCCTTGACAGCAATCACATCCCCTGGGGTGGCAATCACTCTTTTAATAAAAGCTTGGTCCTTTTGATATCCCTGTAATTGTAATTGTGCCGGCGGTTCAAAGACGACGATATCCCCCCGTCGAGGGGGATGGAAATCGTAGGAAAGTTTTTCCACCACTAAGCGATCGCCCTGTTCTAAAGTGGGTAACATAGAATCGGAGGGGATAAAACGAGGTTCAGCCACAAAAGTGCGAATCAGTAGGGCTAAAACTAAAGCTATAGCGATAATTTGCAGATTTTCTCGAATAGAAGCCCAAAAACTCTTGGATTTGTCCTTATTAATTTCTTGCTCTTGCATTATTGCCCGGATGATGGTTGGTTTAACTTAGCTTTCGCTTGCTGCCAAAAAACTGTTAATTCCTCCAGTGTATAGTCATGGAGAGGCTTTTCCGCCAAGGATTCCACTAGGGAAAAACGTTGAATAAAACGCAGATTAGTCTCTTGTAAAGCGATACTGGGGTCTAAATTATACCAGCGAGCAAGATTGACAATAGTAAAGAGTAAATCGCCTAATTCTGCCTGTTGATGCTCTTTATCGCCCGATTCGAGGGAATCGTGCCATTCTGCTAACTCTTCGTCGAATTTTTCCCAGACTCCTCCGATATTTTCCCACTCAAAACCGACTCGCGCTGCTTGCCGAGAAATTTTCATCGCCCCCATCAAGGGTGGTAAAGTTTGGGCATAACGGGTTAATTTGCCGCTAATAGTCGGGTCATTTTTTTCCTCAGCTTTGATTTTTTCCCAATTTTGACGCACCTGTTCGGTATTTTCTAAGGATAGCTCCCCGAAAACGTGGGGATGACGACGAATTAATTTATCGGTGATGCCTCTAGCCACCTCTTCTAGGCTAAAATTACCCTCATCACTGGCAATTTGGGCTTGTAAAACCACCTGTAGCAGTAAATCGCCTAATTCCTCGGCAATGGCAGTTTTATCACCGCTTTTAATCGCCGCTACCACCTCATAAGCTTCTTCGATAACGTAGGGAATCAGGGTTTCTGGGGTTTGGGCTAAATCCCAAGGACAGCCGCTTTCTGGATCTCGTAAACGGGCAACAACGCTGATTAAATGGTTTAATGCCGCTAAGATGCCCTTGTAGCTGGGATTGTCGGTTTCTGGAAGGCTAGACATCGATTTTTTCCGGTTTTCTCGCCCATTATACCGGTTAGTTATCAGTGATCAGTTATCAGTTATCAGTTATCAGTTATCAAAAGCTCTCGTCTCCCTGTCTTCTAATATTCAGTTACAGCCTTTCTGATAATAGATCAAGTTTAACCTAATTTGAGCGAAGACCGACTCCCCATTATTCAGATAACTGCTTTAGCTCAATAATGATGAAAAAACCCGGGTTTCCCCGGGTTGCACTAGCTTGGAGTGTGTATAATCAACCGATAAAGCAGTTGAAAACTTAAATAAATCTAAATAGAAAAAAGGTAAGCAATTCCACTGTAAGAAAATCAGATTTAATGAACTACTCCGCAAGTTAGGGGACAAGAAGCATAAACAGCTTGATGAGAGGTTTTTACCTCACCGTGTAGCCAGTGCAACCAGCTAACTTCATGGGGATGAACACCTTTTGCTGCTAATAAAGCGGCACTAATTAGGATAGCCAAAATATTGATACCAATAATCATTCCCGCAACTAAAAGCACGGAACTAATCGGTAAAACTGACTGTAAGATAATCGCAGACAATGCTCCCACTGTCATCATTAATACTACTAAAGGAAATCCCACTACTAATAAACAGACAGTGAGGACGAAACTCCAGAGAAGAAAGCTTTTTAGCATTGCTAAAGAAACGTGGCCCCAGTTATTTCTTGCGGTTAATTGCATCTTCCTGACCTCTTACAAACTTGGTGGTCTAACTTTTCTGCACGTCGGCTCAAAGTTGATGAAGACCAGTATAGGAAAAACACCGAAGAAGATGAGCTATTCGCAATATAAATTTACAATCATCGCCGATCATCTATGTTATATGTATCGAACTATTACAAGAATCGGCGAGAGGTATCGAAAACTTTACAATCGGTTTCTCTTGATCCCCAATGCAGTTTCCTACTGAAATCCTTGATCCCCGTCGATAATCCTTTCTTGTCTCCCTGTCCTCAGATTTTTCCTCGTCTCGTTGTAACAAATATTTACAAGTACCTCTAGAATTCTCAGAAAATAAGTGGACGACAGTAACCAGTAATCAGTCACCAGTAATCAGTAAACTGAAAACTCACATTTGTCACAGAATTGACATCTGGCTGTTATAGTCCTGACAAATTTGAGTTATATGCTGAAGTTAATCCAGCAAAGGAATAAATCATTTCCCCTAGTCCGGCTTTCCTCAAGCTGCCCACACAGGGTCTAGGGGAAGTTTATTTTTCTACAGATTTTACCCGTTCTTTGCACACAACATCATCAAAATAAATCCCCGTCCCCGCACCTTTAAGCTGTACTGCATTTAAACTGCCTATTGGTTTTTAGTACAAATGCTCTAACCCTCTCTCCCTGCTCCCTTCCCCCCTGCAATCTTAACGAGTAATTTAGATAGTCAAAAGTTGACCGGCGATGGGGGAAAACCGCTACCCGGCCGGAAAAGGAATTTTTTCTAGAACTTGACGAGCCTTGCCAACAGGAAAGACAGTCAGGCAGACTAACCTAAAAAGGTTTTTTGGGCGAAAATATGGTTTCTTGCCCTTCTGTCTCCCTAAACACGGTCTTAGCTCTGATGGCGAGCATAATCATCCTGAAAACGCACTATATCATCCTCTCCTAAATATTCCCCATTCTGCACTTCAATTAATACCAATTTGATCACCCCGGGGTTTTCCAGACGGTGAGCGGTACACTGCGGCACATAGGTGGACTGATTGGCACCAAGAATTTCCTCGTTATCTCCACAGGTGACTTTTGCCGTCCCCGAAACCACAATCCAGTGTTCACTGCGATGGTAGTGCATCTGTAAACTGAGACGATGACCCGGATTCACCTCAATCCGCTTGATTTTATATCCAGGACCCTCTTCTAAAGTAGTGAAGGAACCCCAGGGCCTAAATTCTGTTGCCGCCGATTCTACGCTCGAAATAAGCTGAAATGGTGCCAGATCTTGGGATGCGATCATTATATATGTCTCCATTGTTAGGTCTGATCTTAGTCCAAGATAGCAGCAAAAACCCTAGATGGCATCTAAATCAGTGACCAGTAATCAGTAATCACTGATTTAGTCTTCGTCGCTGTTGAGAATACGGGGAACCCGGAAATAATCCCCTTCTGGGGCCGGCGATTCTTGCACTAAGACCTCGTGATCGCGATAAAGTCTATTACTATCGCCGCGAGTAATATTTTGCATTTCGATCGCTCGCGTGGTGGGTGGCACATTTTCCGTGTCTAATTCGCTTAACTGCTCGAAATAATCCAGTATCCCGCTTAATTGCCCCGCAAATTCTTCTTCTTCGGCGCTATTAATCTCTAAACGGGCTAAATGAGCGATTTTTTCAACTGTGGCTCGATCGATCATGGGGGAAATGGGGTAATGATGAATAATGAATGATGAATTGGGGAGTGGGGAGAATAAATAAAAGCAATTTCCTGTCTCCTGTCTCCTCAATTTAGAAGAAAACATCAATTTCCGATCGCCCGGTGATTTTCAGCCAGTTTTGGGCTTCAATGTAGTTATTGGGGGCTAATCGGATGGCTTGTTTCCAGTATTCTGCCGCTTTGTCGTAGAGCGCTTCTGCTTCGGCCTGTCGGCCGTCTTCTCTGGCTTTTTCCCCTTGAAAATGGTAAATAACGGCGATATTATTCAAGGCGGAGGGCATTCTGGGATTAAGTTGGATAGCTTCCTCGTAATATTCCAGAGCCTTTTCATGCTCGCCGTTACTAGCGTGGATAATGCCGATATTGTAGAGGATATAACTGCGATCATTAGGATCCTCTTCTAATGTTAAAGCCTCATAGTAATTATCGAGGGCTTCGGCGTATTCGCCGTCAGCTTGGGCAGACATCCCATCGCGATAATAAACAAAGGCTTCCTTGGCTTTTTTATCGGCGGGGAGCATCTTTAAAATGATATCCGCCATGACGGTAAAGGATTTATCAATAAAATTATCGTTACGTTGAGTGCGTGGCATAATTAGGACGATTAGGCGATCAAAATGACTATTTACCTTTTTGACACTCTCGCCATCACACCGCGAAGCGGTGTGATGGGAGATTCTTGCTTCACAGAAACCTGCTTTTTGAGACGAATCCCAACGAGTCTTACAGTCTCTCCACAAGCTTAAACTCCTGACTGCCCATCAGTATTTGTTGACAGGATTCTTAGTCCTTCTGCTCTTAAATTCTTGGCGGCATTTTCGTCTCTATCGTGATAAGTATTGCCTTCTGGACAGAGCCATTCTCTAATACTTAACGTCAAAGAATCTTTTTTAAATCCACAACATGAGCAAAGTTTTGAACTAGGAAAAAATCTGTCAACCTCGACAAGTTTTCCTCCTTCTCTATCTAGCTTGTAGCTTAAGAAATTTAGCAACATACCCCAACTAGCATCATGTACTGATTTAGCTAATTTGGTATGGGCTAATCCTTTGACACAAAGGCTCTCTGCTACTATGATTTGGTTTTCATCAACTAGCTTTCTTGAGATTTTATCGAGTAAATCTTCTCTGGTGTTAGCGATTTTTTCGTGGACTCTAGCCACGATTTTTACCGCCTTTCTACGATTGTTAGATCCCTTGACCTTCCGAGAGAGTTTTTGTTGCCTACGTTTTAAACGTTTAGCATACTTTCTTGTCGGTTTAACTGAATCTATTTTGTCAGCTTTTTCTCCATCATAAACCGTTACTAAAGTTAATAATCCTAAATCAACTCCTGAAATTTTACCAATTTGGGGATTGATATTTTCAGCAATTGCCAACAGAATTGAGGCATAATACTTATCGCTACTGGTTTTAGATACCGTCCCCCATTTAATTGTGCCGTTGACTGGTTGAGAAATTTTGGCTTTAACAATCCCTATTTTGGGAAGCTTTAGTCCCTTATTTCTCATTGAACAACTCTCAGGGTAACGGATTGATTGTTTTTTCTGCTTACTTTTAAAGTTGGGGAATCTACCTGTCTGGTTGAAAAAATTTTTGCAAGCCGTCTCTAAATTTTTTAGAGATTGCTGTAATGTGGTAGCTGTAGCCTCTTTTAACCATGAGTAGTTGGCGTCTTTTTTGAGTTGGGTTAAGTCTTTGGCCCTATCGACATAAGACATACCTCTTCCCGTTTCTCGGTACTGTGTGTTACTCTTGTTAAGATAGTAATTATACACAAATCGACAGCAGCCTGAGTTTTTTAGCCAGGCTATTTCCTGCTCTTTGTTCGGATAAATCCTTACTTTCACAACGTCTAACATTAGTACCGACCGGCGGAGTGCTACTATACAACTATAACACTTACCGCTTTGGATGTGTCAAGTATTTATCATCATGGATTTAGGTCTGTCTATAGTCTTTGTGGTGAAATATCGCAGAAAAGCTATAAGTGCAGAAATTTTGACAAGATTAAAAGATATTTTTGCTGAAAATCTCCTTAAATGGGATTGTCAACTTTTGGAGTTTAATGGAGAATCAGATCATGTTCATTTATTGATCGAGTATAAACCTGACAAAAACCTATCGGTTTTGAGCGCTAACTTAAAAACCGTTAGTAGTCGATTAATTAGAAAAGAATATCCTGATTTAGCCAAGAAATATTTTTATGGAAAACCTCATTTTTGGACTGGTTCTTATTTTGTCGCTACTTGTGGTGGAGTAACTGTTGAACAACTAAAAAAATATGTTGAGAATCAAGCTACTCCGTCTAAGGAAACGCTATCGCGTTAGTTTTTTTACTGGTCGCAATTCATTTCCCGCTAACCGCTTCGCGGTGCAAGCGAACACTGGTTTTCCAGCAAAAAACTCCCCCTTGCAAGGAGTAACCATGGGGCTGACCAAACCTTTATTTTTTGCGTCACGATTGGGAAAATGTCAAATCTGCTAGGGACGGGGGACAGTTTATTCAATTGGTGAGAAGCTAACGATTTATTCTCTAGCCAAGAATTCCACTGCCCCGCTTATTGCTGCAAAGACCATTGACGCAACTTTACCTAAGATTTAGATTTTTCCCTGTTGGTTGCTTTAAGTAATTAGATTGGTTTCATGGTGTTATCCCATAGCCCAACCTATCATCTTAAAGATTAAACTCTTTTTCTCAAACCAACACCCCCTAAACCCAAAGCTAACAGAGCAAGGGTGGAAGAAGGTTCCGGGATTGAGCGAAATTGAATTTCTGAGAAACCAAGACGACGATTATTGCCACTGCCCCCATGGTTAGTCATGTTGCTAAATCTAACATTAGTCGCATAGACTGGGCTAAAATTGAACACTTGTGGGGAAATAGAGCTAGTGGTCGAAGTAGTACCCTGCGCGAAGGCAAGAGGAACGCCAGGGCCAGTCAGAGTAGTCCAAGCTCCTGTATTTAGTTTATATTCAATCGTCAAGGTATTAATCCCTTGAGTGGCGGAAGAACTGCTAAGGTTCCAGAAACTAAACCCAGCGAGATTGTAGATACGATTGAAGTTAAATTCGATAGTAACTGAACTTAATGGTGTGCCAACTGGAATCGTATTTGTCCGCCAAGAATTAGTACTATTTGTCACATTGTGATTTTCCGTCAGACTTGGGGTATTAGAGGGCAGGCCGACTCCGTTGACGGTATTGGCTATATTCCAGCCAGACGCTGAATTTGCAGTTGAGGCAGTGACTCTGGGAATCAGGCCAGCGGCTTGGGCGTTTTGTGACACACCCAACATTAAGCCGAAAGTGGCAGTGGATAAAACAAGGGGTCTAATAGCGAGTTTCACTGGGAAATCTCCTTAGGTAAGATTGGGTAAAGTTAAGTTGGGGCATGGCACCCTAGCGCATCTTATTTGTTTTTGTTTCTCATGTCTGTTACTTTTGATACAGTTTTTAAACTATTTTGTGGTATGGGGATAGGGGGAGATGGCCACAGCCCCCTATGGTTGCGCCGATTAGGAAGGTCGGAAGCCAGAAATCGGCCGGGGAAGAAATTCTGTCTTCTGCTCCCTTGACATTCCCCCGCTAACCGCTTCGCGGTTTAACGGGAGTCCTCTTGCTCCAATTTAAATAGATCATCAAGGGGCAGTTCTTCCTCAGAAGGTAGGGATTCTAGATCGCCCATTTCTTCATCATCCCACATACTGAAGAAATCTAGTTCTTCTTGGTCACTCGGAACAGAAGCAACTTTAGGGGTTTCTGCGGCAAAAGGATCGAATAATTCGGGTATATCGCTGTCAGCAGTATCGGCAAATAAGTCATCTAGAGAATTTTGGGCAGCAGCGAATTTTTCCGCATCGGTGGCTAATAAATCAGAGAAACTGGTGTCACTGCTAACGGTTTCTTGACCGAATATCCGATCATAATTACCCGATAATTCTCCTAGACTACTGATCATTCTAGTTTCTTCCTCTTGGCCAAACATCTCCATCTCAGGAGTGAATTCTGGGTCGAATACTGGGGTTTCTTCAGTGATAAAACCATCAAAGGGATTGATGTCACTGGCTAATTCTGGTTGAGAAACTGGGTTTTCTGGCGGCCTTTCAGGAGCAAATTCCGTTTCCAATCCTAGGGTTTCTTCGGTGATAAAACCATCACTGGGGCTATCGGGGAAATCATCCCAGGGTTCAATAATTTGAGTGGTTTGATCATCTTCTTGAATAGACGGCTCCGCCACTAATGCTTGGGGAGCTTTTTGTAGTTCTAACAGTTGGCTTTGAGCAATCTGTTCTAGTTGTTGAATTTGTGACTGATAGCCATTTTCTAATGCTAGAATCTGCGCCTGTTGACTTTGACGCAGGGCTTCTATTTCTGCTTGCTTCCCGTCGATAATCTCGCGAATTTGACTTTGATAGCTTTGGCGCAATTCCTCGATTTTAGTTTCGTATTCCTGTTCAAGTTCCTGAATTTGGGTTTTATAGGCAACTTCCATGGCTTGAACTGGATTTGCGCCTGCTGGCTCTTGTAAACGTCTTTGGCTGTCTTCTAACTCTTTTTGCAGTTTAGCCACTTCTTCTTTATAGGTGGCTTCGATATTGCCAAACTGTCCTTGGCTGTCTTTTAACTCTGCTTCGGTTTCACCTAAAGCCGCCTGAATTTTCTCATATTTTTGCAGTGCTTCCCTGATTTTTCCCTCTTGGAGGGCATATAAAGCCCCACCCCCGATCGCACCTCCACCGACAAAACCGATTAAAATATCGACGATACTCATTATGGGATTCCTCCTCTAGGAAAATTTACTTCTAAATATGCCCAATCTCGGACGATAATTGACAAGGGGCAAAGGTGGTCAGTGTTTTCCGCCGCTCTCGCTGCCGATTGCTTTTGATTGTGGCAGCAATTATCAGAAAAAGAAAGAAAATATTCAGTTTTTTCTGGGCAAATGTTGCCCTTTAGGGCAGTTATCTCGATGGTGAGGTACAAAGTCTCTGGTTTTAGGGAGTCGGTTGTCGATGCTAAATCCTGTCACACCGCATCGGTGTTTGGCAAGACATTTCACTGAGGCTGCATTTCCCGATAAGCTTGATAAACGCCGCGCACGTTGTACCAATTGAGAAAAATGCGGGCAATTTCTAGGGCTAATTGCGGTTTACCTCGATCGATTAGCCATTGTAACAGAGGGGAGAGGCTGCGCTCATTCAGGGTTCCCCCCAGGGAAAGTAAACCCCACAACAGTCGATGAATCCAAGTCATTTGAATCATCATCCGCACTTCCCAGGTGGGATGTTTTTGATAAAAAAGCACTCCCATTCGTCCTCGTTGAATTTCCTTATCGATGAGATTGGGAATTTGTGCGAGATTAAAGGGGGGATGCCAATGATAACCGACGGCTTCAGGACATTTAATTAATTTTAGTCCTAATTGCTTCAATCTCACTCCTAATTCCAAGTCTTCCCAACCGTAGAGTTGAAACTGGGTGTCGAATAATCCCGCTGCTAATAACCATTTTTTAGCGATCGCCACGTTGCCCGTGGCAAAATAGGCGGCGGAGAAATCGGTGATTTTATAGGGTTCACTGGTAGGATGCTCGAAGTTACAGGTATTAATGACGCTGCCGTAGGTAAATAAGCGATCGCTGCCAACACTTGCTGCCCCGGCGGTTAAAGCTTCGGCATGGGCTTGCAGAAAATTTTCTGTCACTACCAGATCGCTATCGATAAAAATAATCGTATCACCACGAGCTTTTTCTACCCCCAGATTCCTAGCGATCGCCGGTCCGCCGTGATCCTGTTGCCACAGTTGCAGATGGGGTAAATTAGCTTTTTGACTTTCTAGCCAAGGGATTGTCCCATCGGTAGAGCCATCATCGACAACGACTATTTCGTAGTTTTCCACCTTATTATCGGTTAAACGCTGATTTTCTAGAGCGATTAAACATTTTTTTAAGATTGCTTGGCGATTGTAGGTGGGGATGACAACACTGATCAGCACGCGCATTCGGGGGTCAAGATTACCGTTTTAGCTTACCAAATGATTAGACCTCTGGCAAAAATTAACAATCTTCATTCAGGAGGCAGGATTCAGAATTCAGGAGACAGGAGATTATTTTTATTTATTCTTCCCACACCCCACACCCCATCTCCCCAGACTGTCAGGAACCCTGGAAGGAGGATTAAGGTCAACTGGGAACATTGATTTTAAAAAATCGGTGATCATGTTATCCTCTGAATGTGTTGTGTGAGGAAAGGAATCGGCCATGGTAGCTTCTCTAT
The DNA here is from genome assembly GCF_000981785.2 of Microcystis aeruginosa NIES-2549. Classification (NCBI taxonomy): domain Bacteria; kingdom Bacillati; phylum Cyanobacteriota; class Cyanophyceae; order Chroococcales; family Microcystaceae; genus Microcystis; species Microcystis aeruginosa. Next base: position 2,382,697 of record NZ_CP011304.1, on the reverse strand, counting down.
CGTATCAAAATGGACAAAAAACTCGATCGCATCCCCTGTTATCCTTAGGGGGTTTGATTGAATTACCGTCATCACCCCTGTTCGGCACGGACGGAATTCGCGGTCAAGTGGGAGAATTATTAACTGCCCCCCTAGCGCTACAAATCGGATTTTGGGCAGGACAGGTATTAAAAAATCAAGCTGGTGTCACCAAACCGGTAATTATCGGTCAAGATTCGCGTAATTCCAGTGATATGTTAGCCAATGCTATCACTGCGGGTTTAACTTGGGCGGGAATAGAAGTCTGGCAACTGGGATTATGTCCCACTCCCTGCGTCGCCTATTTAACCAGAGAAAGCGAAGCGATGGGGGGGATCATGATTTCTGCCAGTCATAATCCTCCCGAAGATAACGGCATTAAATTTTTTGACGGCAGCGGTTTAAAATTGTCTGGCAGTTTAGCAGGACAGATAGAAGCGGGTTTAAGGGGCAATTTAGAATTAGCAGATAAACCAGAAAATTGGGGAAAAGCGACTTTTTGTCCCGAATTAATCCAAAAGTATTATCAAGCTGTGATTGATTCCGTCGGGACGGATATTAACCTATCGGGATTAAAAATAGTTTTAGATCTAGCTTGGGGGGCAGCCGTTAACCTAGCACCTTTAGTATTCCAAACTTTGGGGGCGGAAGTTATCTGCCTACACGATCGAGCCGATGGCGATCGCATTAACGTTAATTGTGGTTCTACCCATTTAGAAAGCCTACAGGCGGCGGTGATTAATCAGCAAGCGGATTTAGGGTTTGCCTTCGATGGCGATGCCGATCGGGTCATGGCCGTGGATAGTCAAGGTAGAGTGGTAGATGGCGATTATATCCTCTATTTTTGGGGTCGTTCCCTCTTAGAAGCAGGACAGCTACCCGATGGGTTATTAGTGGCGACGGTGATGGCTAATTTAGGCTTTGAACGCGCTTGGCAAAAACTGGGGGGCCAATTCTTGCGGACTGCCGTGGGCGATCAGCACGTTCAGGCGCAAATGTGGGAAACTGGAGCCATGCTAGGGGGCGAACAATCCGGTCATATTCTCTGCCATCATTACGGAGTTTCTGGGGATGGAATGCAAACCGCCCTACATTTAGCGGCTTTAGTGCAGAAATCGGGGGTTTCCTTGGCTAATTTAGTCGATCATAGCTTTGTCACTTATCCGCAGATTTTACGCAATGTGCGGGTGGAGGATAGAGAAGTGCGACGTAATTGGCAGCAATGTGAACCTTTGCGCCTGGAAATCCGCCAAGCGGAGACAGCCATGGCAGAAAAAGGCCGAATTTTGGTGCGCGCTTCCGGGACAGAACCCTTAATTCGGGTGATGGTGGAAGCAGAAACCTTAGAATTAGCCAATTGTTGGACAGAAAGGCTAGTGCAAGCGGTGCGAAGCTATCTTTTGTAGTCGATCGAGGGAGATAGGGATTATAATGCCCTTAGCCTAGCCTAGCAAGGGATAATTATGACCGGACTAAGTATCGATCGTAAGAAAAAAAAGCATAAACAAGGCGAAACAAAAGCCGATAGTCGCCCACCTAACATCAAAGAGAAACTTGCCCTCAAAAAAGAAGAAAGGCAAAAGAAACAAAAGTTAACGGGGTTGATTATTTTTGCCATTTGTGCAGCAATTTTGATCGGATTACCCCTCAGCTTATTATTTGATCCCAAGATAGGAGCGGCAGTAAGTTTAGCCTTGATTTTAGGAGTTTTCTCCTTTAGCTATCCCCGTGCGGCTCTTTGGGCATTTATTATCTATGTCCCCTTCACTGGCACTATTATCTATTGGTTGGGAGGTAGTCAAATCCTCCAGCTTAGTAAAGATATATTTTATCTACCCGCTTTAATCGCCTTAGTTTTAGAATGTCGAAAAAAGCGATTACCGATTATTGTCCCGAAACAATTAGGCACAACTCTATTATTAATCTTTGTTTTCTGTATGGTCTGTCTATTAGCCGTCAATTTACAGAGACAATTTCTGCCTACTTGCGATTCCGTGGCCGGGATGACTATGTTTAGGGATGGCCGTTTGCGCGGAGTTCCCTGTCGGACAAGTGAGACTTTTCTACAAGGACTATTAGGGTTTAAAGTTTTGCTAGGTTATGTTCCCTTGATCTTCTGCACTTATTACTTGATCAAAGACAAACCCACCCTGTTATTTTTTGGTCGTCTTTTAGTGACTTTAGTGATTATTTGTTGTGTCCTAGGACTAATGCAATACTGGATGCTGAAAACTGGTCGTTGTGTAGGAACTAGAGGCTACGTGGCTGATGCACTATTCAAAGCCACCTTAGAGGCAAGGTGTTTGGTCGGTGGGGGATTAGTCTATAGTCCGGAAGTGAATATGATCCGTTTACCAGGTACTTTTGTTTCCCCCTGGCACTGGGCTTGGTTTTTGGTCTCTAGTGCCGTAATTTGTTATGCCAGTGCCTTTAGTGAAATTTCCCAAAAATGGCGAATAGCAGCCCTAGTGGGTTTAACCCTAGTTTTTATTAATGCAGTGGTCTCTGGGCAAAGATTAGCTTTCTTTGCTGTACCGATGATTATTGGTCTGATGACGATTCTTACGGGACAAATCGCTAACTTAAAACGATTTTTGCCGATCATTTTTGCCACCACTTTACTTCTAGCTATCGGTTTTTCTTTCCTTAACCCCGATTTTGTCCAACAACGCTACGATAGTGCCATCAGCCGTTGGCAACAGGCTCCCCCCACCGCTTTTCTTCAAGAACAGTTGGATTTTGCTATCCGTAATCAGGGCGGTATTTTAGGTCGTGGACTCGGTGTGGCCACATCTTCTGCTAGGATTTTCGGTGATATTTCCTTTGTGGAAACCTATCACAGTAAAGTTTTATTCGAGTTGGGATACATTGGTTTTACCTTGTACATGATATTCATGACCCATCTAGTTTATCTGGCCTTCCGCACCTATCGTTCCCTCAAAGACCCGACTCTGCGAGGTTTTGCCGGTAGTTATTGGGTTTTGTTGCTCTTTGTTGCCTATCTTCCCTATTGGTATGCCCTCGATACGGATCCTCTGGGGGTTTATTATTGGATATTCGCGGGTCTAATTTTTAAATTACCCGTGATCGAAAAACAGGAAAAAGAAGCCAAAATTCTGGCGGGGGAAACCGCCACAATATCCTCCAAAAAGGGCTTAAAATTTAAACGCAAAGGTGTTTCTTTAGCTTGAAATTACTATAAGCTTTTTCAGTTATCATTTATCAGTTATCAGTTGTCAGATTTGAGTTTTTAAGTGTGCAGTATTAAAGAGAAGTTTCCTACTGTCTTTTTACTGTTTACCGATCACTGATTACTGATTACTGTTTACTGATCACTGATTACTGTTTACTGCTATGAATTTTCCCTCGATTTCTGTCATCATACCCACCTATCGACGCGAAGAACCCCTTAAAGATACCCTCGATGACCTACTCAAACAAGATTACCCCGATTTTGAGGTATTAGTTATCGACCAAACCGCTACCCACAGCCCCGAAATACAATCCTATCTAGAAAATCTGGCTAATCAGCACAAAATTAGCTGGTATCGGCTGGATTGGGCGAGTTTACCCGGTGCTAGAAATTATGGAGTCCGTCGCGCTCAAGGCGATATCGTTCTTTTTATCGATGATGATGTGCGGCTCCCGGATAATTATCTCAAGGCACATAGTGAGAATTTTGTCAAGAACCCTGAGATAGGTGTAGTGGCCGGTCGGGTATTCGATCGCATGAAATTGGGTGACTCCCAAAAAATGGGGACAGATACCAGCAAACCCTACGAAATCGACTTTTTACCCCCCCAAGCCATGGATCCGGGCATTGCTTGGTATTACATCGACCTTGTTCACACCACTAAACCCCAGCAGGTAATCTCGGCCCGGGGCTGTAATATGTCTTTCCGGAAGGATATATTTACGAAATACGGCATTTGGTTCGATGAACGCTTTCGTGGCAGTGCCGTGCGCGAGGAATCGGATTTTTGCTTAAGGTTACGCCAGACTCCCTATCATGTCTGGTACGCTCCCACCGCTTATCTGGTTCATTTAGGGGAAGAAACCGGCGGCTGTCATGATATTAGCACTCGTTCTCTGAGTTATCAGACGACTTTTTATCATAATCACTTTCTGATGGCTCTGAAAAATCTCACTCTCGCTCAACAATTGCGACTCTACGCTAAATTATTTGATTGTCACGTTCTTGGCAATCCTCCCTGTAATAAAGGTGGTTCCCCGATTAAAATCCTTTCTAGGGGAATTTTTTATAGTTTAGGTTTTCTGGATGCTTTGAAAACTCAAGTTAAGTCCCTCTGGAATGATGGCCAAATTTATACAAAACTAGATAATCTATGAGAATTTTAGTCGCTAGTCATACATATATAGTTGATCTCAACTGTGAGAAACTGCGCTCCCTGACAAGATTAAATCCCAATATTGAAGTTACTATTGTTGTTCCCCAACGTTGGCAACCGGGAGGAGTCCAAAATAAAATCATTGAAAGTCAACCGAAAATAGCCGACAATTTCCGAGTTATTCCTATCTCTAATTTTAGCCAAAATAACCAAGCTTTATTAACTTTTGGCACTGATATAATTCCTTTATTAAAAAAAATTAGACCCGATATTATTCAAGTGGAACAGGGTTCTAAATCTCTCGCTTATGCTCAATTTATTACTCTGAATCGTCTCTTAAATATTAGGGCTAAAAATGTATTTTTTACTTGGTGGAATCTTCCCTATACTCCTAAATTTCCCATCTCTTGGTTAGAAGCTTATAACCTGAAAAATACCGATGGTTTAATCGCTGGTAATCAGGACGGGGTAGATGTTTTAAAAGAACGGGGTTACAGGGGTAAATACACCGTTTTACCACAATTAGGCGTGGATGAAGTTCTTTTTTCCCCCAGCAAGCAACCCGATTTAGCTCGATCTTTAGGTATTGAAAGTGATGAATTTGTGATTGGTTTTATCGGTCGTTTTGTGGAAGAGAAAGGCATTCTAACGCTGATTAAAGCTGTAGCTAAATTAACAGGTAAGTGGAAATTATTACTGTTAGGTCGGGGAATCCTGAAAGATAAAATAGTCAGCGAAGCTACAGCCGCAGGAATAAGCGAGCGCTTGATGATAGTGGAAAGTGTTCCCCACGATCAAGTAGTTAATTATCTTAACCTGATGAACACTTTAGTTTTGCCGTCAGAAACCACCTATCAGGTCAAAACCTTAACGGCCGTCGGTTGGAAAGAACAATTCGGTCATGTCTTAATTGAAGCCATGGCCTGTCAGGTTCCTGTTATTGGTTCTGATTCGGGAGAAATTCCCTTTGTTATTGCCGATACAGGTCTAATTTTTCCCGAAAAAGATGGGGATGCACTGGCTAAATCGATACAAACTCTCTTAGATAATCCCAGCTTCGCTCAAGAATTAGGCCAGAGGGGTTATCAGAGAGTAATGACCAATTATACTAATAAAGCCCTCGCTCAAAAACAATTGGATTTCTATCAACAATTACTCCCTCGGTGATGGAAGTGGGGTGTGGGGTGTGGGGTGTGGGGTGTGGGGTGTGGGGTGTGGGGTGTGGGGTGTGGGGTGTGGGGTGTGGGGTGTGGGGTGTGGGGAGAAAAAAGCTGATAACTGATCACTGATAACTGATCACTGGTTATGAACCATTCTTGACACCCCCTAGTCTAAAGGGACAAGTAGCTAGGGGTGAGGGGAATGATCGAGGTGATAACCGAGAAGCAAACAAGTGTGAGCGATCGAGAGTTAATCTTGAAATGTCAAAGGGGTGATAGGGGTGCTTTTCGTCACCTTTACCGTCTTTATCAACCAAAAATCCGCTCTACTCTCTATCAACTCTGTGGAAGGGAATTCCTAGAGGATTTTGTCCAAGAGGTATTTTTAAGAGTGTGGCACGGGTTGCCGAAATTGCGTTCACCTGAATACTTTTCCACTTGGGTTTATCGGATTACTTGCAATGTGGCGATCGATGGTCGGCGACAATTAGCCAAAAGACAAATGAGGATGGCCAAAAGCACTGATGAGGAAAACCCCCTTGATAGTGAATCCCGTCCCCAAGATAGTCCTGATTTGATGCAATTGCATTATGAGGAGGTGGTCCAGCAAGGGTTAGAAATTCTCAGTTTAGAACATCGCGCTGTCCTTGTCCTTCACGATCTAGAGGACTTACCCCAAAAGGAAATCGCCCAAATCTTAGAAATTCCCCTCGGTACGGTGAAATCACGTCTTCATTATGCGCGTAAAACCATGGGTCAATTTTTGCAAAAACAAGGAGTTCTCTAATGTCCCCGGAAGATGAGAAAGTAGTTAATTTTCTGCGTCGCTATCGTCCATCGCTGCCACCTCGACCGATAGATCAAGAAGAACAGTTAATGCAAATGATTAAGGGAGAAAGGCCGGTAACTTGCCCAAAATTGCTGCCTTTATTGGGGTGGATAACTGGTATTACTGCCTTATCGGCGCTGATTTTTGCTTCCTATCGTTGGTCTCATCCTCATCCACAACTAGGCCAAATTTCCGATGAGGAGTTAGAAGCTTTTTTAGTGGAGAGTTGGAACCATAGCATCGCTCCACCGATGGCTGCTCCTAGCGTTTATAGTTCGCCTTGGATGAGCTTAAACGAGCCTCAACTCACCTATTCTACCTATAATCCTTAATTTCTTGGTCGAGGTCAATTATGTCCCTTTCTACTCTCTCGATTCTCGGCACGACCATGGCTTTAACTCTGGCGGCTAACCTAGTCCCAACTGCCACTGTGCTATCCTATCCCCAGGATCGTCTATTCACTGCTCAAACTGGCTCTCCCCAGCGTCCTGAGAGTCGTCCCCGTGGGATGAATAATTCTCGAGAAAGACTAATCGAACAATTAAACCTTAGCGATGACCAAAAGTCGAAAATTGCCGCTATTCGTCAGAAATATCAGGAAAAAACCAAAAAGTTGCGAGAAACCATTAGAAACAACGAACAAGAATTAAATAGTTTATTATCGAATAATGCTTCCGATCGAGATATCCGTGCTAAACATCAGCAAATCTCTCGCAATCGCCAAGAAATGAGTAACCTGCAATTTGAAAGTTTTTTGGAAATTCGCCAAGTCTTAACTCCCGCTCAAAGAACGGAATTTTCCCAGTTAATGCGGGAACGTTGCCCTAATTTCCCCAATTGCGGACGACCATAATTCTCATCAGTGCCGATTAAGATCGAGTTTGATTCCGATACATTAGAAAAAAGGAAAGGATGGGCAAGTAACCCATCCTCGACTTATCATTTACTAATAAATTATCGTTTCCAAGTGACTTTTGGTAGGATATGATTCATATCTACCCGATTTTTATACTTGGTGGCGAAGTTTAGGAGGGAATCGAGGAGAGAATCGGAGAGATAGTGAGGTTGTAGGCCTAGATCGAGTAATTTCGTGTTTTTAGCGTTAAAATAATGTTCCTCTAACTCGATGCGCGGGTTGTCAAGATTGTTAATCTCCACATTTAACCCTAACGCGGAACCAGCTTTTTTCACCATCAGTGCCAAGTCACCGACGCTGAACAGTTCGGTAAATTGGTTAAAAACGCGGAATTCCCCCGATTGAGCGGGATTGGCGATCGCTAATTCCAAACAACGCACGGTATCGCGGATATCTAAAAATCCTCGCGTTTGTCCACCTTTACCGTACACTGTCAGGGGATGACCGATCGCCGCTTGAATACAAAAACGGTTTAAAGCAGTACCAAAAACCCCATCGTAATCGAGACGGTTAATTAACATCTCATCCATTCCCGTTTCTTCGGTGAGGACTCCATAAACCACCCCTTGATTGAGATCCGTGGCTTTTAAACCCCACATCCGACAGGCAAAATGGATATTATGGCTATCATGGACTTTGCTGAGATGGTACATACTACCAGGCTGTTTGGGATAGGGTAAAGTATCCTTACGACCGTTATGTTCGATCGTGATGTAGCCTTCTTCAATATCTATATTCGGTGTACCATACTCACCCATCGTTCCCAGTTTCACTAGGTGCGCTTCGGGAAATTCCTCTTTCATCGCGTAGAGGATGTTTAAATTGCCAACAACGTTATTAACTTGGGTTAAAACCGCGTGTTCGCGATCGATCATGGAGAAGGGTGCAGATCTCTGTTCTCCGAAGTGAACAATGGTGTCTGGTTGAAACTGTCGCAGGGATTGAATCAGAAAGTCGTAGTTATTGATATCCCCGACAAAAAGATCGATCGATTTTCCCGTCAGATCTTGCCAGCGTTGAATCCGATGAGATATGGGTGCGATCGGTGTTAAGGTATCGCAGCCTAATTGTAAGTCCCAATAGCGACGAACTAAACTATCAAGTATGCCTACTTCGTAACCTCTATTTGATAGATGGAGTGCCGTTGCCCAACCACAATAGCCGTCTCCGCCAATAACCAAAACTCTCATACAATATCTGTAAAGTTTATATACTCGTCTTTGCTAACTCTAGCAGTTTTGTGTCACGCTTTACCAACTTAGTCCGCGTGAACATAGGAGGGGTGTGGGGTGATGGGGTGTGGGGTGTGGGGTGTGGGGTGTAGGGTGTGGGGTGTAGGGTGTGGGGAAATAAGGAGAATCAATAAAGGTAGTCTATTGACAACTGCTCACTGATTACCACTGTCCACTGAAAACTCAAATCTGCTCACTGCTCACTGCTCACTGCTCACTGATAACTGATAACTGATAACTGATGAGGGTGTTCTAGAAAACTTGACAAGGGAGCGGATTATGGGGAAACTCAGCTTGTAATCAGTGGGCTTTGCTGACGAGAAAACAAAAGCCAAAAATCTAGATAAAAGGCAGTTTTTTCGGTAACTCAGGGCCTATCTGCTTTTTTACTTTTTACTTTTTACTTTATTACTTGATCTTATGCGTTGGCAAGCTCGGCAAAAATCTTCCTTTTCTTTCCTTCCCCTATACGGATTTTTGGCATTTATCGTCGTTTGTCTGATTATTTGGGCAATTTCTCTCTATCCTCGTTCTAATGCTCTGGTGGGGGGTGATTCTCTCCCCGCACCTTTTAGGGAGTTTCAACCGGAATGCGCGGATTATGTCCGAGAAAATAGTTCTTTTAAGGATATATCGAGAATTTTTGATTGTAAAACCTATAAAAACTTATCAGATCGAGTGATTTTTTCCCTATCTCTCCAAAAAAACGATATTAGTCTCGATAATTGGCTAAATAACTCGACAACAGCGATCGAATTAGCCCCCTGGCCGGAAATTCATCCCCGCGCTCAAGGAACTAAAGTACCGATTTTAATGTATCACGACATTTTACCAGAAAAAGAGGTATTTTTTGACGTTACCCCAGGCGAATTAGAGGCACATTTTCAATTTTTGCAGGAAATCGGGGCAACTCCGATCAGTATCGATTGGTTAATTTCCCATCTGCGGACAGGTATCCCCCTTCCCGCTAAACCGGTTTTATTGACTTTTGATGATGGTTATGGGGGACATTACCAGTATGTCTATCCTTTATTGAGAAAATATAACTATCCCGCCGTTTTCTCGATTTATATCAATAAAATGACTCAAAAAACCGGCCGAACCAGTGTCACTTGGCAACAACTCCAGGAAATGGCCGCCGATCCTCTAGTACAGATTGTCTCCCATAGTGTTAGTCATCCCCGGGATTTAAGGTTATTGTCCGATGCAGATTTGGAGCAAGAAGTCAAGCAATCGAAACAAATCTTAGAAAAAGAATTGGGTATTCCGATTAATTATTTTACCTATCCGGAAGGGAAGGCGGACGATCGAGTGAAGGAATTCGTCAAAAAAGCGGGTTATCGGGCGGCTTTATCGATGAATGACCTCGATGAGCATTTTGCTGGCCAATCCCCCGATTTACTCACGATTGGACGCTTTGGGCAATCGCGCACTAGGGAAGTTGTCCCGCAAGCTTGGGGAGGTGATCCCTTACCCCGTACCGATGGCGGTTTTAACTTTGCCACCACCATCCAAAAACGGGAAGTGGAATTCCCAACTAATACACTTGTTCTGATTAGTGGCGGGATTCCCAAAACTATTCACGCTGATAGTCGTTATCAAGTGGAGGAAATTATCGCTGGCACAGAAGCGATCGCGGCTGTAGATGGCGGTTTTTTCTCTCTCAAGGAATTGGACTCAAATCAGATGATCGGGCCGGTTTTAAGCGAAAATGGCGGCTTTATCCCGGGATATGAAGGGGAAATCGGCAAGTTAGAGGGTCGTCCTTTAGTAATCATTACTGATCAATGGGTGCGTTATCTTCCTTTTGATCCTGCCCGTCATAATACCCTAGAAGGAATCGCAGCGGAGGCTGGAGATGATCTCAAGGTGACGGATGCTTTTGTCGCGGCCGCTTGGTTAGTCAAAGATGGACAACCACAATCCCGAGAATCCTTTGGTACACTTTACGGTTTTGATGCCCTGCGTCACCGGGCTTTTTGGGGGATTAATCAGGCAGGACAGCCAGTAATCGGGGTTTCCCGAGAGCCGATCGATTCCATGGCTTTGGGAGAATTATTAGTACAGGCAGGCTTTCGGGAGGCGGTGATGTTGGATTCAGGAGCAAGCACCTCCCTCGCTTATCGGGGCCAGTCGCAAGTGCATTATACTCCCCGTCCCGTTCCCCACGTTGTCGCTTTATTTCCCCCCACAGAACCCTATATTGTTCCCGTTAGTCATGTGGGGATTCCCTGCGTAATTTTCGCCGATTCCTGTCCTGCGGGGAGTTAGGGGACAAAAACTTGTTAACCAGAAAACGGCTGAAGCTATGTATCTAAGAAAGCTCTAAGAGCAATTTTGTACTTGTTTTTCAGTCGTCGAGAAACTAGACCACCTTGCTGAATCTGTGCGAGAATTGTGGCTGAACAGGAGCCTTTTGGAATCGGACTACCCGCAGTGATTAAACTGGCTAATTCCGTGGCATCCATCTCCCGGGCAAATTGATAGGCAATCACGGATTCACAGACGATAAAATTCGGGACACCAAGGCCGGGCAAAAGCACACAAGTAGCTTCCGAACTGCTTCTTCGAGTTGTAACATTGACAAATAAATATCTATTTTCAGAAGTCTTTGCGATCGCAATATAGAGATGTTGCTTATTAGGGGGTGTATCGATTAAAAAGGCATCCCCCAGCTTGACTACCAGACTAGCCATGTAAAGCTCCATCTAAATAGGCTTCTCGCTGGGCTTCTTGGCTAATATCTTCGATTTCCTCCTCCGTTTTACCCATAGATCGCAAAACATCCTCCACTAAAATTGGAATAGCCGAACCATGGGGATCCTTCCATTCTGGTAAATCGTGAGTCCATTCGGCTACAAGAAAGGGATTGAGATGGCCAAAAGTCTTGTAAACCTGTTTAAGAATCATTTCTTCTTCTTCACAGAGTTCTTCATTGCCGGGATATTGCAGCAGGTCAACATAATTAGAATCCCGGGGAGAAATATATTTCGACCACAGGGGTAAAGCAGAGTCCACGGGCTGTCCTTTAATCAAATCATAAACACCCCTGAGAACCGGTCCATAATCCATTGATACATATCTATCCCCAGTAATTGGTTGATCCATGGTTTTTAAAGCAAGACGGTCAGCTATATAGAGCATTTTCAGCAACCCTAAATACTTCATCGGTTTGCCGTGCAGCTTTAAGAGTATAGCAGCGGCTTCAACTGCTTTCTCTGGATGAAACCGAAATTTGATCGTCATAACTACTATAAATTCACTGCTTTTTTATGACACTTTTATTATAGTTATTATTCTACATCGGCCATATTTAAGATTTTGTCCCAGTGGTTGAGGTTTCTAGCCTGATTTCTCAAAGATGCTGCTATAGGTATGATCGAGTTAAACCTTAGCCCAAAATTCTACCATGGAGATCGAACGTCTTAACGCCCTTTCCGATAATTATATTTTCCTCCTCTACGATCCGGCACAAAAAATCGCGGCCGTGGTGGATCCGGCGGAACCTGAACCCGTTTTCAGGCGATTAGAGGCTTTACAGGTGGATTTAGTCGCTATTTTTAATACCCATCACCACGGCGACCATGTGGGGGCTAATCAGGCTTTAATTAATCGTTATCCCCATCTTTGTGTTTATGGGGGAAAGGAGGATCGCGGTCGCATTCCGGGCCAGCAGCTGTTTTTAGAGGAGGGGGACCGGGTGGAATTTGCCGGTCGCCGGGCCGAGGTTTTCTTTGTCCCCGGCCACACTCGCGCTCATATTGCCTATTATTTTCCCCCGGTTAACCCCGGAGATTACGGCGAGTTATTCTGTGGTGATACCCTGTTTTCGGGGGGTTGTGGTCGTTTATTTGAGGGAACACCGGGCCAAATGGTGGCTTCTTTAACTAAATTGCGATCGCTGCCTGACCAGACTAGGGTTTGGTGCGCTCACGAATATACGTTAAATAATTTAAAGTTTGCCTTGACAGTTGACCCTAATAATGCTGCTTTGCAGCAGCGTTATCGGGAAGTGGAAAAACATCGCGCTGAAGATATTCCCACGATTCCGGCAATTTTGGGGACGGAAAAGCTGACTAATCCTTTTTTGCGTTGGGATAGTCCCGCTTTGGCCATGACCATGGATAGCAGCGAACCAATACAAGTGTTTGCACGGCTGCGGGGGAAAAAAGATAATTTTTAAGTAGTCCTGCAAAATAAATTTCCCAGTGAAGAAAGGCAAAAGGCAATAGGCAAAAGGCAAGAAGTAGGGTTGATTCATGAATCAACCCTACAGGGGGTAGGGGGAATCAAAGGCAAAATCTATCCCTACAAGCTCAACGGTTGCGGCTCTAACTTCAAATCGGCAAGACTGACCTCACCGTGACCATTTACCGCCACCTCTAGGGGCAAATTGCCGTGATAAGCTTGGATTAACAGGGTTTTTAAGTCCTCAATCAGGGGATAACGGGGATTGGCTCCGGTACACTGATCATCGAAAGCTTGTTCGGCTAAATGGTCTAATTTGGCCATAAATTCGGCTTCAGTTTCGGGAATTACCTCTTTAATACTGGCCGGAATACCGATTTCCCGTTTTAAACATTCGATCGCTAATACCAATCTTTCCACACTTTCGGTCTCGCTTTCTCCTCCCAATCCCAAGGAATGAGCGATTCTGGCATAGCGCCACTTCACGTTAGGATATTTGTACTGAGAGAAGGTAGCCTGTTTAAAGGGGGCATCGGTGGCATTATAGAGGATGACGTGGGAAATCATCAAGGCATTGGCTAGACCGTGGGGAATATGGAAAATTGCCCCTAATTGGTGGGCCATGGAGTGACAGATGCCTAAAAAGCCATTAGCGAAGGCCATTCCTGCCATAGTCGCCGCGTAATGGACTTTTTCCCGCGCTTTCGGGTCTTTAGCTCCGTTATGATAGGAACTGGGCAAGTATTTAAACAGCAGTCGGATGGCATCTTGAGCAAGAGCATTGGTATATTCTGAGGCTAAAACCGAGACGTAGGCCTCAAGAGCGTGAGTTAAAGCGTCAATTCCGCCGTAGGCTGTTAATTTTTTCGGCATATTTAGCACTAATTCCGGATCGACAATTGCCATGCTGGGAGTTAGGGCATAATCTGCCAGAGGATACTTAATATTATTACGGCGATCGGTGACGACGGCGAAGGGAGTCACTTCCGATCCTGTTCCCGAAGTGGTGGGAATACACACCATGAGAGCTTTTTCACCTAAAGGGGGCAATTCATAGACTCGTTTGCGGATATCCATAAAACGCATGGCCAAGCTCTCGAATTCTATCTCTGGATGCTCGTAGAGTAGCCACATGATTTTAGCGGCATCCATGGGGGAACCGCCACCGATAGCGATAATTACATCGGGATTGAAGGTATTAATTACATTTAACCCCCGTTCGACGGTTTCTAGGGAAGGATCGGGTTCCACATCATAAAAGATATTAATCGTGATGCCGATTTCTTCTAAAATTTCCTGTAAAGGTGCGGTAACTCCTAGGTCGAAAAGAGGTTTATCGGTGACAATAAAGGCCCGTTTTTTGCCGGCTAATTCCCGAATAGCGATCGGTAATGACCCGTATTTAAAATATACTTTTGGTGGTACTCGGAACCAAAGCATATTTTCCCGGCGCTCGGCTACGGTTTTAATATTTAATAGGTGGGTAGGTTCGACGTTTTCGCTGATGGAATTACCGCCCCAAGTGCCACAACCGAGGGTTAAACTAGGATCGAGACGGAAGTTATAGATATCACCAATCGCACCCTGGGAGGAAGGGGTATTAATTAATACCCGGGCCGTTTGTACGTTGTCTTGAAAGTGCTTAATATGTTCCCGATTGGAGGGTGCGGTATAAAGCACGGCCGTATGACCTCGACCGGCAAATAAGACCAGTTTTTCGGCTTTTTTTACCCCATCTTCAAAGTCTTTCGCTCGGTACATGGCTAAAATTGGCGAGAGTTTTTCGTAGGAAAATGGTTCTTCTAAGCCAATATTTTCTACTTCTCCGATTAGTAAGCGGGTATCTTCGGGAACGGAAATTCCGGCCATGGTGGCTAATTTTTCTACCGGTTGTCCGACGATATCGGGGTTGATATGACCATCTTTGAGGAGAATCCCGGCGACTTTTTCCCTTTCTTCGGGGGAAAGAAGATAGGCCCCGCGATCAATAAATTCCTGTCGAACTTCTTCATAGATGCTATCGACAACGATTACCGATTGTTCCGAGGCGCAAATCATGCCGTTATCGAAGGTTTTACTGAGAATAATCGAGGAAACGGCCATTTTTATGTGAGCAGTTTCGTCCACTAAAGCGGGGGTATTGCCGGCACCGACTCCTAGGGAAGGTCTTCCGGAAGAATAGGCCGCTTTTACCATACCGGGACCGCCGGTAGCAAGGATTAAATTAATGCTGGGATGTTGCATTAATGCTTGGGAAAGTTCCACCGATGGCTGATCGATCCAACCAATAATACCGGCCGGTGCGCCTGCTTTGACGGCCGCTTCTAAGACTATTTTGGCCGCTGCGATGGTGCAGTCTTTGGCTCGCGGATGGGGGGAAAAAATGATGCCGTTGCGGGTTTTCAGGGCAATTAGGGCTTTAAAAATGGCTGTGGAGGTGGGATTTGTAGTGGGTACGATCCCCGCTAAAATGCCCACGGGTTCGGCGATTTTTTGCAATCCAAAGGATTTATCTTCTTCGATAATGCCGCAGGTTTTGCTGTGTTTATATTTGTTGTAGATGATTTCTGAGGCAAAATGGTTTTTAATCACTTTATCTTCTATTACTCCCATCCCTGTCTCTTGTACTGCCATTTTAGCTAGGGGAATGCGAGCGTTGTTGGCTGCTAATGCGGCTTTTTTGAAGATAAGATCTACTTGTTCTTGGTTATAGTTGGCAAATTGTTGTTGAGCTTTTTTTACCTGTTGTATCAGTTCTTCTAGCTCTTGTCTATTGGTAACTATCATAACAATTTTGTTGAAAAAATTAGGCATTTTATTCTATTATAGCTTTTTTTGCCAAGGTACTCGCTCAATCTTGGGATTTTCTTTATAGTTTCCTAAGCATTGGTATTATAGAATACTAATAATTATAGGTAATAGGTATGGGGAAGTGGGGAGATGGGTTTTAAAGTTCGATTGGGAGTTCATCATACTATTAAAAACAGAATTTATCATGAGAACGAATGTATCAAATTTAAGTCCCCCTTTTTAAGGGGGATTTAGGGGGATCAAATTTTTTTTAGTCCTTTGGGATGCTTTTGGGTGCGTTACGCTTCGCTAACACACCCTACATTTATATTTATTTTATTTCCCCCTCTATTATCCTGATTTCTTCCTCACTTAATCCATACAATTCATACACTATTTTGTCAATCTCTTTTTCTAACTCGCTGGTGTCAGCTTTGGGATTAGATTTTTTAGCCGTGAGAATTTGATCGACTTTAATTTCAATTTTTTTTACTAAGGTTTCAGGATGTGTTTCAATCGGTACTTCTTCTAAAATTGTTGGCTTTATTTGAGCTAAAGTACGATTAACTTCCATTGACAATAATCGATAAAAATAAGTAATGATTTTTGAGTTTAAAACTCCTAATAAAAATTTATTGGATAATCTTCCGCTACTGGACATTAAGTATAGTCCATCCGTTGGAAATATTTGATTGTTATCCAAAGCAACAATAATTTTATCTCCAGTAATCACACCAATAATTTTTTCTGGTTTTAGAAAAATTTCTTGGTTTCTGGGACGGTGCAAAGACCAAAAAGGATGTTTATTTTCTTTAACTTCTACACAAGTTATTCGCTCTTTAAAAGATTTTAAATACTCAATTATTTGCGGTATTAATTGAGGATCATCCGTTTTTTTAGTATAGATAATCTTTTTATCAATATCTGAGATCAAGTATTTATTTAAATCCCTCCCACCAGTAATAGTAGGAAAAATAAAATTTTGCTCCAGATGGAATTTATCGATATTTTTTTTATCAACAATAAAAGCTTCTTTTAAATCAGGACTGACTCCTCTTTGAATTCCATCTTGATCTATTAAGTCTCTAAGTTTAATTTTATTATATCTATTGATAATTTTGTATCCAATTAGGTTTTTAGTAGTAATGACTTGATTAGGAATTGTTTTAAAAAAAGATGTCTCTATTGGTATTAATAAATTGTGACTGAGACTATTAACACTATCATCAGAAGATTTTTGATATTCTCCCACCCAAGATATATTAGTAAATTTCGATGTCAGAAGTATAATACAACATGGTCTAGCAACATCTTCAAAAATTCTATCTCCCAGATTAAAAGCTATCTCTAATTGATGGGTTTTAAAAATTTTCTCTCGTAATTTTTCATTATCAACTTGATAGAGAATAACATCGGGGATAATTTGACAGATAAGACCATATTGCGATTTAATGGAGAATGTCAAATTAACAAAAAACATGAAAGAATCTATCATTCTCACGATAATATCGGAATTTTTCTCTTTTATTTTGGTTAGATGTTTATTATCTATTTTTGCTCCCCAAGGAGGATTACCTATAATGACATCAAAACCGATAAAATTCCCCTTATCATCTAGGACTTCGGGGAACTCGAAGCGCCATTCAAAAGCATTATGATAAATCTTACCGCTTTCAATCTCCTCTAGTTGCGGACGTAACTTATCAATCTCATTCCTTAACTGAATAATCTTCCTTTCCCGCGCTTTCTTTTCCTTGGGTGACTCCTCAAATAACAAAATTTGATTCTCTAGACTATATAAATCCGTTTCCAAACCCCGCAAGCGCTTTTTCAGAGGTTCATCTAACTGTAAAGTCTGACGAAAACTACTCTTAATCTCGCTTATCAATCTCTCCATCTCACGCTTTTGCGACTTATCCTCCGCGTTGCGATAGACTCTCACCGCATCCTTATAACTCTCGATACTTAAACGACTTTTGCGGGAAAAGACTTGTAAATCATTGGATAACCCAAAGCGACTAATCAGAGAATTGCCAACCTTGATATTAATATCGATATTCGGTAACGTCTCTAACTCGTTATCTGCTTTGTAGTAAGCATTCTTGAGTAACTCAATCCATAAACGCAACCGACAGATTTTCACCGAGTTGGGATTGATATCAACTCCAAAGAGACACCCCTCAATCAGACGCTGTTTTTCCTGAAATAAAGTCTCCTGTACTCGCTGACTTTCTCGGTTGCGGGGATTATATTCAAACAGATTACCGTCATCATCGGTGACGATTAACTCATCGTTCACCACCTCAACCCGATAATCCCTGAGAGTTTTACCCTCTTTATCCAATAAAATCTGTAACTCACTCTTAATCGCGATTATCTCGTTCAAAGCAGAAACAAGAAAATGTCCCGAACCCACCGCAGGATCACAAATTTTGAGACTATTGATAATAGCATTGGCTGCCGTTTTGTCTTTGATGCGGTTATACACATCCTCGATTGTCTGACAATCCCATCCCTGACTCTGGTTAAATTTCTCTATTACTGCGCGTCGAATCGTTTCCCGACACATATACATAGTGATGAAACCGGGGGTGAAAAAGGAACCATCCTTATATCCGTTGATTTTCTCGAAGATTAATCCCAACACTGACGCATTGATAAGAGTCTTATTATCCTCCTGTATCGCTTCCCCACCTTCGCTGCTAAAATCGTAGGCATTGAGAAACTCAAATAGGTATGCTAAAGCGTTGATTTCTCCTGTTCGCTTTTTCCCCTGACTATCCTTTAAGACTGTTCCTGCAAAAATCTCTATATTCTCCGAACGCAGGTTACTGATGACTATGGTTGACTGTTCTAAGTCTGTCGGTTCAAATAGGGAACTGTTGAGATAGGGAACCTGAGTATGGGTATTCTGGATGTCTTTGCTTCTTTCTGTCTGTTTTTTGGCCAAAACGCTGAAAAATAAGCGATTTAAGTCGTCATAGTTGGCAATTTTGCCTAAATTGAGAAACCCTAGGGATTTATCCCCCCGATGATACCTAATTATCTGCGCTTCTAATAGTTTGAGGAAGAGGATTCTATTTATCCAGGTTATCCCCAACTCTAAACCGATATTCAATAGTCTCTCCTCTTCCGTCTCCCCAAATTCTTCGGGATTGGGTAAACGAGAGATTTTATCTAAACTCTCCACTTGACTGATAGCGTTCTCTAGCAGCGAACCGGGTTGTCGCGCTGCCGGTTGCAGACGTTGGATGAGTTTTTTTCCTCCCTCTTTTATCTCTGTCAATCCGATGATATGCAGCAGTTCACTATAAAAGTTTTTGTCGAGACTGTTGCTATCGTTCGCAAAGGGGAGTTTTAAGAGGTGTTCGGGAGAAAAGATTTTATAGAGACTGATAAGGTTATGTTCGTCTTCCCGGATGGTTTGGGAGTATTCCCGCAAGTCAAAATGGGTGTATGTCAGGGAATCGAGTATGGAGTTCAGGAAGGGTTCCCCTATCTGTTTGTAGAAGAAGTCGGTGGTTTTTCCCGTTAGTCTCCCCGTCTCAAAGTCATTAAACTGTCTGACAAGTTCCTGATTTTGTGCGAATAGTCTCTCGAAGATATTCCCATCGAAGATAAACCACTCATATATATTGGTAGCAATCAGGTGTTTTATCTCTAGGTTTTTCTCGGTTATTCTTTCCCGTAGGAAGTAGAGGAGTAATTCCTGTAATGCTTTACAGTTGAGTTTGTCTCTCCGCAGCATCTCGCTTTTATTGCTGGGTTTCTTGACTTCCAGTATTACCCCCACGGAATCCCGCGATTCTTTCCCATTATGGATGACTAAATCATTCCTTCCCTTGGTGTTGATGAAATGTTGGGGACTATAGTAGCTGTGTTTGAGAAAGTCTGCAAGCAGGTTTTTATGGAACTCCTCGGATTCTGTCTCGTTTATACTCCCCAAAAGTTGTTCTAGGTGGGTTTGAAACTTCTCCACCTGACTACGACTCGGTTTGACTCTCAGAAATGCTTTGTTTAATGCTTGTCGGGGAGAGAAATTTTCTGTCTTCATACCTTTATCCCTATTCCTACTCAACCCGATTTTGGAGTCTATTTTTTTCTCTCTTATCTTTGCTCAAAAACTATATATATATTTGCGCACGGATTCCCATTATCTAAAAAGTCTAAAGCAAGTCTCGTCATTTGTCAAGGGTTTTTAGAAAAAAATCGAGCCGATTTTATATCCATCAGCAGTCAGCTTTGGATTCTGTCTCGTTTATACTCCCTAAGAATTGTAGTTAGTCCCGATGAAAAAATTTTCACCCCCACAGATGAAAGAGGTTTCCTTCCCTACACCCCACACCCTACACCCCACACCCTCTTTCCAGTCAGGTGGGTTTGAAACTTCTCTACCTGACTACGACTCGGTTTGACTCTCAGAAATGCTTTGTTTAATGCTTGTCGGGGAGAGAAATTTTCTGTCTTCATACCTTTATCCTCTTCCTGCTCAACCCGATTTTGGGGTCTATTTTTTTCTCTCTTATCTTCGCTCAAAAACTATATATATATTTGCGCACGGATTCCCATTATCTAAAAAGTCTAAAGCAAGTCTCGCCATTTGTCAAGGGTTTTTCTGAAAATTTCCCCACTTCCCCAGTTCCTGGAAGATTTTGAACATTTACCCCCCGAACAGTTGCTGAGTGCTATTATGAAAAAGGATGCAAGAATCAGGGGGTTGATGGCTGAGATTAAGGGGGTTTTAAATCAGGATAAAGAAAATGTTGTTAGGCATCAGGGTCAGATTAAGGTTTCTGCTATATTCAAGCTTTATCTAATCTTCAAACTATTTGGTAATTATGATACAAATTACGTTAACCCCTGAACAGGAACAGTTTTTAGAAAGACAACTGAAAACTGGTAAATATAATACCCCTCAAGAGGTTATCTCTAAAGCGTTTCAGCTATTAGAAGAACAGGAGGATGAAATTATATTACCCGATTATGTTAAAGGGAGAGAATCCGCAAAAGCCTTATTAAAAGAAAAGATTAGGAAGTATCGAAAAGAACGGGAACAAAATAAGGACAAACCGATTGATCCTGAAAGAGTAAGGTTAAGTCAGGAATTAAGGAATTTATTTAATAAAACTCAAGCAATTCCGGGTATTCAAGATATTACAGAAGAAGAAATAGCCGCCGAAATTGAAGCTTATCGGAGAGGAGAATGAAGGTTATTGTTGATACTAACATTCTTGTTTCTGCAGTTTTAAAAGGAAGAAA
Source organism: Microcystis aeruginosa NIES-2549 (assembly GCF_000981785.2). Taxonomy (NCBI): domain Bacteria; kingdom Bacillati; phylum Cyanobacteriota; class Cyanophyceae; order Chroococcales; family Microcystaceae; genus Microcystis; species Microcystis aeruginosa. The sequence continues at coordinate 2,361,956 of NZ_CP011304.1, read as the reverse complement.
ACCGAGAGAGATTGTTCAATTTATTAGTGACCATTCTGATATTGATTGGATAGTTTCTCAGGAAATTTTAACCGAATATCGAGAAGTTTTAAATAGACGGAAATTAAAGTTAACTGATGAAGTAAGACAGGAATGGCTTGATAAAATTGAAACGATTCCTAAAGTAATAGAAGTTAATGTTACTGTAGATTTTGCCAGAGATGCCAAAGATGCTAAGTTTATCGCTTTAGCAAGGGTTAGTGAGGCGGATTTTTTGATTACTGGTGATCGGGATTTTGAGGAGATGATAGAATTAGAACAAACGGTTATTATTTCGGTTTCTTTGTTTTATGATTTGTTTATAGGTGAGGGTGAATATGAGTGAAAGTGGGGATTTAGAATAAGAAATCTTCACTTATCTTGATAACCTACAAGGCAAAATCAACGAGGTGAAACAACTCAGAGAAAAAACCTTCAAAGGAGAACTATAAATCCTCGATAATTGCCATAATCCCCTGATTAGAGGTATTTGGATAATATTCATCCCCACATAACATTAAAATTAAATCTGCCCTTTCCTCAATCTGTCGCGAATCTCGAATAATGCTTTGTTTAATGCTTGTCCGGGAGAGAAATTTTCCGTCTTCACACCTTTATCCTCATTCCTACTCAACCCGGTTTTGGAGTCTATTTTTTTCTCTCTTATCTTTGCCCAAAAACTATATATATATGGGCGCACGGATTCCCATTATATAAAAAGTCTAAAGCAAATCTCGCCATTTGTCAAGGGTTTTAAGTAATAATCTTCCGGTTGCCTTTTAGCCAAGCTCAGAACTAGGATAGGAGAGAATAAGGTATTATTGCAGCCAGAGAGGCTTAGACTGTGACCAATGTAGCGATCAATGTCCGATTAACCGAGACTTCTCTGTGGCAATGGCAAACATGGCAAGGATTGCCCTATCTTACCTGTAATCTCCTAGAGGATTGGTCCCACGGCTTTTTTACCCGTCATTATTACCCCCAAACCCCGGAAGCTTTTACGGACGCTTTAGGGGCAAATGTACCAGTTTATCGGGTCAAACAGGTACATGGCGATCGCCTATTAAATCCCCAAGGGATTACTAACCCAGAAATAGCCGAAGCGGATGGAATTATCACCGATGCTTCCGGTCAAGGGATTTGGGTAGCCAGTGCTGATTGTACGCCCGTACTAATAGGCGATCGCTCTAGCGGTGTTGGGGTGGCGATTCATTCTGGATGGAGAGGGACAGCTAAGGGAATAGTTGTCAAAGCAGTTAAGCAGTTATTAAACTCCGGTAGTTGTTTAGATAACTTAGTCTTGGCCCTGGGGCCAGCAATTGCCGGAGAAGTGTATCAAGTAGATGGAGAAGTTGCCGCAGAAGTGGGTTTAAGTTTATTTCCCCAAGAAACCAATCCCGAGCAAATTCTGGCGAATTTATTTAACCTCTCCCCTTCCCCCTTATTTGCTGACGAGGAAAAAGGAAAAGTGCGCTTAGACGTGCGACGGGTGATTTATCATCAACTACAACAGTTAGGAATTAGGGATGAACAAATCGCGATCGCTCCTTTTTGTACCTATCAACAAGAAGATCATTTTTTCTCCTATCGTCGGGAAAAAGCCAAAAAAATCCAATGGTCTGGCATAGTTAGTCGTTAATGATTACTGCACACTGATAACTGAAAAATACCCCCTTCTCCCATGCGTATTGTTTTTTTCGGAACCCCGACTTTTGCTGTTCCCACCCTAAAAAAATTATTAGCCAATCCCGATATAGAAATAATTGCCGTCGTTACCCAACCGGACAAGCGCCGGGGAAGGGGTAATCAATTAACCCCCTCACCGGTGAAACAAATAGCCATAGAACAGCAAATACCGGTTTTGCAGCCCAAAAGTGTGAAAAAAAACGCTAAAACCTTAAATTTTCTCAGACAATCGCGAGCGGATGCCTTTGTAGTCGTTGCCTACGGACAAATTCTCTCCCCAGAAATTCTAGAGATGCCGCGATTAGGCTGTATTAACGTTCATGGCTCAATTTTACCCAAATATCGGGGAGCAGCCCCCGTGCAGTGGTGCATCGCTAGGGGAGAAAAAGAAACCGGCATTACCACCATGTTAATGGATGCGGGCCTAGACACCGGATCGATGTTACTGAAAGCCTACAGCCCGATCGCTCTTTTTGACAATGCCGAACAGGTGGGAGCAACCCTAGGCCAAATGGGGGCGGATTTGCTCCTAGAAACCCTCTCTAAGCTCGATCGAGCAGAAATTACCCCAATTCCTCAAAATAACGACGATGCCACCTATGCCCCTTTAATTCAAAAATCTGACTATCTAATCCACTGGCAAGATTCGGGCCGGACAATTCACGATCGAGTCCGGGGTTTTTATCCGAATGCGCTAACCACTTTCCGGGGACAACCCCTAAAAGTGATGGCCACTATTCCCCTAGACGATCTCGGTCAACTTCCTCCAGAATTACAGACAAAAGACCTTTCTGATCTAAGCGGAGAAGTGGGATCGATCGTGGCGCTCTGGAAAAATTTCGGGCCAGTAGTGCAGACAGGAGCGGGTTTATTATTATTGAAAGAAGTGCAATTATCGGGAAAATCACCGCGTTCTGGTGGGGATTTGGTCAATGGTTCCCGTTTAACTATCGGTGAGATTTTCGGTCAATAGTTTTCGGGGTATGGCTTTCTTTTGCTCCTCTATGCTTCACTGGTGAAGATTTTTTTTAACTTGCGAAAGCGATCGGAATAACTTCTTAACACTTCCAGCGCAAACATGGGGGTTTCCTGCACGGCAAATAAAAACTGCGGTTGATTGATATAGGCTAATTTACAATCAGTTTTGGCGATAGCTGTGGATTCTCGCAGTTTATCTGGGTGCAGGAGCGCTCCTGCTCCGAATACATCCCCTTTTTCTAGAGTTTCTATCAATTGTCCCTTGACATACATCTCCACTTCTCCACTAAGAATACCGTACATTAACTCGCCCTCCGTGCCATCGGCAAAAATAACTTCACCAGCTGGAAAAGTGCGATCGGGATGATTTTCGAGAATTTTAATCGTTTCTACGGGACTTAACATGATTTAACGATAATTTTTTTGGGTTATCTCTCCCATTTTCCGATATATTGAACTCCCCGATCATCGTTTTTGTATCTAAGAATACTTGAAACTTCTCTACCTGACAAAGATTCGGTTTGACTCTCAGAAATGCTTTGTTTAATGCTTGTCGGGGAGAGAAAATTTCCCTCTTCATCCAACCCGATTTTTCAGTCTATTTTTTTCTCTCTTATCTTCGCCGAAAAACCCTATATATATGGGCGCACGGATTCCCATTATACATAAAGTATAAAGCAAGTCTCGCCATTTGTCAAGGGTTTTTCTGAAAATCTCCCCACTGCCTTGACAAAACACTGGGGTTAAAACTGTTCGATCGCTTTTTGACTGATTTCTGCGATCGCGGCTAAACTGGGACTAACTGGGCCAGTCTCGGTGGACAACCAGAGAAGATACTCGACATTACCCGCAGGTCCGGTAATGGGAGACCAAGTTAAACCCCGATAGAACCATCCTAAGACTTCGGCGGCCTGTAAAACCTGAAAAATTGCCCCTGCTTGGTCTTGGTAGTCGCGAACTACCCCTTTTTTGCCGACTTTTTCCCGTCCCACCTCGAATTGGGGTTTGACCAATAAAATCGCCTCTCGGGGTGGATTTAATAGCGTCCACAGGGTCGGTAGCACTTTGGTCAGAGAAATAAAAGACAGATCCATGACCGCTAAATCGGCGGGTTTTTCTGATCCGTATAACTTTTCTGGGGTTAAATAGCGAAAATTAGTTCTTTCTAGTAAAATAACCCGTTCATGCTGCCGTAAACTCCACGCTACTTGTCCATAACCCACATCGACCCCATAAACCCGTTTTGCCCCTTTTTGCAAGAGACAATCGGTAAATCCCCCCGTGGAAATGCCCCCATCTAAACAAATGCGATCGCTGACATCAATGGCAAACAATTCTAAGGCCTTGGCTAATTTTTCGCCCCCCCTTGACAAATAGGGCAGTTTCTGCTTAACCTCGATCGCCGCTTCTGGATCGATTTCTGTGGCCGGTTTATCGATGATTTGGTGATTGACTTTCACCTCTCCAGCGCGAATTAATCGCTGTGCCTGTTGACGGGAATCACAGAGATTTTTGGCTACTAATAATAAATCTAATCTTTGTTTCGGCAAGGAAGGCCTCCCAATAATCAGCGCCTAATTCTAAAAAATACCTTATTTTTCCCCAAGCAATCCCAGAAAGAAGATTATAAGTAAAGAAAGGGGTAAGCGAAACCCATCAGCTAAATTTTCGCTGCCATCCCGATATTTTATGGATAAAGATACTCGATTCGCCATTTTGGTCATTGGCATCCCCTTTCTAGGACTAGCTTACTGTGGCTTGATTTTTGCCGTGATGATTTATTGGGTCTGGGCCCGGGAACATCCCGTGACCATGGCCACTTTTTTTGTCCTTGCTCCTTCTTTGATTTCTGGCTCTATTTGGCTGTTAGCTTCCTATAAAGCCCGTCAAAAGCAGCGTTTGGGTTTATAGTTCAATGTAGAGGCCGATGGCATTCGTCCAAAAAGAATCAATAATCAGTCTTTAGTCAGAATCAGAGCAGCACAGGGCTGACATTTAGGGGCTGGGCGCGATAGGATGAAAAAGTGCTAGATAAAAACCCCCCTCCCTTACAGTCCCTAGTGGCGGGTCACTGGTTCAAGCTCATCTGTGGAGCTAGTTACCAAGATTTGCCCACGATTCGCAACCTCGCCTTGGCCTATACTATCGCCGGGGCCGATTGTATTGATGTGGCTGCTGATCGAGCCGTGATCCTTGCGGCCCGCGAAGGCATGGAAACCGCCGCCAAAATCGCCGGATTCCCTGCCAATCAACGGCCTTGGTTAATGGTCAGTCTCAATGACGGTGAAGATCCCCACTTTCGCAAAGCTGTCTTTAACCCGCAACTCTGTCCGGTCGATTGTCCCCGTCCCTGCGAAAAAATCTGTCCCGCTTATGCTATTGATGGGGGGGGAGTGATTGAACAGCGCTGTTATGGTTGCGGTCGTTGCTTACCCGTTTGTCCCGAGCAGATAATCGAGACAAGATCCCGTGTCTGTCAACCTGAAGAAATTATCCCCTTAATTATCGAAATGGGAGTCGATGCGATCGAAATTCATACCCAAGTCGGTCATGGAGAGGAATTTGCTCGACTCTGGCAAGCGATCGCACCTTTAACTAAAAACCTAAAAATCCTGGCCATAAGTTGCCAAGATGATGAATATATCATTGATTACCTCCACTATCTGCGAGAAACCATTTCACCCCTAAGCTGTCCTCTGATTTGGCAGACGGACGGCCGACCGATGAGCGGCGATATCGGCAAAGGGACCACCCACCCGGCCATTAATATGGCCAAAAAAGTCCTTTCCAGCAATCTAGCCGGATTTGTGCAGTTAGCCGGGGGAACCAATGACCACACCGTGACCAAATTACAGCAACTGGGACTGAGAGAAAAAATCGCTGGTATTGCATCTGGAAGTTACGCCCGTTCATTGATTTTGCCAATTTTAGAGCATTTAGACCAGCCTAACCTTGAAAATGACCCCCAATCTTACCAAGAAGCCCTTAAAGGGGCTTCTATGGTGGTTGCTCAATTAAAAGCCTAGCCTTGCTCAAAAAACTATAATATTTTTTTAATTGACAACTAACCCCTAAATGTGTTAGACCCCAAGAAAATCCTGGAAATAAAAACAGTCAATTATCGCCAAAACCTTTTACTATTAATTTAATGCCAGAAACCCTACCCTCCTCTCGGATGCCAGTGACCGACGACTTAAACAAACTCTTGGCAATTCTACCCGCTCGGATTCGCGGCAAAATCGAGGAACACCCGCGGCAGCATCAACTAATCGAAGTAGTTATGGATTTGGGACGCATACCAGAAGCGCGTTTTCCCGATGGGGCGATCGATCTGGGAGACGAACCGATCTCAAAAGAAGAAATCCAGTATTCGATCGCCCGGGTGGGCAGTTTTAGCGGCGATAATCGCGCTGGGATTGAACGCACCCTGCACCGGATCAGTGCCATTCGCAATCGAGACGGGGAAATTATCGGTTTAACCTGTCGTATCGGTCGGGCTGTTTTCGGTACGATCACCCTAATTAACGACCTAGTGGAAACAGGAAAATCCCTGCTGCTGCTCGGTCGTCCGGGGGTGGGGAAAACCACCGCTCTCCGGGAAATAGCCCGAGTTTTAGCCGACGATCTCAATAAACGGGTAGTGATTATCGACACCTCCAACGAAATCGCCGGGGATGGAGATATTCCCCATCCGGCCATCGGTCGCGCTCGTCGGATGCAGGTGGCCCGTCCGGAATTGCAGCATCAAGTCATGATCGAAGCAGTGGAAAACCATATGCCGGAGGTGATCGTGATTGATGAGATCGGTACGGAATTAGAAGCTCTGGCCGCTCGCACGATCGCCGAACGCGGGGTGCAGTTAGTGGGAACCGCCCACGGCAATCAACTGGAAAATTTAATTAAAAACCCGACTTTATCGGATTTAGTCGGTGGAATTCAGGCAGTAACTCTCGGAGACGAAGAAGCACGCCGCCGGGGTTCCCAGAAGACCGTTTTAGAACGCAAAGCACCCCCCACCTTTGAGATTGCCATCGAAATGTTGGAACGTCAGCGCTGGGTCATCCACGAGGACGTATCTACTACTATCGACCAACTGCTGCGGGGACGGGAAGCAATTGCCCAAATCCGTTGGGTGGACGAGGAGGGAAAAGTACAGGTCGCTCAGGAAGAACCAAAACCGGAAAAGTTGACCCCTTTGCGCGGCAATTATCTCCCGGAAATGGATAAACCCAAGGGATGGCGGGCCGATGGTCGGATGACTCCCGTGGCCCGTTTCCCTGTGGGCCCTCTCAACCGGGAAAACGATTTCGATCGCCTCCTCGAACAATCTTGGCTGCAGGAAGAACCGGAAACGGAAAAAGTCCGCGTCCCCGGTCCTAATGGCGAAGATTGGCCGGTTTATGTCTATCCCTACGGGGTTAGTCGCGCTCCGATCGAACAGGTAGTACAGGCCCTAGATTTGCCGATCGTTTTGACCAAAAATTTACAGGAGGCCGACGCAGTGCTGGCCCTGCGTTCCCACGTTAAAAATCAGTCAAAATTGCGTCAAATTGCTAAAGTAAGACAAATTCCCATCCACGGCATCAAATCCAATACCCTGCCCCAAATTTCTCGGGGTTTAAAGCGGATTTTGGGCATTGATGACCCGATGAATCAGGAAGGTGCCGACCTGCGTTTATTTGCCCGCAGCGGCAGCGATGACGAGATCGAAGCTTTAGAGGAGGCCAGGTTAGCGGTGGAACAAATCGTTATTCCTACCGGTCAACCGGTGGAGTTACTGCCGCGATCGGCGAAAGTGCGGAAAATGCAGCACGAATTAGTGGAACATTACCGTCTCCAATCCGATAGCTTCGGAGAGGAACCGAATCGCCGTATTCGCATCTATCCAGCTTAGGAGTCAGGAATTTGAAGCGACGCACGCTAATAATTATGGGTACGGGGGCGGCGATCGGTGCGGTGGCCTCCCTGATTATCCATCGTCCCGAATCGGCGGCGGAATTACGCGACAAAATGCCCCTGGCCCAAAGAATTAAGCTCTGTCTCGAGCTGGCTAGGATGAAGCTAATCACTACGATCGACTATCTCGATAGTTATGCCTATCTTGGCATTGTTTATCCCTATCTTACCAATCCAGAGCCATCGGGTTTTAATTTCTTCAATTGGCAACGGATGCTCAATAGTCCCATCCCCGGCACTTGGAAGGTAGAAAACGCCGATTTTTGGGCGGCAGGAGCTTTTCCTGCTTTATTATGGAAAATGGCTGATTTAGAATCAGACCCTATGTATGCGGGCTTTTGGTCAGCTGCTGCGAAAAAATGGAGTGATCCCTTAAAAGAAGCCAGTTTGAAGAACAAAGACATCGCTCTTAATAATTTACTGGTGTTTGCTCCTTGGTTTGAGTCGGGACAGGGCAAGGAAAAACAGGAAGCTTTAGAGATAACTTTACGAGGGGCCAGACAACTAGCGCAACCTTTTCAGGATGGGAAGGGGAGTTATCACAGCGATATCGGGACTTTTGGCTGGCTACGCAAGGCTGATCGCACTGATCGACAAGAACATTGGCAGGTTTTTATCGACCATACGATCAATATAGAACAACTGCTCTGGGCAAGTCTCCACAATTCTGACCCCAAGGAAGCAAAAGATTGGCAAGAAAAGGCCCTTTCCCACATCCGCACCATTAGCCGCACCTTTGGGGCTAATCGTCGCCCGGGTAAAACGGGAACTTGGCAAAGAGGGTATTTTGATCAAAATGTCAACTCTCCCACCTATAGAAATTTCTTATTTAATGAGGGAAAACAGGGCTGGCGCGATGATAGCACTTGGTCTCGGGGTCAAGCTTGGTTTATTTATAGTGCCACGACGGCCTATATTTACACTGGCGATCCGGAAATGTTAACCATTGCCAAGGATGCCATTAATTATTATCTAGAAAATTTGCCCGATCGTTGGCCCGGTGGACAAAGACGCGCCGGAGATTTTATTCCCCCTTGGGATTTTGATTATGCCTTGCAAAAAAATGCCGCTACCGAAAGGGATTCTTCGGCAGCAGCGATCGCTGTGGCGGGGATGATTCGCTTATTAAAAGCTTTACCCAGCAGTGATCCTAGTTATGGAACCTATCGAGAGGCGATCGATAATATTCTCTTGAATCTGACTTCTTTTGCCTATTTTCCCGATGAAACCGCCCCAGAGATGAGTTTATTGCGTCATGGTTGTTATCATCATCCCGAGGCGATTCAACCCACCCAAATCTATGATACGGGTTTAATTTGGGGAGACTTCTTTTTTATCAATGCTTTGGCTGAATACCAAGATTTACCCGATAGTTAACAGACTACTTAATTCTTGCCCTTTTTGAGGGGGGAAGTGGCAAACTATTAACTGTTGACCGTTGAATGGGAAAAGACTGTGGATATTCGCTTAATCGTTGTCGATGTGGATGGAACGATCGCCGGTGATAACAATCAGGTTAATCCGGCTGTGGTGCAAGCGGTCTCGGCCGTCCAAAAAAAGGGAATTCGCGTCGCTATTGGCACTGGCAGGATGTACCGTTCGGCTTTACGCTTTCATAAACGCCTTAAATCCACTTTACCTATAATTGCTTACAATGGCGCTTGGATTCAAGATCCTGTTTCCCAAGTTCACCATCGACATACTCCCATTTCCCCCGACTTGGCGATCGATCTTTTAGATTATCTCGAACAACCCCAATGGAAAGAGAAAATCTCCCTTAATTTTTATATGGACGATGTGCTTTATGTGCGGCAATTAAACGCGGAAACGGAATTCTATCGGCAGCGATCGGGTATTATTGCCGAAGCAGTGGGAGATTTACGCAAAGTTGCCCACAAAACCACTAAAATCCTGGCCATGGGGGAAGATAAGCAATTTATCGCCGAGATTTGGCAGCATTTACAGCAACGTTATCAAAATCAAGATTTATACTTTACCCAATCGAGTCCGACTTTTTTTGAAGTTACCCACGTTGAGGCTACCAAGGGAAGCGCCACCCAATTTTTGGCCGAAGATATCCTAGGATTACAACCCAAAAACGTCATGGCGATCGGTGATAATTTTAATGATGTTTCTATGCTCACCTATGCGGGTGTCGGTGTCGCCATGGGTAATGCTCCCCAAGCTGTTAAGGATCAAGCCGATTGGGTTGCCCCCAGTGTAGACTTAAATGGGGTGGCTGCAGCCTTGGCAAAGTTTGTTTTGATTTGAGGAATGGGGGAATGGGGAAGTGGGGAAATGGGGGAATGGGAAATTTCAACTAAAACCCCAACACCCTAAAACCCCGAAACCAAAAAACCAACAGCTTTTTTACCGAGAAAATTATGACCATTAATACGCAAACTGTTACGATTCCTAACAAAGATATTGACATAGATGCCTATTTAGCCATTCCCGATCGAGTGGGAATTTATCCAGCAATTATCGTGATTCAGGAAATATTCGGCGTAAACGACCATATTCGCCATATCACCCGTAGAATTGCCCAAGAAGGCTATATAGCGATCGCTCCTGCCATTTATCAGCGATTCGCTCCTGGTTTTGAAACGGGGTACAGTATGGCAGATATCGAAATCGGTCGTCAGTACAAAGAACAAACCAAAGCAGCCGAATTAATCAGCGATATCCAGGCCACCATCGATTATCTTTATAGTTTGCCACAGGTGCAAAAAACCGGTGTCGGCACGATCGGTTTTTGTTTTGGTGGTCATGTGGTTTATCTTGTCTCCACTCTAGAGGATATCAAAGTTACTGCCTCTTTTTACGGTGCGGGAATCACCACGGGAACCCCAGGCGGTGGCCAAGCGACAGTGAAAGTGACTCCCCAAATCAAGGGGACAATCTACGCATTTTTCGGGATGTTAGATGCGAGTATTCCTCAAAAGCAAGTGGATGAGATAGAACACGCATTAACGCGTAATCAAATTCCTCATCGAGTTTTCCGCTATGAAAACGCCGACCATGGCTTTTTCTGCGACCAAAGAGCTAGTTATAATGCTAAGGCGGCCAAATCTGCCTGGGATCATGTGCTAGAGTTATTTAGTCTTCTTAAATCTTAATGGTCTGACCCCTCAAGCTTCAGCTTACACTGGAAGCAGTTCGAAATCACATTTGTAACCATTCTATTTATCATGACACCGAACCCTGCCTTTTCCATGGACGATTTTGCCAAAGCTCTTGATCAATACGATTATCAATTTGAAAAAGGGCAGATCGTGCGCGGGAGAGTAGATCAACACACCTCCGATGGAGCATACATCGATATTGGCGGCAAATCCTCCGCTTTTATTTCTTTAAGGGAAATTTCCCTGGAAAATGTCACTTCCATTGCTGAAGCTTTACCCATAGGTGCAGAATTCGATTTTCTGATTACCCGTGGACAGGATGCGGAAGGACAAGTTACCCTATCTCTGCGTCAATTATTACTGCAAAAAGCTTGGGAAAATGTCAGGGAAATCTCTGAAAGTGGCAAGTCGGTGCAGCTGCGCGTCACGGGGGTGAATAAGGGAGGAGTGACGGGGGAAGTGGAGGGATTAAAAGGATTTATCCCTCGCTCCCATTTAATCGAAAAAAATGATTTAGATTCCCTGATCGGACAACTTTTAACCGCAACTTTTATTCAAATCGATCAAGAAAATAATAAGTTAGTTTTGTCTCAGCGAGAAATTGCTCGCGCTAACGCTATCAGTCAATTAGCTGTGGGTAAATTATTAAGTGGCACTGTGGTTAAATTACAACCCTACGGTGTCTTTGTCGATTGCGGTGGAGTGACGGGATTACTCCATGCTAAACAGGTGACGGGAGCATCTTTTAATTCTCCCATGACTTTCTTTAAAGTTGGTCAGGCAATTCAAGTGGTAGTCGCGGAAATTGACGAATATAAAAATCGCATTTCCCTATCTACAAAAATCCTGGAAGCGCACCCCGGTGAAATTATCGAAAACTTTGCAGAAGTCATGGAAACAGCAGCAGAAAGATTACAACAAGCTCAGGAAAAAACCCCAGCAACTTAGTGTAGGGTGGGTTAGGCGACAATAATTTAGATATTTTACCACCTATTTAGTATTCGCCGTAACCCACCATCAGTTATCAGTTATCAGTTATCAGTTATCAGATGTGAGTTTTAAGTGGACAGTCTTAAGTAGGAAATTGCCGTTTTCTTTTCGCTGATTGCTGTTTTTTACTTTTTCCTTGATCAAGATGTTTCAAGAAAAGATGTTTCAAGATCGGATAGCAATTTTAGGGACTATGCACGGAAAAGAGCGGGTAATTGCACCGATTTTAGCGCAAGAAATAGGCCTTAAGGTGATTGTACCCGATAATTTTGATACCGATCGCTTTGGCACTTTTACCCGGGATATTAAGCGCATCGGGACACAAATTGAAACCGCTCGCAGGAAGGCACAAGAAGCGATCGCGCTTTCGGGATACGATATCGGAATTGCTAGTGAGGGTAGTTTTTATCCCTATCCCAACTTGCCGCTAGTTTCCTGTAATCGTGAATTGATTTTATTGCTCGATCGAGTCCATAATCTAGAAATAATTGGTCAAGCAATAGTCACGGAAACTAATCACGCTCACCAAACTGTAACTAATCTAGCAGCTGCTTTAGAATTTGCCGAAAAAATCGGGTTTCCTAGTCATGGTTTAGTGGTGATGTTTGATAAAAATTCTCTCGACTCCGAGGAGATTTTTAAGGGAATTACTGACCAGAAAAATTTAGTTAAAATTGTTGAAGATATTCTTGACAAAAACGGCAAAGTACACCTAGAAACCGATATGCGCGCTATGCACAATCCCACGCGGATGAAAGCAATTGTTGCCGCGACAGCAAATCTTGTTCAAAAACTTAATCAATTATGTCCTAATTGTGGTTGTCCGGGGTTTGATATTATCGAAAGAAAAGCGGGTTTACCCTGTGGTTTATGTCACTTTCCCACCTCTTTAATTAAACTGGAACTATACGGTTGTCAAAGGTGTGATTATCGAGAGGAAAAACTCTTTCCCAACGGTCAAAAAACCGCCGATCCAATGTATTGTGAATATTGTAATCCCTAAAGATAGCTTTTCTATGGAAAGAATTTTAGAACCAGAAGTAATGGATGATCGGGAAGAAGCGCTCGAATATGATGCCATGGACTTCACTGAAGTTAATACTAATTTCGCTAAAGAAGCCATACAATTGGCTGGTATTAATGCTAGGGTATTAGATGTAGGAACTGGTACTGCACGCATTCCGATTATGATCAGTCAACTACGTCCCCAATGGCAAATTATCGCTATTGATCTGGCCGATTCTATGTTAGAAATTGGTCAAAAAAATATCCTTAATGCTAACTGTCAAGAACAGATCAAATTGGAGAAAGTTGATGGAAAAAATCTTCCCTACCAATCCGAGCAATTTGATTTAGTTATTTCTAATAGTTTAATCCATCATCTCGAAAATCCTCTGCCTTTTTTACGCGAAATTAAGCGAGTTTTAAAACCCCATGGTGGCATTTTTTTAAGAGATTTATTCCGTCCCGATTCCGAGGAAATAATCCAGGGGATGGTGAGGGAAATCGATCCTAATTTTTCTCCCCGACAATCGCAACTATTTCAAGACTCCCTGCGAGCGGCTTTTACCCTAGCAGAAATCGCCGATTTAATCCAGCAATCAGGCTTAAAAAATGTTAAAATTTATCAGTCTTCTGAACGTCATTGGACAGCCATAAAAACAAGTAAAAATTAATCACTAAATCAGGGAAAATTAAGTTATGAAAGTTGGAATTTTGGGAACGGGATTAATGGGAACGCCAATGGTAGAAAGATTATTAAATCAGAAAATTCCTGTTATTGCCTATAATCGCACCTTAGAAAAATTGACACCTTTACAGCAGTTGGGAGCCAAAACAGTTAGCTCTCCTGAACAAGTAATTCAAGAGGCAGATTGTCTGATTTTAATGTTAACTAATGCAGCCGCTATCCAAGAGGTTTTAGGATTAAATTCCGAGCAATCTAACTTCAATAATCGGACTATTATCCAGATGGGAACTATTGCTCCTTCTGAAAGTAAACAACTGCGAGATCAAATTGTGGCTAAAGGGGGAGAATATCTAGAAGCACCCGTGTTAGGAAGTATTCCCGAAGCTAAAAAGGGGACTCTCTTAGTTATGGTGGGAGCAACGGAGAAACAGTTCCATCAATGGTCAAATTTATTAGCATATTTTGGTCAAGAACCGATGTTAATCGGGGAAGTGGGAACCGCTGCGGCGTTAAAATTAGCTTTAAATCAATTAATTGCCACTCTAACCAGTGCTTTTGCCTTGAGTTTAGCTTTTTTATCCCAGCAAGGAGTAGATTTAGAAAAGTTCATGACTATCCTGCGTCAAAGTGCCTTATATGCGCCTACTTTTGACAAAAAATTAACCAGAATGTTAGAGAAAAATTATGCTAACCCTAACTTTCCCACTAAACATTTACTCAAAGATGTTAATCTCTTTTTAGAGGAATCGGAGAAGTTAGATTTAACCACTTTTCCCCTAACAGGAGTAGAGCGTCTTCTGGAAAAAGCTTTAGCAATGGGATTAGCAGAGGAGGATTATTCAGCTTTATACGAGGCGCTGAACAAAGAATTATAAACCGCTTACCCACATCAAAAAGACTCTCTTTGGTTTGTGTAGTTGGACAACTGATAGGAGAAAAACCGATAAAAGGCTTTAAATTTTCCTTAAGCTTTGTTGAGGTAGCCAGAAGAGGGGGTTAGAGTAAAAAGTGATGGAATTGTGGGCATATTCTCCTATGACGCTGACTGAATTTGGATTATTAGCGGGTTTACTTGTCCCCGGTATCCTGCTCTCGATTTTGGTGATGGTGAGTTTTGCCAAAGGGGGTTAAAAACCGATAGAGACACCGATGAAAGTGTCTCTATCTTGGGTGAAGATTAATCTATTTTGGGTTTTTTGCCCAATTTAATTGATTCTGTAGCTAACAAAATTGATTCTAAATGATGGCGCTTCTCCACTTGACCGAGGAAATAACCTGTCATCATCGCTGAAGCGAGAAGATTCGCCAAATTCTCGCGGTCGGTGGTAATTTGTACCGCAAAATTCTCCGAGGGCAACATTCCTACCAATCCCTTGACGTTTTGCGAGATAATATCTTTAATTTCGCTACTGACCGATTGGGCTATTCTCTCAAGGGTTTCAGGATGCTGCTGCTGGAGATACTGCATCAGACAGTTATCATTTTGTTCTTCGGTTTCCCAGGGAAAAAAATCAGGATTAAAAGTCATCAGAACTCCCACGCTGTAGTGGTTATTAGATTTAGGTTAACAAATCGCTCTTCTTGATTGCCCGAAGTCCCCCCATCTTCTTCAAGTTTAGCTCAGTGATCAGAAATATTTACCCATAATATACCCTCTATCTCCCTATTCCTGATCGGTAGATTCAAGAATACCCTGTTCTCTAAGATTGTCAACCTCGAAATATTGATGAAATTTATCGGTTACTTCTAACCAGTACGATCTACCCTCATTTTGCTTGCGTTTTCTCACAAATCCTCGTTCTACCAAGTCCTGAACCTGTTGATAGGCCGTACTGCCGCGTAAATTAATTAAATCCGCTTGCAAAATCGGTCCTTTGAGCGCGATCGCTGCTAAAGTGCGGAGGGTTCCCGTGCCTAATTCGGCCGGGATCAGGTCTTCGATCAAATTCTGATAAGCTGACCGCAATTGTAAACTATAACCGAGGGGGGTTTCCACCACTTCCAAGGCACTATCCCGGTGTGCATAATCGGACATTAACTCGATCATGGCATCTTCCACCGTCAAGCGATCGCTATTGGTTAATGTCACCATCTCGGTTAAGGGGACAGGCTGCCCTTTTAGGTAAAGTATCGCTTCTAGACGGGTAGCTAGTCTGATCTCCTTGTGGGGTTCCGCGCTCAATCTCGACTACCTAAGTTTAGACAATGATTTGATATTCTACTAGAAGACGAACGAGAAAATTATGGAAACTTTTTGGAGTCAGGTTTTAGACTTTTGTTATCAGGCTACTGGCCAGGTTGGCGATCGCTTACTGGCTGATTTTGGCAAATTACAGGCCACCAATAAAGCAGATGGGACTTTAGTGACGGCTGCCGACCGTTGGTCTGATGGGGAATTGCGATCGCTAATTGCTGGCACTTTCCGGGATCATGGAGTCTTAACCGAGGAAACTACCCATATTTTCCCGGATCAAGAATGGTGTTGGGTAGTGGATCCGATCGACGGCACGACTAATTTTACTCGCGGTATTCCCATCTGGGGCATTTCCCTAGGACTTCTCTACCGGGGCACTCCTGTGTTCGGATTTGTTTATCTCCCCTGCCTAAAACAGGCCTATTATGGTTATTGGTACGGTGAGACGGGTTTAACCGGTCCGCTAGGGGCCTACCGCGACGGTCAACCGATTCACACCAGCGAAGATTTTCCTAGCAAAAATCATCTGTTTAATCTCTGCGCTCGTAGTACAGATATATTGAAAAATCCCTTTCCCTGCAAAGTGCGGATGATAGGAGTGGCTAGTTATAATCTGCTTTTGGTTGCCGATGGCACGGTTTTGGGAGGAGTGGAAGCAACCCCAAAAGTCTGGGATATTGCCGCGGTTTGGGCAATTCTACAGGCCGCCGGCGGGGTATTTATCTCTTTAGGAGAAAAGATTTTTCCCTTGCAGCCGGGGGAAAATTATAGTGATCGCTCCTATCCCTGTTTAGCCGTAGCTCGATCGAATTTAGCGCCGGTTTTCTTGCCTCTGGTCGGTTTTCTCAAGGACGTTGCTTGAATGGAAAATTGCTCAGGTTAGAATAGCTGCATTTATTGGTTTTATCTTTATTTATTTCATGAGTTTTGATACTTCCTCTCTCAGCCAACGCAACGATAAAGCCGAAGTCTATCAGCCAGTAATTATTCGCCTCGAAAATGTGTCTAAAATCTACGGCAGTGGCGAAACCATGGTTAAAGCCCTTAATAACATCAATTTAAGCCTGAAAAAAGGGGAATATTGCGCTATTATGGGGGCTTCGGGTTCGGGAAAATCCACAGCCATGAATATTATCGGCTGTCTTGATCGTCCCACCTCGGGAGCTTATTATCTAGAAAATCTCGACGTTTCCACGCTGCCAGATGGGGATTTAGCTCAGATTCGCAATCGTAAAATCGGCTTTGTTTTCCAGCAATTCCATCTTTTACCCCAGATGAGTGCGCTAGAAAATGTCATGTTACCGATGATTTATGGTGGGGTTTCTCCCCAGGAAAGAAAGGAAAGAGCGATCGCTGCTTTAACGAGGGTAAAATTAGATAATCGACTGCACAATAAACCGAATCAATTATCGGGGGGACAACAGCAGCGCGTCGCTATTGCTAGGGCAATTGTCAATCAACCCATATTATTACTTGCCGATGAACCGACAGGGGCGCTGGACTCAAAAACTACCCAAGAGGTGATGGCTATTTTCTCGGAATTGAATAACAGTGGCATTACTATCGTCATGGTAACTCACGAGGCCGATGTGGCGCGTCACTGCCAGCGCATTATCTGGTTTAAAGATGGTGAAGCGGTTTATCCCCATCTCGCACCGACGGATTTACACGAGGTGATTGGGTAGGGTGGGGATTTTTCAGTTATCAGTGAAAAGTAATCAGTAAACAGTGAAAAGACAGTGGGAAACTACTATTTAACCGACATTCCGCACATCTTCATATACTTTTATATGTTTTTACATTCCCCAAGATGTTTTGACAAAAAACCTTCATTGTAGAAACTACTATTGAGAATATTTTCAATAATTGATTTTTTCTGAGAAAGAAATTTACAATTCTTCACCTTGATAAAAATCCATGATTGTAACTATCATCCTTACTGTCAAAGGGTTGTCAGCAATATATTATACTAAATTCGTTGAGTACAGGCTAGTTATGAGGAGAGGCAAAAGGCAAAAGGGAGAATAAATAATCATTCTTTAATAACCGGATTTAATATTAGTAAAAATTATCAATTGAATGTTAAGAAGTGCGGAAAGTGGGATTTAATACTGCTCACTTAAAACTCAAATCTGATAACTGATAACTGATAACTGATAACTGGTAACTCCTTAGATTTCGGGAGCTTTTAGGGAATAAAGGGAGAAACTAGGGGTTTTTGCCTTTGCCTGTTGTACCAAACTGGGGACAGAATTACGCGCTAGGGCGGTTAATTTATTGGTAGTAGCATCGTAAATCGTCGTGGCCACTTTGGGATAGAGTCCAATGCCGATAATTGGCACTAATAGAGAAGCGATGATAAAGACTTCCCGGGGTTCCGCATCCACTAGGACATGGTGTTCTTCTAATTCCTTATTTTCCGGCCCGTAGAGAATTTCTCGCAACATGGACAACAGATAAATCGGGGTGAGAATGACACCGATAGCCGCTAAAAAGACGATGATGACGCGGAAAGTGGGACTATAGGCATCACTGGTGGCAAAACCGATAAATACCATTAATTCCGCCACAAAACCGCTCATCCCGGGCAAAGCGAGGGAAGCGAGGGAACAGGTGGTCCACATGGCAAAAACTTTCTTCATTTTCTTGCCGACACCGCCCATCTCGTCTAACATCAGGGTATGGGTGCGATCATAGGTACAACCGACCATAAAGAATAAACTCGCCCCAATCAGTCCGTGGGAAATCATCTGTAACATCGCCCCACTTGTACCAATATCGGTAAAGGAAGCCATACCAATCAGGACAAATCCCATGTGAGAGATGGAAGAATAGGCAATTTTGCGCTTAAGATTGCGTTGGGCAAAGGAAGTTAAGGCAGCGTAGATAATATTAACTACCCCTAAAATCACCAAAACGGGGGCGAAAACGGCGTGAGCATCGGGTAACATCCCCATATTCATCCGTAAGAGCGCATAACCACCCATTTTAAGCAAAATTCCCGCTAGTAACATATGGGCGGGGGCAGTGGCTTCGCCGTGGGCATCCGGTAGCCAAGTATGGAGGGGGAAGATGGGCAGTTTTACCCCGTAGGCAATCAGAAAACCGGCGTAGAGAAATAATTGCAGTTTCAGGGGGAAGTCTTTACCAGCAATAGTCACCATGTCAAAGGAGACGGTATCGCCATAAAAAGCCATCGTCAGCGCCGCTACAAGGATGAATAGGGAGCCTCCGGCGGTGTAAAGGATAAATTTGGTGGCTGCGTAGAGACGGCGTTTACCGCCCCAAATAGAGAGGATCAGATAGACGGGGACCAATTCTAATTCCCAGACGAGGAAGAACAGTAACAGATCCTGTACGGCAAACACCGCAATCTGTCCCCCGTACATCAACAGCATCAGGAAGTAGAATAGTTTCGGTTTAAAAGTGACCGGCCAAGCCGCTAAGATAGCCAGAGTGGTGATAAATCCCGTTAAGATAATCAGAGGCATGGAGAGGCCATCGGCTCCTAAGGACCATCTTAGGTCAATTTCGGGCAACCATTGGTAACTTTCCACTAATTGCAGATTGGGATTAGCGAAATCGTAACTGGTGTAGAAAGCGTAGATAATTAGGGCAAAGTCGATTAATCCCACCGTCAGAGCAAACCATCTCACGGTTTTACCGTCTTTATCGGGAATTATGGGAACCAATAAAGCGGCGACGATGGGAAAAAGGATGATGGCAGTTAACCAAGGAAAGTTCGTTAGATTCATCGGCTGTTTTAATATTTATTTAATCGTCAGAATCGAGAAATTAAGCTAGGGCTTTTAAGCGGTTTTCCTGGGTAAAACCGGCTTTTTTCGCTTGTTCTCGCGGTTACATTTGACTGTACCTAACCCAATCTAGCAATTATTTTCCCGTCCTTGTCTGTTAATATTGTTAAGTTTCAAGAGACTTCTGCCCTAATTAATTTTTGAGAGTTCAAAAATGGGAAAAATAGCGATGAAGTTGCAGAAAATCTCTAAATAAGCAGGTAGGTGTTAAAAATTGTCGGCTCCCCCCCATACTAATGGTAGGGTTGATTCATGAATCAACCCTACGATGAATCAACCCTACGATGAATCAACCCTACGATGAATCAACCCTACGATGAATCAACCCTACGATGAATCAACCCTACGATGAATCAACCCTACGATGAATCAACCCTACGATGAATCAACCCTACGATGAATCAACCCTAGTAGCAAAGGGGAAAGGGGTAGTTCAGTTTAATCGGGCAAATCAAAGAGAACGCCCGTCATATAACGCTCTGCCCATTCCCAACCGAAGGCTTTTTCTAGTACACGCCGAGTTTTATCGTTTTTCTGCTGTTGACTACAATAATCCCGTTGTCCCTGTAAATAAATGCGCGCTTCTTCCCCGGAAAGAGGCTGACTTTCCTTAGCACATTTGCAGTGAATTGTCAAGAAATCTGTAACTCTTTGTAAAAATTGTCGTTCCTCGGCGGCGGTTTCGGGACGAATAAACAGACAATATTCGGAGAAAATATGACCCCAAGGAGGCAAATCACGAGCTTGGGCGAAATCGGCCCCAGGTAAAGCCGCTAAAGCCTCATTATAGGCACTAGAGAGAGTTTTATCGCCACTGGTGGGAGAAAGATCCACAATAGCGGCACTGATTCCCGCTTTGCCGGAGACTATATCACATCCAAACATCGGCAGCGGATATTCTGGACGGGGGAACATGACACAGTGAAGGATATCCAAACCATTGCCCAGTTTAGCCAGTTCTAGGTGCATTTTGCGGAACTGGGGGGTTTGATAGCAGCGATTCTCGATAATTAATTTTTCCCCTTCTAAACGTCCCTCCACATAGCCTAAACCTTCCGGCAACTCAAAGGGCGACAAATCAAGATAATTTTCCCACTGGGACAAAATTGCTGTGGCTAATTGTCCAATCAGGGGATGAAGTAACGGTAAAATTTCAGGGTTGGTAACGGCTATCATGGGTCAGTAATCAGTTATCAGTTATCAGTAATCAGTAATCAGTTATCAGCTTTTTGCTCCCTATCTCCCGTCTCCTGACTCCTGACATCTAAAATCCACTTTACCTCATGGAGCGATCGAGATTAGAACTGGGAAACATAAAATTAACTTTTTGATCCTTCTCCCAATTTAGCCTATGGTTAGCAGTGCCGCTCGTCCAAAACCTTCCTTAAAAACCCTCTGGCAAAAGATAGAATCTTTTCCCCTACCAGAAACCGAGGAATCGATTATTTTAAGAATTCTGGTGCAAGCTTTAGTAATCGTCGGTATTATCGCCACCGATGTGGCTACCGATAGTTATACCAGTATTTGGGCCGTTCCTCTCAGTATTATCGGCGGAATCTGGAGTTGGCGACGCAGGAAAAAGCGCAATATCGGGGCAAAATTTTGTATAGCGATCGGAATGTTGGTAGTGTTGGCGCTATTCTTGGGTAATATCGTTGCGATGCAGGATAGTCGCATTGCCCTAACACAATTATTAATTCAATTACAAATTCTCCATAGTTTTGACCTGCCCCGACGCAAAGATTTAGGGTATTCTATGGTAATCGGTTTAATTCTCTTGGGAGTCGCCGGGACAATCTCCGAAACCCTCGCTTTTGCGCCTTGGTTAATCCTCTTTCTGTTTTTATCCCTACCTACCCTAGTTTTAGACTACCGTTCTCGTTTAGGTTTAGATAATCTCAATCAGAGTCTCCCTTTCTTCTCAAAGAAATCCCCGCGTCTAGCCACAAAAAAATTAGTTTCCCCGCAAAATTCTTCCCTTTCTCCCAAACGTTTTGGGATTTTCTTTCTGACAATTCTCCTCTTGGGATTGACAATTTTTGCTCTGATGCCGCGTTTTCCGGGTTATCAAATTCAATCTTTTCCCGTCAATAGTCCCGAAGGTATGGAAAATCAGGATTTTGAACAGGGAGACAGACAAATCGTTAACCCCGGCTATGTGCGCGAGGGTGAAACGGGGAAGGGTGGCGTAAATGGCGGTAATAGTCCCACTACAGGGTCAGGACAGTTAGATTCTACCTTTTATTACGGTTTTAACCCTCAAATTAACCAAAATTTGCGGGGAAGTATGACTCCCCAGACAGTCATGCGGGTACGTTCCCAAGCCCCCGGATTCTGGCGGGCCATGGCCTTTGATCGCTATACTGGTCAAGGGTGGCAAATCTCGCGAGATCAAGAATTAGAGGATTTAAATCGCAGTAGTTGGTCCTACCGCTTTTTTGTGCCACTACCCGCAACCCAAGCAAAAACCCATCAGGTAGTCCAAACCTACAGCATTGTCTCTAGTTTACCGAATATTATCCCTGCTCTTACTTCGCCTCAGTTTCTCTTTTTTCCTACCCGACAGGTATCTTTGGACCGAGAAAATAGCTTAAGGTCGCCGGGGGGATTAGCAGAAGGGCTAACTTATACTGTAATCTCACAAGTGCCAGAACGCAATCGCAGCCAACTGCGATCGGCCCCAGAAACTTACCCTAAGTCTATTCTCAACTATTATTTACAAATTCCTGCCGAAATTGCCCCGAAAGTCCGCCGAAAAACCGAGGAATTGCTGGCCAAATCTCCCACACCTTTAACCTCTCCCTACGAGAAGGCCCTATATTTGGCCCAAGCATTGAAGCAAAACTATGAATTAAAAACCGATTTGCCCTTTTTAGCCAAAAATGAGGATTTAGTCTCGGCCTTTTTGTTTCGTTTTCAGGGGGGTTACGCCGATCATTTTTCCAGCGTGTTAACGATTATGTTACGCTCGATCGGTATTCCTGCCCGATTAGCCACCGGTTTTGCCCCTGGCCAGTTTAATCCTTTCACTGGCTTTTATGTTGTCCAAAATACGGACGCTTACGCCATCACAGAGGTGTTTTTCCCTGGTTACGGTTGGTACACTTTCGATCCTATCCCGGGCCACGAATTAATTCCCCCATCCTTTGAGCAAGCGGAACCTTTTAGCGTCCTCAAGCAATTTTGGCAATGGGTAGCCGGATGGTTGCCTTCCCCAGTAACGGGTTTTCTCGGTCTGATTTGGGAAAATGTTATCGTTACCATCGGTCAGTTATTGGCATGGTTATGGCGCTTTATTTCTGGCAGTCTTTTCGGGGGAATTCTCGGTGGTTTAGTGGGGGTCGTCCTCGCTTACGCTGGTTGGTTAGGATGGCGACAGTTCCATCGTTGGCGTCGGGGTCGTAAGTTGGCAAAACTACCACCAATCGAGCGTTTATACCAGCAAATGTTAGGAATCTTAACAGAAGCCGGTTATGGTAAACATCCCGCTCAAACTCCTTTAGAATACGCCACCGCCGCCCGCAGCGTCCAACCGCCGCCAGTGGCGAATATTATCGAGGAGATTGCTCGCGCCTACGTTGATTGGCGTTATGGCGGGAAATCGGCTAATATTGAGAGATTACGCCAACGTTTTCGAGAATTTGTCAAGTTGGTGAAAAAGTGAGCTTGAGAGCAGTTATCTTAATGGTGAGGTAGGAAGTTTTCGTTTTGGGGAGTCGATCGCCGGTCGTCCATAGCAAATTAGGTTACACTTCATCTTGATGAGAAAGGCTATAAACAAGACTATGTTAAGAAATGTAACCAAGGCCGAAACCCTTACTGTTGCCTTGTCTGCACAGTTAACTTTATTTTTGTCCGACTACCGATAATTCTCAGCCAGTAATTTATAAGCAGATCAATGTCATCTTGTCAAGTATTTGAACAATCAATTCAGATTAAAGCTAGTGCCACGACGGTGGAGCGTTGTATCACGGATTTAGAGTTAATGCGTCGTTGGTTGAATCCGGTGTTAGTTTGTGAACCTATCGGCGATTGGAAGACCGATATCGGTGGGAGAAGTCGTTTTTTGATTCAAATCCCCCTAATTCAGCCAACGCTAAAAAGTACGGTGATTGAGAGGGAACCGGGGTTAATTGTCTGGCAATTTGAAGGCTTTTTTCGCGGCTGCGATCGCTGGGAATGTCAACCCAATGATGGCGGCACTTGTCTAATCAATCGTTTTGAGTTTGCGATTCCTAATCCGGTTGTGGGGTGGGGATTCCAGCAATTCGCCGCCAAATGGACTAAAAAGGATATGGAAGCGCAATTAAGACGCTTAAAAAGAGTAGCTGAGGAAATTTATCTACTTTCAGCAACAAGTTAAGCTTATGGGGTGGTAAGCGGGGGGTTTTGGGGATGGGAGAATACCCTCACCCCCAACAGCTAACTCCCGATCCCTAATCGATCGAGATCGACTGGGGACTGTTGCCGTTATCCTGATTATTGTCGTTAAAACTGACTAATCCCTGCTCTTCTAACCATTTTTTGAGGGGATCGTCCGAAAGTTTCAAGCGCAGTAATCCAGAGGCAAAACCACCGAAAAAAGCGATCGGTTGTTGAATCAGTTCTTTAACAACGGGTTGTAATTCATCGAGAAACATCTTATTCTATCTCCTGATATTGCCACACCTATCAATGTTAAGTTAATTGAAGTGATTCTGTAAGACTAGCATGACTGAAACTTCCGACACGGTAAAAAAATCTTTCCGGCTAACCCCGTTTATTTTCCTGGGAATACTGCTCATCTGGCTAGGAATTAGGTTAATTGCTCCCGATAGCGTCAGTTTATTCGCCGGTACTCGTCCCGATTATTTGGGAGTCAGGGAAGGTAAACTGGCCCCTTGTCCGGTCACTCCTAATTGTGTTAGTAGTCAGAGTCAGGATCAGGCTCATGCGATCGAACCCCTTAGTTATCAGGGTAGCGGTGAAAAAGCGATCGAGCAATTAGCTAAAATTATCGCCTCCCAACCGAGAACTAAAATTATTAACCAAGATAGTAACTATCTCTACGCCGAATTTAGCAGTCAATGGATGGGATTTGTCGATGATCTAGAATTTTCTCTTAATCCTAGCAAAAATGCGATCGATGTTCGCTCGGCCTCCCGGTTAGGAGAATCGGATTTAAATGTCAATCGAGAACGAGTGGAAACCCTGAGAAAACTCTTTTCAGTGATCAGTGATCAGTAATCAGTAAACAGTGAACTGACTCGGAGAATAATATAAGAAAAATTATGTTTCGTCCCCAACCGATACCAGCAAAAGCAGGACAGGAATCCGTCTGGGATTATCCTCGTCCCCCGCGCCTAGAATTATCGCCTAAACACCTAAAAATTATCTTTAATGGGGTGATAATTGCCGATACTAAAAGCAGTTATCGAGTTCTAGAAACCAGTCATCCTCCAGTTTATTATCTACCGCCCCAAGATATTAAAATGGAATACCTGCAAGCCACAGCAGAAAAGTCTTTTTGTGAGTGGAAAGGTCTAGCCGGATATTACAATATCACAGTTGGCGACCAACAGGCAATTAACGCCGCTTGGTATTATCCGGACCCGACACCAGAGTTTCAGGCAATTAAGAATTATCTGGCTTTTTATCCTGCCAAAATGACCGCTTGTTATGCCGATGGGGAATTAGTACAACCGCAACCGGGCAACTTTTACGGGGGATGGATAACCTCCGATGTGGTTGGTCCGTTTAAAGGCGTTCCCAATAGTTGGGGCTGGTAATCACGTTAAGTAAGTAGTCGTGCAAAATTAACTTCTTGGTTAGGAAAGGCAAAAGGCAAAAGGCAGCTACTGGCCAAAATTAATTAATTTTCTCCCCAAAACCCCACACCCCACACCCCACACCCCACACCCCACACCCCACACCCCACATCCCCTTAACTCCTAGTTTCTACTTTTTACGAGAAATTATGACTATATCCCAACCCGATCTAGAACCCACTTGGATGACGATTATTCGCCTCTTGCGCTGGGATAAACCCGCCGGTAGGTTAATTTTGATGATTCCCGCTTTATGGGCGGTATTTTTGGCGGCAGACGGTGTGCCACCGCTACCCTTGATCGGGGTGATCATTTTGGGAACTTTGGCTACTAGCGCCGCCGGCTGTGTGGTTAACGATCTTTGGGATCGGGATATTGATCCACAGGTTGATCGCACTCGTAACCGTCCTTTAGCGGCCAGAGCTTTATCGATCAAGGTTGGTTTGATTATCGCTCTAATTGCTTTCTTTTGCGCCGCAATTTTAGCTTTATATCTCAATTTCCTGAGTTTTTGCCTATGTGTAGCCGCCGTTCCCTTGATTATCTGCTATCCTCTCGCCAAGCGTTTTTTTCCTGTACCCCAATTGGTTCTTTCTCTCGCTTGGGGTTTTGCGGTTTTAATCTGTTGGAGTGCCGTCACTGGGGCGTTAAATAGTAATACATTTATATTATGGGGAGCGGTGATTTTTTGGACATTGGCATTTGATACAATTTATGCTCTGTCCGATCGAGAGGATGATCTCAAGGTTGGTATTAACTCTAGTGCCATATTTTTCGGCAAATACGCCCCGGAAGCCGTGGGGGTCTTTTTTGCCCTAACAGTGGGTTTATTGGCTTGGGAGGGGCAAAAAATGCAGTTATCAGCCTTTTTTTGGCTAGGGTTGGGTCTAGCGGCGATCGCTTGGTTGCGTCAATACCGGCTGTTACGTCAATCGGATTTACCTAAACCAGTTTATGGTCAAATGTTCGGTCAAAATGTTTGGGTCGGTTTTATTTTATTAGCGGCTATGATTGGGGGAAGTTTGTATTAAAACTCCCCCAAAAATGTCCCTAGAGTCAGTATCTATTGTCTATTCTGACTCTAATAATCCCATTACCTTAGCTGATGCGGTTTCACCAGTCATCAAAGCTACCCGTCTTTGAAAATTTTTCTCCACAGCAATGCAGGTATTTAAGGGATCTAAAATACCCTTTCTGATTTCCCTTTCCCAAGAATAATTTCTTTCTCGGTGTTTAAATCTTGATAATTGCTGGGTGAAAACAGTAACCACTTGATAAATGATTTTTAAATCGTAAAGAGAGTCAATTTGAGAAATTTTAACCGCTAAAGCCCGAAATTGACGGGATATTTCTTGAGCTTGCTCTTGACTACAGCCATGGTCATGATGATAATAATTAACTACTTCTGCCATGTACTGAGCGTGTTTAGCGGCATTTTGAATGCTATGTTGAGCATTTTCCACGGGAGCAAGAAATCGATCTAATAATAGCTGTTGGGCGTAGGCATCGCGAAGGGACGAATTAGAGATTACTTGTAATTCTGCCATTCTTTCTTCATGTTTACGGCGATTTTCGGCATAAATCTCCGTCAGAATAGTATCTAACAGCTTGGGAATCGGATAAAAGACATCAATCATAGGAAAATTTAGCTTAGTTTGTCTAGAGATAAGAAAATCTATTGATAAGTAGGTAGGCACAATTATTTGTAGGATGGGTTAGCGGTAGCGTAACATGAGCAGGCGTTGGGTTTCATGCTTCAACCGTTCGGCTGAGCTCACGGCCGAAGCCCAACCTACGTTCATTTTATATTTAATTCCACCCACCTACTTAGAATTACCCAAAATTGTAGCAGTTATCTGAATAGTCAGGTACGATAAAATCAAGTTAGTAAATTACCGCCCCTTAACCAATGTCTAACTCGAAATCTAGTAGCGTTTGGGACCACAAACCCCGTTGGTGTCAACCTTGGTCGATTTTATTGACAGGAATTACCCTAATTGCTGGGTGTTGGTTTTTAACTCAGCGTCTCTGGTTAACCCTACTCCTATCTATTCCTATACTCCTCTGGTGGTTTGTCTTTCTAATTCTTTATCCGAGGACGATGCAGCAACAGTTAAACACAGAAAGAATCGGGGAAAGCATTGATTAAAACAGGAAAGACAGGACAGGGATTTTTATCCTGTAATTGACTACTTTCATCTCCGCGAAAAGTGTTCCAACGGAAGGGAGCTTTTTTTTCACTCGACATCCATAAAAGTCTTTTTGCTCGTGTCATCGCTACATACAAAAGTCGGTATTCTTCAGCTTTTTTAAGTTGTCCAGCTTCTAACCAAGCGCTTAAAGGTGGGGGAATAATTGGTATGCTGTCGGGGTTTAAATAGCGTTGATGAACCGCTGCTCGAATTTGCGCCCGGGCCACTTCTGCGAGGGTAAAATCTCCCAAAAATTTCGCCCCATTGGGGACCCAAGGTTTGCCAGGGATAATATCTTCGTGAAGAAAGGGAATAAAAACATAATTCCAGTCTAAACCCTTGGCTTTGTGCATAGTAATAATCGTCAGTTGTCCGGGACGAGTATAACAATCGTCGTTATCTTCTTCCACTCCTTCAAAGCGCTCAGAGGCGATAATTTCATTAAGAGTATTAATTGTATTTTTGAGAGAACTATTACCAGCAGTTTCCTGATAAATACGGGCGGTTAATTTTTGCAATGTGGCTAATTCTGACCCCGAATATTGGAGAGTCATAGCGAAAAAAGACAGGAGTTGATAATGGGGTAATTCTAATCTAGCTTTTAGTAAACTGCAGCAATAACGACGGGCGATTTTTTCGTTAGATTTCAGTTCAGGATCGAGGGGAGTGGGATAAAGAAATTGTTCGGGATAGGTAACTAAAGGATTTAAGTCTTGGGCAGTAATTAAACCCCTCAATTGTAGCACTTCTAAGGCCGCTTTCAGATAATCGGGAGAGTGGGGACGTTCGACAAAAGCCAATAGTTTCAGCATTTCGGCGGGAATTTGGGAAAAGCGATCGATCTCATTAGCTTCAAAAATTCTGATTTGATAACTTTTATAAAAATGGGCGAATTTTTGAGCAAAAAAGTGTCCTTGTCGATTTTCTCTAACGAGGATAGCGGCATTATGTTGAGGATTTTCTTGGAGTAATTTAACTAGACGTTTTTCAATTAATTCTACTGTTTGATAAATGTCATCGGGTTGATAAATTTCTAATCCTTTTCCCTCCTTGACTGGATTAGGTTGGGGATCTTCGGCGCTGACGGGAAGAATCGCTTGAACTCGAAAAGGAGCCTCGGTAACTTTATGATTATCTTTTCCCTGTTTCCAATCTCGATCGACCCATTGTAACACTAAATTAGCAGCTTCGATAATTTTAGTATTGCTGCGACCTGCTTGGTTCATAGTGGATAAATTGCCTTCGTTTTGACAACTTTCACAAAACCAATTAAAGTAAACAGGATCGGCGGGGGTAAAGGTAGAATTAATGGCTTGATTGGGATCGCCGACGCGAATTAAATTAGGTATTTCCCCGTCATTATTTTTTGCTAAAATAGTAATTAGTTTTTCTTGGAGAGGACTAGAATCCTGTGCCTCATCTTCAAAGACTCCAAAGACAGATTTTTGCCATTGTCGGCGAATTTTTTCTTCCTCTAATACTCGCAAGGCTCCTAAAATCATGTCATCATAATCTATATAGTTTTTCTGACGCATCAGGATTTCATACTGTTGGTACAAACCACTAGCAATAGCGAGAATTTGATAATTATCTTCGGTATAGTGGCTTAATTCCCAGACTTGCTGCGGTGATAATCCCGAACTTTTTAGCTCATGAATGGCCGTATAGGCAAGACTAGGTAAAATTTCGGTTCTCAGCACCGATTGACGGCGTAATCTTTCTGTTTCTTCCCCATCAAATTCCACTCCTTCTAATAACTTTTGATAACGAATTGGGTCGGCAATTAGCCATTTTTCCACCGAGTTTCTAATAATTCTGTGGCTAGGAGTCGGAATAACTAAGGTAGAAGATTCGAGGTCTAATCCCGATAATTCCGGGTAACGACGGGCCAATTGTAGAGCCAGTCCGTGCAGAGTTTGGACGCTGAAACCTTGGGCCGAAAGTTGTAAATCTTGCAAGCGTTGTTTAATTTTAGCTTTAATACTAGCGGCAGCCGAGCGCGTGTAGGTGACAATAATTAACTGTTTTTTAGCATGAAGTTGCTCACGAGCAATAACCATGGCGGCAGCTACGGCCAAACTGTGGGATTTTCCCGCTCCCGGCACCGCAGAAATGGCCATTTTTCCCCCTTGCCAATCGGCTAATTCCTGTTGTCCGGCTCGCAGTTGTTGCCGGAGATTTACCAGTAAATTTTCTCGATTAATTACTTTAGTTTCGCTCATTATGCTCCGCCAATTTTATTTTTAGTTTAATTGTATTACTATTTTAGTTTATCTTTAAACTAATTGCTGTAAAAGTTAGCTACAGATAACTAGAATGGGGAGATGGGTTTTTTTCAGTGAACAGTAATCAGTGAAAAGAAAGTAGCGAAGTTTTCCCCTAACACTGTCCACTTAAAACTGTAATCTGATCACTGATAACTGATCACTGATAACTGATATATAGCCAATTTTGTTGTACTTCTACCTGAATTTTGCCGGTTAAGGAAGAAGTGGCATCGCGATTAACACCAGTAATGAGATTAACCACTGACTCAACTTCGGCGAAATTAGGGGATGAGGGTAAATATTGAGCTAAAAATAAACGAATCACTCGTCTTTGTATCGCTAGAGGTAGAATTTGTAAAGGGGAGCGATCGAGTCTTTGTTGATCTAGATCGATAACCTGACGAAAAATATCCCGGGCAATACTATCTAAATAATCGCTTTCTGCCTCCAAAATTTCGGCAGTTTGGGCGAGATGTTTTTCAATTTGGGGATTTAAATTAGTTTGCAGGTAGGGTAATAATTCCCGACGGATGCGATTGCGAGCATAGCGTAAATTTTCATTAGCTAGATCGTACCAGATCGGTAATTCTCGACTTTGACAAAAAGCGAAAGTTTCCTCGCGAGTGACATTTAAGAGGGGACGGACTAAAAAAATATCTGGGGTTAAACTTGTCAACCAAGTTAAGGCAGAAAGTCCATCACTACCCGCCCCGCGCATGAGATTATAAAGAAAAGTTTCCGCTCGATCGCTCCTCGTGTGTGCCGTGAGAAGATAATTAAAACCCTGTTCTTGGGCGATTGTTTGTAAAGCTTGATAACGCCATTGTCGGGCCTTGGCTTCCGTTTCCGCCATGGGGGGTGCGGTGGCAATATAAACGGGTAATTGCCAAATTTCGGCGATTTTACGCACATGATCCACTAATCCTCGGTCCTGGGACCAACGGTGATCACAATGAGCGATCGCTAGTTGCCAACCCCAACGAGAGCGCAAATCCAGCAATAATTGACCTAAACAGAGAGAATCCTGGCCTGCCGACAATGCCACTAACAGAGACGCATTTTTAGGTAGTAATTGTCCCTTTTTGACTGTGGTTTCCAGACGAGTATGGAGAGGTGTCCAAAAATTAGCCAAAATTTTTAGATTTATTTACTTGACAATGATGTGGGAAGTATTTTCAGTGAACAGTAAACTGATAACTGATAACTGATAACTGATAACTGATAACTGATAACTGATTTAACCTTGCCAATTAACCCAATCTTGGGGTTTTAGGAAGACATCATAGAGTTTTGCTTCTGGGGTATTGGGTGCAGGTTGATAACAGTATTCCCAACGGACTAAAGGAGGTAAAGACATCAAAATCGACTCGGTACGACCGTTAGTTTGCAGCCCAAAAATTGTGCCACGATCATAAACTAAATTAAATTCTACATAACGACCGCGACGATAGAGTTGAAACTGACGTTCTCTGTCACCGTATTCCGTCGAGTGGCGTTTCTGGACAATGGGAACGTAAGCGGGTAGAAAAGCTCGGCCACAGTCATTAATAAAACTAAAAATTTCTTCCCAGTTGCGGGGTTGTTGGGGAGATAATTTTTCTGAATAGATAGCGGCATCACTTTCGGCAAAAGGACCCCGATAGAGAGGGTCTAAACCGTCTTGGTAATCAAAGAAAATCCCGCCGATGCCTCTGGCTTCCTGACGATGATTGAGATAAAAATATTCATCACACCAGCGTTTAAAAACGGGATAATATTCAGGATGATGTTGGTCGCAAACCTGTTTAAAAGTGCGATGAAAATGACTAGCATCTTCTTCAAAAGCATAGTAGGGAGTTAAATCGGCACCGCCGCCAAACCACCAAACTGGACCGGCTTCAAAATAGCGATAATTGAGGTGAACCGTGGGAATATAAGGATTGTGAGGATGCAAGACCATCGAGGTTCCCGTGGCATAAAATTGATGACCGGCAGCCTCGGGCCGTTGTTTGGCAATGCTAGGAGGTAATTCTTTCCCCCAAACTTCCGAAAAATTCACCCCTGCTTGTTCAAAAATTGCCCCTTCCCGCAAAACTCGCGAACGTCCGCCGCCACCTTCGGGCCGTTGCCAACTATCTTCGATAAATTTTGCTTGTCCATCCACTTCTTCTAATCCCTGACAAATTTCATCCTGTAGGGATTTCATAAATTCACTGACGCGGCTACGGCTGTCACTGGCGGGTAAATTGGCAAGGGTGGGGGTTGTGGTGAATGCAGTCATACTCAAGGATCAAAGTTGATAACTCAGTGATTATATTACTACTGGGTGATGAAGATGCCGATCTTCGATACTTAACTTAACATTTGGACGGATTGGAGGTTTTTCATCAGTGAACTGAAAACTCACATTTGATCAGCTGTTAAGTATTTAAATTGCTTGTTGAGACGAGGCAAGAGGCACTCTTGCAAAAGCCAACAGTAAAAGGATTGGGGGAGATTCGGCTAATCTTAATAATAAGCGTTTTAAATGCGTCTTAGCTTAACTGATAACTGATTCAAGGCTGTCTCCTGACTCCTGATGTCTGACGGCTTTCTTGAATCAATGTTAATTTCTAAGTCTCAACTGGGCATATTAGAATTAGTCCCGATCGAGGGACAATAACACAGATACCCAATTTCTACTATCATGTCCTCCCGTCGAATCATCATCGGTGACGTTCACGGTCAATACGATGCTCTTTTGCAGCTAATGGAAGCAATCGCGCCTCAAGAAAAGGAACCAGTTTATTTCTTGGGCGATTTAATTGATCGTGGTCCCAATAGTGCCCAAGTGGTTGAATTTGTTCGTCAACACCGCTATCGTTGTCTATTAGGCAATCATGAACAGATGCTGCTAGAGGTGTTGGGCAGCCAAAGAATGATGGGGGAAATGTTGCCAGGTTGGCTTTATAATGGCGGTAATACTACTCTTTTTAGCTATAACCACAAAATACCGCAAGATCACATCGATTGGCTGAAAACCTTGCCTCTTTACCTCGATTTAGGCGATATTTGGCTGGTTCATGCCGGGGTTCATCCCCATTTACCCCTCGAAGAACAAGATGCTGCTCATTTTTGTTGGATCCGCGATGAATTCCACAGTATGCCGGAACCTTTTTTTAGTGATAAATTAATTATCACTGGCCACACGATTACTTTTACTTTTCCGGGGGTAAATCCGGGGCAATTAGTCGCCGGTGCCGGTTGGTTAGATATCGACACGGGAGCCTATCATTCCCACAGTAATTGGTTAACTGGATTAGATATCACTAATCGTTTGGTTTATCAGGTTAATACCAAAGATAAAACCCTGCGAAAATTTGATTTAGAAGATATAACCACCTCAATTAATCCTGCCGAAGTCTATACTAAAAGAATGCAGCCCGCCCCTTAAAAATAACTGTTATTAACAAAAATATAATTCTCAGACAGGGAATGATAATAAATCCGTTGAGCATAGGCTACTTATAAGGACAGGCAAAAGGCAAGAGGCAAGAGGCAAAAGGGGGAATACATAATCAGTTTTTAATAACTGGATTTAGTATGATATCAAATCCACCCAGATAGCTCAGATGTTAATTCTGGGTTGGATAACGGGAACCAGCAGCCTAGGCTATTGGGATTCTTTGATCGTAGGTTCTCAAGAGCGGTAAATTGAATAAAGAATTGTCCAGCTTTCTTTCACCCATGACTCTCCCCTCGGATTTTCCCCTAGAACCACTGGCTACCAATAAAGCTCCCCATCGTGATTATCGCGGACTTGATCGCGATAAACTCACCCCCATGTACCAGCATTATGTGGAGGTAAAAGAAACCTATCCCAATGCCCTTTTACTCTATCGTGTGGGCGATTTTTTCGAGTGTTTCTTTCAGGATGCGGTGATTATCTCCAGAGAATTGGAATTAGTTCTCACCAGCAAAGAGGGAGGTAAAGGGATTGGGAGAGTCGCCATGACCGGGGTTCCCCACCACGCCCTAGAGCGCTATAGTCGTTTATTGGTGGAAAAAGGCTATGCGGTGGCGATTTGTGACCAGGTAGAGGATTCAACGGAAGCAGCCGCCGAAAAACGGCTCGTAGAACGCGCTATCACCAAACTGCTCACCCCCGGAACCCTCACCGATGAGGGAATGTTAAACGCAAAAAAGAATAATTTTCTGGCCGCAGTGGTGATTACCGGAGAAAATTGGGGATTAGCATATTCAGATATCTCCACCGGAGAATTCTACACCACCCAAGCCAGTGATTTAACGGCTTTAAGCCTAGAATTAAGCCGTTTACAGCCCTCGGAAATCCTTTTTCCCATCAATGCCCCCGATTTAAACCGTATTTTGCGTCCTGGGGAAAAATCCGACCATCTCCCCCCCTGTTTACCCGATAGTTTTTGTTATTCTCTCCGTCCCCAAAATATCTTTACTCTCACAGAAGCGAAAAATCGTCTCCTAATCACCTATAAAATGCGTTCCCTAGAGGGGATGGGCTGCGAACATTTACCCCTCGCTATTCGCGCAGCCGGAGGCCTATTAGAATACATTGAAGATACCCAAAAAGCCAATCAAGTCCCCCTACAACCCTTAAAAACCTACTCTATCTCCGAATTTTTGATTTTAGATGGGCAAACCCGTCGTAACCTTGAAATTACCCAAACGGTGCGCGATGGTAGCTTCTATGGTTCTCTATTATGGGCGATTGATCGCACTTGTACAGCCATGGGTAGTCGCGCTTTACGTCGTTGGTTACTGCAACCTCTCTTAGATTCTCGCGGTATTCGCGCCCGTCAGGATACTATCCAAGAGTTAAAGGATAATCCCGCCCTGCGCCAAGATATTAGGCAAAAATTAGGGGAAATCTACGATATAGAACGTTTAAGCGGTCGTGTAGGTGCAGGAACCGCTAACGCCCGCGATTTACTTTCCCTAGCGGCATCTTTAGTCAAATTAGCCGATTTAGCGGCTTTGGTTGCTTCGGGAAATTCGCCCTATTTGAAAGCTTTACAGCAAATTCCCGCCGATTTGGAAAAATTAGGCCAGCAGGTGATAGCGCATCTGGTGGAATCTCCTCCGCTGCATCTGAAGGAAGGGGGGGTGATTCGTGAGGGAATTGATGCCCAATTGGATGCCCTGCGGCGCGACTATCAGGAAGTAATCGATTGGTTTAAGAATCTGGAGACGACAGAGAAAGAAAGAACGGGTATTAGTAATCTTAAGGTTAGTTATAACAAAACTTTCGGTTATTATATCAGTTTACCCCGCAGTAAAGCTGATTTCGCCCCAAAAGATTATGTGCGTAAGCAAACTTTAGTCAATGAGGAACGTTATATCACCACCGAGTTAAAGGAGAAAGAAAATATAATTCTGACGGCAGTAGATGAATTAAATAAGTTAGAATACGAGATTTTTAGCGATTTACGCCGTCAAGTGGCCGAATTTTCCCCAGAAATTCGGGAAGTGGCCACAAAAGTCGCCGCTTTGGATGTGTTGGCAGCATTGGCAGAAATTGCCGTTTATCAGGGATATTGTCGCCCAGAAATCGCCGATGGTCGTCTTATCGATATTAAAGATGGTCGTCATCCCGTGGTGGAACAATCCCTGGGGGCCGGCTTTTTTGTGCCGAATTCGATTAATTTGGGCAATCAGGAAGGTTTAGAATACCCCGACTTGATTATTCTCACCGGTCCCAATGCTAGTGGCAAAAGTTGTTATCTGCGACAGGTGGGATTAATTCAATTGTTGGCCCAAACCGGCAGTTTTGTCCCGGCAAAGTCGGCCAAAATCTCCATCTGCGATCGCATTTTCACCCGGGTGGGGGCTGTGGATGACCTCGCTACCGGCCAATCCACCTTTATGGTGGAAATGAACGAAACTGCCAATATTCTCAATCACGCCACGGACAGATCATTAGTATTACTAGACGAAATTGGCCGGGGGACAGCCACTTTTGACGGTTTATCCATAGCTTGGTCTGTAGCGGAGTATTTAGCCACGGTACTGCAATCGCGGACGATTTTCGCCACTCACTACCACGAACTGAATGAATTAGCCTCAATTTTAGAGAATGTGGCCAATTATCAGGTAACAGTCAAAGAATTACCCCATGAGATAGTATTTTTGCACCAGGTACGACCGGGAGGCGCGGATAAATCCTATGGTATCGAAGCGGGGAGATTAGCCGGTTTACCAGCTTCTGTGATCGATCGTGCCATGCAGGTGATGGGTCAAATCGAAAAACATAGTAAAATTGCGATCGGTTTGCGTCAAGGAATTAAGAAAATTAAACCAGTTAAGTCGGATAATTCCCCCTCTCTGCAGCAGTTAGATATTTTTGATGACAGTAAGTAACCTGAGTTCGGGATAAGCTAAAATCCTAATTTTCTCGTTCGCTGTAAACCCTATTCTTTTGTGGAATGAGTAAGAAAATAGCCTTAACCCGAACTGAGGTTAAGTAGTAGTGCAAAGCTCAACTTTGTGTCCTTTGTGGTTAACGAAAAGGCTGCATCTCGATTTTGCAGAAACACCGATAATCAGCAATTATCAGTGACTCTTAAACTGGTACAAATATATGAACAATCGCGTGTAAGCATCCCACCGAAAAACTAATGCGCGGGGGGTTTGGGGGCGGCGCCACGCCCCCAACGGGGGGTTTGGGGGGTAGAACCCCCCAAAAGCTTGGATTGAGGGAAAAAATCGAAAGTAACGCCCGATTTTAGAAGAGAGTTTTCCCCTTAAAAATCTTCCTTTTTCAACACTATTAAAACTGTAAAAACTTTTTAACTTGTGTCCAAAGATTGGTAAAAGACTCTTTCATTTCCTCCTTAATTTTCCAGCGTTTAAATGCCTCTTCGTAGGCAATTCCTTGATTTTGAAAAGTTTTCCAAGCAGAAAGGGAAAGGGGTAAACCCATCAGCAAAAAGATATAAATTGCCCAAGAAATTGTTCCAGCACTAATTAAATTAATGATAATAAAAAAACTATTGATAATCAGATAGCGAACGGTTTTATTTTTTAGCTCCTCGCGACGAAAGCGATCGAATTCTTGCCGCTTATAACTGAGCATTTTTGACTCTTGCCAGTCCTTTTCCGCCGCTTCTAAGTCTTTAACTTCAATAGCCAAATCGTCAGCAATTTCTAACAACTGTTGGCGGGTAATTTCTCCCTTATCCCCTTGACGGGAGATAGCCAAATAGAGAATTTCCTGCACATCCTCTTGACTGTAGGATTGGGGAGGGAAAAAATCGGGGTTTGGCATAGCGATAGAGAAAGAAATAGGTTCCTTCTCTATTATGGGCGATCGATTTAGCGATTGACAGTTAGACGAGACAGGGAGTTTTTAGCTGATTCAACCATGCTTCTAAATCCTGCAAAGAGCGCTCGGCATATTGACCGTAACGTTCCCGTTTATTGCGGATTTTTCTGGTAAAATTCGGCAAAATGCCAAAATTTGGCGGCATCGGTTGAAAATGTTTCGGTTCGGCACTGCTGATAAACTCAAATAATGACCCCATCATCGTTGTGGTTGGCAATGTCACCGTTTCTAATCCTAAAGCTAAACGAGCGGCATTAGTTCCCGCTAACCATCCCCCAGCAGCCGCAGCCGTATAGCCTTCCGTGCCGATTAACTGTCCTGCCGCTAACAGCGTCGGTCGCGATTTAAACTGGAGACTGGAGGATAATAACTGGGGAGAATTGATAAAGGTGTTTTTGTGCATCACCCCCATGCGGACAAATTCGGCCTTTTCTAACCCCGGAATCAGACGGAAAACCCGTGTTTGTTCACCCCATTTTAAATTAGTTTGAAATCCCACCATATTCCACAATTGCCCCGCTTTATCTTCCATTCGCAACTGTATAACTGCGTAGGGACGTTGATCCGGACATCTGGGATCCGCTAATCCCACCGGTTTCAGAGGACCAAAACGCATGGTATCCTCTCCCCGACTGGCTAATTCTTCGATTGGCAGACAAGCCTCGAAAAATTTGGCATTTTCTCGCTCAAAATCCTTTAATTCTGCTTGTTCTGCCTGTTTTAACTCTTGCCAGAAGTGCAGGTATTGTTCCCGATCCATGGGACAATTGAGATAGGCGGCCTCACCTTTATCGTAACGGGAGGCCAGAAAAGCGATCGATCGATCAATAGATTCCCCTAGAATAATCGGACTAGCGGCATCAAAAAAGCTCAGATAGTCCAGACCGGCAAAATTTTGCAGATCTGCGGCCAAGGCAGCACTGGTTAAGGGTCCAGTGGTTAAAACGACGATACCATCCCGGGGAATTTCCGTGATCTCCTGACGTTTTAAGGTGACTAGAGGGTGGTTAGCCAAGATTTCCGTCAAATTTCGACTAAAGACCCCCCGATCAACCGCTAAAGCCCCTCCTGCGGGGACACTGTGCTGATCGGCCTGAGCAATAACTAGAGAATTTAAGCGTCGTAATTCTTCATGGAGTAACCCGGTGGCGCGATCCACTGCCATGGCACCAAAGGAGTTACTACAGACTAATTCGGCTAAAAATTGGCTATGGTGGGCGGGACTAGAGCGAATTGGGCGCATTTCGTGCAGGATCACGGGAATACCTGCTTGGGCTATCTGCCACGCCGCCTCAGTCCCCGCTAATCCTCCACCAATTACATGAATAGGGCGATCGATCATAGTTGGGAGAAAATGGCTAGAGTAGGATTATTTTAGCGTTAGTTCCGAGTCACCAAAAAATAGGGCCAGCCTAGGGCGATCGCATGAAGATTTGGGCCGATCACAAACTCAGGTTATAATATAAGAAAGGGATGGAATATTATATTTTATCTCGTCACGGTTTTTGCTTTCGAGAAGGTGGCAACACCGCCCCACTTTCTCACCATCTCCTTCCAGATGGGCTAGTTAGCGGTTTGACTTCTATGAACACCAATTATCTTGAAGAATACCAAAAATACCTAGCCGAATGGCAGAAAATGCTTCTGTCCGCTTGGGGTAATGGTCTTCCCACGACTACACCAGTGTTTGAGTTTCCGGAAACTTTGGTTAAATCCCTTGAATATCAACAAGAATGGGTGAAATCCTACCTAACCGCCCAAGAAACCGCCACCAAAGTTGCCCTCGATAGTCAGAAACAATTCTGGGATGGTTATTTCGGTTTTGCTCGTCAGTCCATGGCTGTAATCAATAAACCGGCCTAATTAGATATCAATTGGCTAGATAGTTCGGTTAGTGACTTAACTTCCCTTAGAAAATAAAATACCTCAAATACAATCCCCTCCGGCCTTGTATTTGAGGATTTTTTCGGTTTTATTCCCTTTAGGCAATTAGGGAATTTTGGGGTTTAGCAAAAATCATCCGGCCGGCCGAGGTTTGCAGTGCAGATGTCACCACTACCCGCAATTCTCCCCCTAGATAATCTTTTCCTTCTTCTACCACTACCATCGTGCCATCTTCTAGATAACCGATGCCTTGGGTGGGTTCTTTTCCTGCTTTGAGAATTTTCAGATCCAAAGTATCCCCGGGTAAGTAGATCGGGCGTACTGCTTGGGCGAGATCGTTGACATTCAAGATGGTGACTTTTTGCAGATTGGCCACTTTACTGAGATTATAATCGTTCGTGAGCAAGGTGGCGTTAATTTCTTGGGCAAGATGGACTAATTTAGCATCTACGGTGCTAATATCTTCATAATCGGCGGGATGAATGATAATGCGATCGGGGAATTCTTGCTGCATCCGGTTTAAGATGTCTAATCCGCGTCTTCCTCTGACTCGTTTTTGGTCGTTACTGCCATCCGCTAACTGTTGCAATTCCTGAAGGATAAATTGGGGAATGAGTATCTGTCCCTCGATAAATCCCGTGTCTAACAATTGTTCGATACGACCATCGATAATACAACTGGTGTCCACAACTTTGGTGGCGGCCGCTTGCAGGGTTCCTTCTGCCACTAAAATTGATTCCATACTATTGGGGTTAATCAGACGCAGAAAAGTGCGACCGTGGGTATCAGCTAAACTAACCCCCAGATAGGAAAACATAATACTGCCTAAAATGGCGATTATCGGCTTAACAAACGAGAATTCTCTGGGAATCGGTAGGAAGAAAATCGGAGCTAGGATCAGATTCGCAATTAACAAACCGATAACTAGACCGACCGAACGGGTTAAAATAACTTCGATCGGAGTTTGTCTTACTTGGGTTTCTAGACGACGATAGGTAGTTTGGGCAACTAAACCAAGAGCTAAACCAATAATTGAGGCAAAACCCGCCGATAACCAGCGTAAAGCTTCAATATTGCTGATTTGCGATTGGACAGTAACCGGCAGCAAGTCCACACCACTATAACCAATACTGGCAATAGCGAAGACGAATAGTAAAATTATGACAGCATCAAGCATGGGGATAATACCAGAGGGGATAGAGGGGAATGACGGTAGAAAATAATGAGTATGGATACTTTTACATTATATCCGTAGGCCTCTCCTAATTTGTGTCGGGAAAGTTGCTTTCATTCTAGGAGATGTTCTCCCCAGCCATAATACATCTTAACGAAGATAAACGAAATTATAGCCGTCAGCCTTGAATCAGTTATCACTTATCAGATACGAGTTACAGGGTTTCTCAGATAGATGAGGTTCGTTCTTGCCTCTAAAATACTTGATTAGCAAGGGTTAGTCTGTGCTTCACCTTAACGAGAAAGGCTGTATGAGTTCACTGATTACTGATTACTGTTCACTGATAACTGCTGTAATGCCCTATTTTCACCCCATAACCTCGGTTTATATTCATATTCCCTTTTGTCGTCGGCGCTGTTTTTACTGTGATTTCCCGATTTTTGTCCTTGGTAATCGCACCAATCCGGCGACTTTTCCCCCTGTGGTGGAGTATGTGGAAATATTACAAGAAGAAATTAGTCTTAGTCAGGGGACGGGGAAACCCCTAGAAACAATTTTTTTTGGGGGGGGGACTCCTTCCCTGTTACCGGTGGAATTATTAGGATCAATTCTGGATACTTTAGCCAAAAAGTTTGATTTTGCGGCCGATATAGAGATTTCTATGGAGATCGATCCGGCTACCTTTAGTTTAGAACAATTACAGGGTTATCTTAGCGCGGGAGTCAATCGGGTTAGTTTAGGAGTACAGGCTTTTCAAGAACCATTATTACAGGTTTCTGGTCGATCGCATACTGTTAAGGATATCTATCAGGCAGTGGAATTAATTCAGGGTTTGGGAATAGTTAACTATAGTTTGGATTTGATTTCAGGATTGCCACAACAAACCCTGACAGATTGGGAAAATTCCCTAGAAAAAGCGATCGAACTGCAACCGGCCCATCTTTCCTGTTACGATTTGGTCTTAGAAGCGGTTACTCCTTTCGGCAAACAGTATCAACCGGGAAAAAAACCCTTACCCGATGATGAAACTACGGCGAAAATGTATGTTTTAGCCGGTGAAAAACTAGCTTTAGCCGGTTATCAACATTACGAGATTTCTAACTATGCCAAACCGGGTTATCAATGCCGACATAATCGAGTTTACTGGGAAAATCGTCCCTATTACGGTTTTGGTATGGGGGCTGCTAGTTATCTTCATCAACAACGTTTTACCCGTCCGCGCAAAAGTCGTGACTATTTCGCTTGGGTAAAAGAAGGCTGCCCAATTGACGTGGAGAAAAATAGTTTTATCGATGATCTTCTCGAAACCTTAATGCTAGGGTTAAGGTTAGCAGAAGGTGTGAGTTTACCTGCGATTGAAGCTAATTTTGGTTCGGAAATCAAAAAAGCAATTTTAGAGGTCTTAGAGCCGCATAAACAGCGTAATCTAGTAATAATTGAGGGGGATACCAGGGTAAGATTAAGTGACCCCGAAGGTTTTTTGTTTTCTAATCTAGTTTTAACCGATTTATTCGATCGCTGGCAATAGTTAGAAACGATAGTTTAAGTAGCTGGTTATAATTAAATTAAAAATGGATTTTAGCTTCGATCTCTCCTTAATCCTAGGGTTGATTCATAGTAGGGTTGATTCATGAATCAACCCTACCTTGATAAGGGGGTGTCTGACAACTTTTAACACCTACCTACTTACTAGCGATAATGGATAGCTAACCAAATACAGGGGGGATTATTGCTAGTAAATTCGACGCGATGTTTTTGGTGAGGAGGAATTAGGAGATAATCCCCCGCTTGCAGATTAACTTGGCTGCCATCTTCATAACTAATCTCAGCGAATCCCTGTAATAAAATCACCCATTCAAACTCAGATTGATCGTACCATTGACCCTGGGGAGTGGTTTGACCGGTGGAAATAATTCTTTCTAGACGAATAGCTTGACTTTGAGCTAAAATTTCCAGAATTTCTCGGTCGGGAATTAGTTCAGGTAAATCAAAAATTGAAGCTGCTGTCATTAGTTATTATCTCTTTCTGGATGAAAATCTTTAATCACCGTCGGTATTGCTGTTAAAATTTTCTCAACGATATGAGCAGGTGTATCTAGGTCAGAAACAACAATCCGAAGATCTGCTTCTGCATAAATTCCTCGTCTTTGTTCTAATAATAATTCCAGTTTACTTTCTAAATCAGTGGACTGAAGCAAGGGACGAGAGGTATCTTGTTTTAAACGTTTAACCAAGACTTCTAGGGGAACATCTAACCAAATCATTAAACCGTGACGAAGATAACTCCAATTCATCGGTTTTAAAACCATCCCTCCCCCAGTGGCAATCACAGTTTTAGTCAGAGAGGATAATTCGACCAAAACTTGGGTTTCCAACTCCCGAAAAGTCGCTTCTCCCTCGTCGGCAAAAATTTCCCTGATTTTCTTTCCCGCGACCCTTTCTATTAATATATCTGTATCAAAAAAACGATATTGTAACCGTCGGGAAAGCAACTCTCCCAGGGTGGATTTGCCAGATCCCATCATTCCTAGCAAAAAAACACTTAATCCCCGTAAGGAGTTAAAATCCGTTGAATTGTCCATAGTTAAAATTTAGCTGAATGTAGTCCTCGCTACTCAGGGATGATTTTTTGATAAGCATTTAGGAGTGAAAACCGCCAGATGAAATCAGAAAATCTTCTCAGAACTCCCATTGACACCGACATCGTGTCAGAATCTGGATAACCATGATACCATCTTGGTAATTA
This sequence comes from Microcystis aeruginosa NIES-2549, assembly GCF_000981785.2. Taxonomy (NCBI): domain Bacteria; kingdom Bacillati; phylum Cyanobacteriota; class Cyanophyceae; order Chroococcales; family Microcystaceae; genus Microcystis; species Microcystis aeruginosa. The sequence continues at coordinate 2,319,116 of NZ_CP011304.1, read as the reverse complement.
ATCGACAAAATCAGCTTGATTAATTTAATCAAGTGGTGTGGGGAGTGTGAACACAGGAGTCTAAAATTCATGTCCAATCAACCAGCAAACTTTCCGGGTAACAGAAATCAACTCAAACCGATTAAAGTCGGGGTTATCGGGGTCGGTAACATGGGACAACACCATAGTCGCATCCTGAGTTTATTAAAAGACGTGGAATTCGTCGGGGTGGCCGATGTCAACGTCGAAAAGGGTCTGGAAACTGCCAGTAAATACCGAGTCCGTTTTTTTGAAAATTATTTAGATCTCTTACCTAGGGTAGATGCGGTTTGTCTCGCTGTCCCCACGCGGTTACACCATCGAGTCGGGATGGACTGTCTGCAAGCGGGAGTACATACCTTGATCGAGAAACCGATCGCCGCTAGTATTAGTGAAGCGGAATCTTTAGTCAATGCGGCAGCCGATCACGATTGTATTCTGCAAGTGGGTCATATCGAGCGTTTTAATCCCGCTTTCCAAGAGTTATCGAAGGTCTTGAAAACCGAGGAGATTTTAGCGATTGAATCCCATCGCATGAGTCCCTATTCCCAGCGCGCTAATGATGTGTCGGTGGTGTTAGATTTAATGATCCACGATATAGATTTAATTTTAGAATTAGTCGCCGCTCCCGTGGTGAAATTAACCGCTAGTGGTAGTCGCGCTGCCACTGATTCCGGTTATCTCGATTATGTCACTGCAACCCTTGGTTTTAGTAATGGAGTGGTGGCTAATTTAACCGCTAGTAAGGTGACTCATCGCAAGATTCGCCGTTTAGCGGCCCACTGTAAAAATTCTCTCACGGAAGCGGATTTTCTCAATAATGAAATTCTCATTCACCGGCAAACCACCGCTAACTATAGCACCGATTACGGTCAAGTTCTCTACCGTCAAGATGGTTTAATTGAAAAGGTTTATACTAGCAATATTGAACCCCTACACGCGGAATTAGAACATTTTGTTCATTGTGTGCGCGGTGGGGACCAACCTTCTGTCGGTGGGGAACAAGCTTTAAAAGCTTTACGATTAGCTAGTTTAATCGAACAAATTGCCCTTGATGGTCGCGTTTGGCAACAATCGGACTGGAATTATCAATATCTTAATTCTCCCGTGATTACTGCTTCTTAATTGTTTTTACCCCAATTCTTTAAATGAGAGAATTGGGGTGAGAAAACAAAATTAGTTATCTGGAAAACTTTTTAAACATTTTTCTGAGGATTTTTTTCCACAGAATTGACTTTCACAGGGAACTCCATCACCATCTCCATCCATTTTTGACATTGGGGCAATTTCTCAAGAAAAAAGTCGCTTCTGCACAGGAGGTCATCTGGGAACAGTGAGTTCTACCATCGAGCGCGGAATTGTGGAGAAGGACTAGGTTTTTTCTGGGGAGTGGGACGATTATTGTTGTTAGCTACGGCTAAATTATTGAGGGTTTGATTGCCAGAAATTGGTGATTTTATTGATATTTGTTCGCTCAGAAAAGACAGAATTAAAATAACAATTACTTTTTTCATAAAATGCTTGCCTGATTCTCTGCTCTTATCATAGTAGCAGATAGGAGACAGGATAATAAATCTGAGTTATTCCCTGTTTCCTATTCCCCCTATTTAGAGTAAAATTTCCCTGTGTTGAATTGCTAATTTATGGGCGGGAAAACCTTCGTACTCGGCTAAAGTTTTCGTGGTTTCTTTTAACTTTTCAAAGCCTTCAGGGGTGACATAAGCCAAAGTGGAGCGCTTGAGAAAATCATAAACTGAAACCGCGGAATAGGAACGGGCAAAACTTCCCGTCGGCAGCACAGCATTTACCCCGATGGCGTAGGTAGCCATAGAGGAAGGAGTATGATTTCCCAGGAGAATTTCGCCAGCATTTTTAATCTTGCCCAGAATGGCAAAAGGATTACTAACTAAAACCTCCAGATGTTCCGGGGCGTACTCATTGACGAAATCGAGGGATTGCTGCAAACTATCGGTTAAAATTATGCCCCCATAGGCGGCTAAACCCGCCTCACAAAATTCCCGTCGCCAATCTGGGAGTTTTTGCAGGTATTCCTGAGCGTATTCACTAGCAGCGATCGCCACCTGTTCACTGTGGGTGACTAATAAAGCCGCCGAATCCGCCCCGTGTTCCGCTTCAATTAATAAATCCAAGGCCGCTAAACGGGCATCGGTGGACTCATCGGCCAAAACTATCGACTCACTTGGACCTGCTGGTAAACCCACATCCACAGTGCCGAACAGTAACCGTTTGGCCGCCGCCCCATAGACGCTGCACGGACCTGTAATTTTGTCAACCCTTTTGATATTTTTTGTTCCCAAAGCTAAAGCAGCGATCGCTTGTACGCCTCCTAACTTATAAATTTCTCTGACTCCAGCCATGCGTGCCGCCACCAGAGAAACCGGCTCCACGTTGCCCTGTTTATCGGGGGGAGTGCAAACGACAACTCTTTCCACTCCTGCCACCATTGCCGGTATGGCTAACATTAACATCATCGAAGGAAAAGCACCGCGGCCCCGGGGAACGTATAAACCCACATTGGGGATAGGAGAGATTTTTTCGCCAGCAAAGACACCTGGTTCAATTTCTGCCAGTTGTGTTTCTTCCGGCATTTGGCGACGATGTACCTCTTGAATATTCCGGAAAGCCTGTTCAATGGCAGTTTTTACTTCTGGTTCAATTAACTGAAAAGCCTGCTCAAATTCTGCCTCGTTGACTTTGATATTTTCTACCGTCGCACCCTCGTAGTCAAAACGCCGCACATAGTCCACAACGCCGGCATCCCCCCGCTCGCGGATGGTTTCTATCACCGTTTGAGCGACTTTGAGGGCGTTATCAATATCTAACTCGGCTCTTTTCTGAAGTTTTGCCCGTTCCGCATCACTTAATTGCGAAAGTTTTAATATTCTAACCACTATTGCTGCTCCTACTGCCCCCCGTCCTCTCAAGAATAACGGGGAATCTGAATCTTTATTTTTATTGTAACCTTTGGGGGAGTGCTGGCTTTTCAGTGATCAGTAAACAGTAACCAGTAATTTGTTAAGCTAAAGGCTTTATTGCCAGATTCTTTCTCTTGCCTCTTGCCTACTGCCTCCTGCCTTCTTGGGTATAATGCAGATCATGTTTAAGCTCTCTTGCTGTTCTGTAAATGCGATCGCTCTTGGTTTATTATGGGGGGCGAGTGGTGCTGTGTGGGCAGAAACGGATTTAGACTTAGATCCGAAAATTCGGCAAGAAAGCCCGGTTTTAGAGCGTTGGTTAGAAAAAATACCCGATATCGCCGAAGATATTCGCCGCGATCCTAGTTTTCGCACTCGTATCCGTTTAGGATATACAGAGTTTCCTTCTAGGGATAATTCCAGTGGCGTGATTTTGGGGGTAGAAGATGTGTTTTTCAGTCAAACCAGTTTAACCCTAAGTGGCGATTATCAGACGGCTTTTAACGGCAAAAGGACGGCAATAGGAGCAAATTTACAATACTATCTCCTCCCTTTGGGTGATTATGTCAATCTGGCTCCCATGGTGGGCTATCGTTACATTCAAACAGGAAATTACAGCACCGATGGGCTTAACTTAGGATTAAAGCTCAAATTAGCCCTTTCTCGCACGGGGGCAGCAGATATCACCGTCAGTCAGAGTTTTATCTCCCCGGGGGGTGATAACGAGGTGGGATTAACTACTCTTTCCCTTGGTTATGCGATTACCTCTAATTTACGTTTAGCCGCCGATATTCAAGCCCAAAATTCCCGCGCTCGTAAAGATAGCTCCCTGGGAATTTTACTGGAATGGCTGCCCTAATTAGGGTTTGCGGCAAAAAGTTTTTCGTGGGGTGCAGGGTGTAGGGTTTTACCGATTTTCGGGACGTTCGGACGTTCGGGAAAGCTCAGTAAAAAAAAAGGAATTGGGAGAAAAAATTTTAATTCTGCGTCAAGGATTTTGCAAGGCGACTGGGCAACATTTTGGAATTCTGCCCAAATGCCCCTATCATGAGGTTGACTTTACTACCGATCGAGTTTAAAACTTATATAATCGTGGGTTTGAGGAGTGAAAACAGTGAAAAAAGTTAATTTTAACGGCCAACCTTTCCATTTTATCGGTATTGGCGGTATTGGGATGTCAGCCCTCGCTTATATCTTAGCCAAACGCAATTTACCCGTGTCTGGCTCCGATTTACGTCCTACCCATATTACCCAACGGCTACAGGGAGCGGGAGCGCACATTTTCCACCGTCAAGAGGCAAATAATTTAGCTTTATTTCATTCTCCGGGCCCTCAAAACAGTAGCCAAACAGTTCCGCAAGTAATCTGCTCCACGGCGATTAATGACCATAACAAGGAATATCAAGCGGCCAGAGACTTAGGATACCCAATTTTTCACCGTAGCGACGTTTTAGCGGCTTTAATCGCTGATTACGACAGTATCGCCGTCGCTGGCACCCACGGCAAAACCACCACTAGCAGCCTAATCGGTTACGTTCTCCTGGAAGCGGGATTAGACCCCACGATCATTGTCGGTGGTGAGGTGGACGCTTGGGAAGGTAACGCTCGTCTTGGTCAAGGTCGTTTTTTGGTGGCTGAGGCCGATGAGTCCGATGGTTCCCTAACCAAGCACGCCCCGAAAATCGGCGTAATCACTAATATTGAGCTAGATCACCCCGATCATTACCAGAATTTAAGCGAAGTTATCGATACTTTCCGTGAATTCGCCAATCAGTGCCAGATTTTAGTCGCTTGTTTAGATTGTGACACGATCGCCGAGCATTTCCGTCCGACAATCAGTTATAGTCTCGATCCCGAAAAAGGTGCCGATTACACCGTCAGCGAGATTATCTATGAACAGGGAATGATGAAAGCTTCCGTCTGGGAAAAAGGCAGTTATCTGGGACAAATGGAAGTGAAAATCCCCGGGCAACATAATATTAGTAATGCCTTGGCAGTGGTGGCCATCGGACGTTATCTCGGTTTAGAATTTGCCGTTATTGCCGATGCGATCGCTACTTTTGCTGGGGCAAAACGCCGTTTTGAACACAAGGGAGAGGCAAACGGCATTACTTTTATCGATGATTATGCCCACCATCCTAGCGAATTGTTGGCCACGTTAGCGGCGGCAAAATTGAAGGTAGAAGGCAAACAGTACCAACGTTCGATCGCTATTTTCCAACCCCATCGCTACAGTCGCACCACTGCCTTTTTAGAGGAATTCGGAGCCGCTTTCAGTTCCGCCGATGTGGTAGTCTTAACGGATATTTATAGTGCCGGGGAAGTGAATATCAATCACGTCACCGGGCAGCAAGTGGTCGAACAGGTGAGAAAACACCATAAAAACGCCTACTATCACCCCGAATTGAGTTCTTTAGGTCAATTCCTGCTAGAAATTCTTCAACCAGGGGATCTAGCCATGTTCCTCGGTGCCGGCAATCTCAATCAAGTTATCCCCGAAATGCTCTCTCTTTACCGCGAACAATTAGCAGTTAGAGTATAGGATTCAGTTATCAGTTATCAGTTATCAGTTATCAGTTATTAGTTATTAGTTATCAGTTATTATGTTTACTGATTACTGATTACTGTTCACTGAAAATGCTCCCCAACCCCTAAAACCCTATGATTAAATCCTCTGTTTCTCTAGCTGATTTCACTTCCTACCGGGTGGGGGGAAGAGCGCAATGGTATGCCGAACCAGTTAATCTAGAGGAATTAAGAGAAGTGTTCGCTTGGTGGCAATCACAAGATTTACCCTTGACTGTTTTGGGGGCCGGTTCAAATTTACTAATCAGCGATCGAGGTTTACCCGGACTTGTTCTCAATACTCGCCATCTGCGATCGAGTTGTTTTGATGCCGAAACTGCTACGATTACAGCAGCGGCGGGGGAACCCCTGCCAAAAATAGCTTGGAGAGCGGCAAAAAGGGGCTGGAAGGGCTTAGAATGGGCGGTGGGTATCCCGGGTACGGTGGGGGGGGCTGTGGTCATGAATGCGGGCGCACATACCTCCTGTGTGGCGGATCGATTAGTGCGGGTGCTGGTATTAAATCCCGATGGTCAGTTAGAAACTTTAAGCAAAGAAGATTTAAATTATAGTTATCGCAGTTCTTCTCTGCAAGGGGATCAACGTTTAGTTATCGAAGCCACATTTCAGTTAGAAGCTACCGATAATCGCGAGGAAATAATGGCAATTACTACCCATAATTTACGCCATCGCAAAAGTACCCAACCCTATGATCGTCCTAGTTGTGGTAGTGTTTTCCGCAATCCTAAACCGCAATTTGCCGGGGCTTTAATTGAGGAAATGGGATTAAAAGGTTATCAAATTGGTGGGGCGCAAGTATCAGAATTACACGCTAATTTTATCCTGAATATTGGTTCAGCAAAAGCCTCGGATATTCTGCGTTTAATTCGCCATGTGCAGGAACAAGTGTTCGATCGCTGGTCCCTCTGGTTAGAACCAGAGGTGAAAGTTTTAGGGGAATTTGACGGGATTTAACTATTTTTCTCGATAACGGTTGAACTCAGCCACGATGGGCTGGAGTGCGACGGCAAATATTTTTATAATCCTCTAGCATGGTGCGTTCCCCAAAAATCTATTGGTGGAGCAGTTGCATTAGGGAACGCACCCTACGGCTAACTATTTTTAATATATCTCGTGGGTGGTGCGTTACATTTAATTAACGCACCCTACGCGATCGCCGATCGCACTGATAGCCGTTTGACTTTGATATTGCCAATTGTCTGCTCTGCTTGCCATAGATCGTATTGCATTTGCTGATTGAGCCAACTTTCAGGAGATGTATCGAAAGCTTTCCCTAAGCGAATTGCCATTTCGGGGCTAATACCTGCCCTACCATTTAAGATGGCAGATAGGGTTTTTCGACTTACACCCAATGCTTCAGCAGCCTCAGTCACAGTCAGATTTAAAGGTTCGAGACAAAGTTCTTTAAGAACTTCACCAGGATGTGGTGGATTATGCATTTTCATCAGTGGTAGTCCTCAAGATCGACATCACAAGCATCAACACCGTCAAAGGTGAAAGTGATCCGCCAGTTTCCAGATACTCTCACCGTCCAGGTTCCTTTACGTTGCCCTGCCAGTTCATGAAGTACCAACCCGGGTAAGTTCATGTCTTGCGGTGAAGTTGCAGCACTGAGACGAGCCAGAATCAGCCGAATTCGTTGGGCATGATTTGCCTGAATGCCTCGGGTGGTTCCCGACTCAAAGAACTGCTCTAGTCCTCGATGCTTGAAACTGACTATCATCCATTAAGTGTAACCCATAACGTTACTGGTTACAACCCTAGCTGCTTTTTCTTCATTTCCATGTGATGTTTCCACATGGTGCCTTCTTGAACAAAGAACGCCATAGATGCTCTTTATCCGGCGGAGCACCAATTTTTACAATCTCGACGAAGCCCTTAGAAACTGAATTGTCGGCATTCTCGGTTATAGGCCCAGCATAAAAAGTAGAGTCACTGAGTTCTATGATCGGTGAAGTAGGTTCTGCATCAATTTCGCCGTATCCGAATGCAAGAATATTCACCTCATCAGGATGTTGAGCAATGTATTTTGACAAGTCCAATGCTGTGGTAGAGGAGATGTATTGAGCAAGAAGATCCTGAAGAAGCCAGAAGGTTTTGCCATTCCAAGCAAGACCAACTTGGGATTTTACAATCAATTGGCTAACCATTCGCGCCCATACTTGGCGATAGTTAATTCCTGGTCCGTTATGAGTTTCTGGAGAAACGATAGCATCCTCACAAGCCATAGCAATCTGGGTTCGTTTATTTTTGTCGCCCCCTGACGTGCTTGATGTCATGATTTCAACAATGACAATTGGATCAGAGGGAAAATCGTCAATCCAAAGCTCTCCGTTTCGGGATGCTAAAGTATATTGATTTTCTTCAGCAATTTTTTGAGTTGCGCGAACTCCTTTCCCAACCAGTACGGCTACTTCAGATAGTTTTTTTCGGCTCGCACCTGCTATGACATAATCAAACGTATAGTCGAAGGATTTTGCCTCATCATCATCATTCGTGGTATTTACTTTCATTTTAACTTCAGACCATGCCCGGTAGAGCTTTCCTTGTTCAAGATTTGAATATTTGACCAATTGCTCCCGAACATGGGCTTGATAGTTTTCTTGTTGTCCTTTCAAGGACAATAGACGGCGTGGACAAACAATCCATGGCTGCTCAGAATCTCGCAAACGTAACGAGCAAACACCTGATTGGACTATTTTCTTTCCTGGAAAAAACTTTTCTAGTGTTGGATTCTTGTTGATGTCTAATGCCGAAAGGTAACGGTTTCCGCCACCGTCACACTCGGCATCCATAAAAGGACACCATGCTTTTTCTCTATTGGCAGAGGCTTCTGCATTCCAGCAGTCAAGACGATATCCATACAGTTCAAATATTTTGCTCATCTAAAAATCCTTTGATTTGGAGTGCCATTGCCTTAGCTAAGGGAGGGGGAACAGAATTAGCAATTTGCCTGTGCTGATCCAAGTTTGGAACCGATCCTGTTCTTGATCGAATTGGCCCCTTCAATATGTAGCTGTCAGGATAACCATGTATCCTCATATATTCTCTAGGAGTCAAGTATCGACTTTCAGTAGGATGATAAAATATTTCCCCGCACCGCAATGTGTTTGATGGGCGTTTTCGATGAAGACGCAAATATTTGGTTGTATCTTTTGGTGATAATCCGCAGCGGAGTTCTTCCCCAAGGTGGGTTTGGGCTGCCAGATAAGAGCCTTCAGTGACTTGAGCAATTCTCTCACGATCTCGTGGTGGAGTTACATCAACATGGCTATCCGCTCTATCGTAAACAGTCTTGCCTTTAATTTTTTGATCTGGCTCTGACAATCCATTTAGGACTTCACCTATTCCGATATATGGCTTGTACGAAAATAACCCATTGCATTCCTCTATAGGCGCATGTGTTCTCTCTGGAAAATAAAATCCGTTACGCCCTCTGGTGGCTATAACAAAAAGCCGTTCCCTTAATTGAGGAACACCATAATCGGCTGCCATAATTACGCGCCATTTCGGTGTGTAGTCTATAGCCTCCAGTTCTTCCAAGAATTTTTCAAATACTTCGCCGCGCCTATTGTTTTCGCCCTTTGAGGAAAGCAACCCTTTGACTTGCTCAAGAAAAATTACTTTGGGCTGTAACTCTTTCGCAAATCTAATTATTTCAAAAAGGAGCAGTCCTCGTTCATCTTCCAAACCACGCTGTTTACCTGCTAAAGAGAAGGATTGACAAGGCGGACCACCGAAAAGCAAATCTAGCTCACCCTTCTTTAAAAATAAATCGTTCAACAATTGCTTTGGAGCAATCGTTCGTATGTCCGCATGAATGACTTTTGTGTTGTATCCATGAGTTTCTGCATTAGCCACTAAAGTTGCACAGCAGTGTTGATCGAATTCAATCTCTGCAAGAATATTGAAGCCAGCATCCCGTACACCTACGTCCATGCCGCCTGCCCCTGAAAAAAGGCTGATGGCTTGTCGCTTTTGATTCTTCAAACTTTGACTCCGTAAGGTTTTGGTTTCATGCAGCTAACTATTAATTATACGGAAATTTTCTGTATAACACTCCTAAAAGTAATGATATGGGTCAACTTTCGGCATCTCACCCCATTTAGGCGCGATCGCCATAACTTTTCCCTATATCACGCCCAAAAGCGTGTTAGCCAGATTAGCCTACTGCTAGTGGAGCAGTAGGAGCCACATTAGGGAACGCACCCCACGGCGATGGCTATCACACTAATTATATACTAGACGGATTTTTTCCATACAACACCCCAAATACGGATTTTCTGGCTCTTCGTTACTTTTTATGGTTCGATAGGGTGGCATAAATAAACTAAATCCTTATCTGGCAAGAGATTTAATTGATTAGTTCGCTCTAGATCAAAAACAATTGACAAAAATCGCCAAACGTCTTTCTCTATAAGGGTTCCATCCCTTATACCCCCCGTACATTGCATAACACAAACCGAAGAACCCATTTCGTCGCCGTGGCTAAGATTTTATTGTCTAGTACAGGCCCGCTATTATGGCACGATCGATTTAACTTGACTAGGAATGGATAAAGGCAAATAATCAATTAATCGATCGAGATCAAGACTCAATGTCTGATAACTTGTTATTGGTGGGGTAGGGAATCACCTAAGTCACCCTGTTGAATTATTGATTGTCATTAAAAATGTTTAAGCGATCGCTTTTCTTGCCCCTGTTAATTTTATCCCTTAGTTGTACGCTGGTTTTTAGTGCTTGTCGTCAACAAACAGCTAATAATCCCCCAGCAACGACCAATAATAATCCAGAAACTTTAAAACTTTTATATTGGCAAGCGCCGACGATTTTAAATCCCCATCTCTCCACGGGATTTAAAGACTCAGAAGCGAGTCGCATTACCTTAGAACCTTTGGCTAGTTTCGATGAAAAAGGGGAATTAGTTCCTTTTTTAGCGGCGGAAATTCCTACTATTGAAAATGGGGGAGTTGCCCAGGATGGCAAATCGGTGACATGGAAGCTAAAAAAAGATATTAAATGGTCAGATGGTACTCCTTTTACTGCCAAAGATGTCATCGCTACCTATAATTTTATTACCAATCCGAAAACTGGTTCTACTAGCGCTGGCAATTATGAAATAGTTAAAACTGTGGAAGCGATCGATCCCCATACAGTTAAAATAACTTTTAAGCAAGTTAATCCCGCTTGGTCATTAGTTTTTGTGGGAACAGAAGGGATGATTTTACCCGCTCATCTCTATGAAAAATATAGCGATGAAACAGCACGTCAAGCCCCTGCTAATTTATTACCGGTGGGAACTGGTCCCTATAAAGTGGTAGAATTTAAACCGGGAGATACGGCGGTTTATGAACCAAATTCTTTCTTTCGAGAAGCGGATAAATTGGGTTTTCAAAGAATAGAATTAAAAGGAGGAGGTGATGCAACTTCGGCGGCACGAGCGGTTTTACAGACACAGGAGGCGGATTATGCCTATAATTTGCAAGTGGAGGCTAAGGTTTTAAGTGATTTAGAAAAAGCGGGTCGGGGTCAGTTAATATCTAGTTTCGGTTCTTTGATTGAACGAGTTTTATTTAATCTGAGCGATCCTAATCAAGTTACTCCCGAAGGTGAGAGGTCTAGTATTAAGTTTCCCCATCCTTTTTTGAGTGATGTAAAAGTAAGAGAAGCTTTGTCGTTAGCCGTTGATAGAGATACTATTGCCACGCAGCTTTATGGTATTACTGGGAAAACAACTCCTAATTTTATTGTAATGCCATCAGAATATAATTCTCCCAATACTAGCTATGAATTTAATCTAGAAAAGGCTAATAAATTACTAGATGATGCGGGATGGAAAGATAGTAATGGTGATGGTACTAGGGATAAAAATGGGGTAGAAATGAAATTAGTTTTTCAAACCACTGTCAATCCTCTGCGTCAGAAAACCCAAGAAATTATCAAACAAAGTTTACAAGCGATCGGGGTAGGAGTAGAATTAAAAACTGTTGATGCCAGTATTTTCTTTTCTAGCGATCCTGCTAACGATGACACGGTAGAAAAGTTTTATGCTGACCTACAAATGTACACTACAGGTAATAATAGTCCCGATCCAAAAGCCTATTTTAAAACCTTTACCTGTAGCGAAATTCCCCAAAAAGCTGATGGTTGGGCCGGGGATAATTATGCTCGTTATTGTAATCCTGAATACGATAAATTATGGCAAGCTTTTAGTCAAGAATTAAACCCAGAAAAACGGAGAGAAATAGCAATTAAAATGAATGATCTGTTAATCAATAATTTTGTGATTATTCCCCTAGTTCATCGTGCCGATGTGGTGGCAATTAGCAATAGTTTGTCGGGGTTTAAATTAACTCCCTGGGATAGAAATACTTGGAACATCAAGGACTGGAAGCGTAGTAAATAAATGCTCAAATATTTTCTGAGAAGATTATTATTTTCGATTCCCACTCTTTTAGCTATTAGTATGGTGGTTTTTGGCATTTTGGCCCTAGCGCCGGGGGATCCGATGGGAGAATTTGCCGCTAATCCCGCTATCACCGAAGCGGTGCGAGAAAATATTCGCAAAAGTCTCGGATTAGATCAACCCCTTCCCGTGCGTTATGTCAAGTGGTTGTTAGCATTTCTTCAAGGAGATATGGGCTATTCTTTCACCAGTCGCAGCCCGGTTTTTACCCTCATTTGGCAGCGTTTACCCACAACCCTCTGGATTGTCGGTATTGCCTATATTTTTGGGGTTTTAATTGCTTTTCCTTTGGGCGTAATTTCAGCAGTCAAGCGCTATTCTTGGTTAGACAAAATCATCTCTACTTTTTCCCTGCTTGGCTTTTCTTTACCCACCTTTGTGACGGGATTATTATTAATAATTATCTTTAGTGTGCAGTTAAACTGGCTACCATCTTTTTATAACAGTACCCTAAAAATCAGTGATTTTAATAGTTTGATCGAGCAGGTTAAACAGTCAATTATGCCCATAACTGTATTAAGCTTATATCAAGGGGCGATGTTGATGCGTTTTGTGCGTTCTTCCGTAACTGAAGAAATTCACCAAGAGTACGTTAAAACTGCCTTAGCCAAGGGATTAACTAATTTTTCTGTCCTAACTAAGCACATAGTTCGCAATGCTTTAATCCCCGTTGTCACCCTGATTGCTCTCGATATTCCCTCAATTTTTACTGGGGCCTTAGTTACAGAACAAGTGTTTCGTGTGCCGGGTATCGGTGCTTTATTAATTGATTCTATTTCCCGCAGTGATACCCCCGTAGTGATGGCGATTACCTTTATCTATGGGATTTTAATTGTTATCTTTAACTTAATTGCCGATTTAACCTATAGTTGGCTCGATCCGCGAGTCAGATATTAACTATGAACATCACAAAATCCTTACACACGGCGATTTTAGTCACAGAGCTAGAAAAAGCCGTTAACTTTTACGAAAATGTTCTAGGATTAACTAGAATTGATCGCCCTTTTCAATACGATGGGGTTTGGTATCAAGTGGGAGATTATCAAATTCATTTAATTGTCGATACCAATTATCAAAACTACCGTCCCAATCCCGAAAAATGGGGACGCAATCCTCATCTTGCCTTCGCTATTGATGACGTGGCGGCCATGGGTAACTATCTAGAAAGTCAAGGTTATACAATTCAAATGAGTGCCTCGGGTAGAAAGGCATTATTTGTCAGCGATCCCGATGGTAATATCCTAGAAATGAGCCAAATTTAGCCTGAAAAATTCCCCGATATGTTAGACCAATTACAGACTCAACTCTATCACCTTGAACAATACGCCGATCGCTTAGTGACTTCCCAACTGACTCACCTTAGTTTTGTCAGTATTGCCGTGATTTTTCTAGCCGGTTTACTCACCAGTCTTACCCCCTGTATGCTGTCGATGTTGCCGATTACCGTCGCTTATATCGGGGGTTACGAAAATCAAGGTCGTTTAGCGGCTTTTTGGCAGTCCACATGGTTTTCCCTAGGATTAGCCACCACCTTAGCGGGATTGGGACTAATTGCCGCTACTTTAGGCAAAGTCTATGGACAGGTGGGGATCGGTTTACCAATTATCGTCAGTGCGATCGCTATTTTGATGGGGTTAAACCTCTTGGAATTATTACCCCTGCGCTTCCCCTCCCTTGGCGCTACCGATTGGATTACCGGGGATTTTCCTCCGATTTTGCGGTCCTATCTTCTCGGTTTAACATTTGGTTTAATCGCCTCTCCTTGTAGTACACCAGTTCTAGCAACTCTATTGGCATGGGTGGCCAATACGGGAGATTTAAGCTTAGGAGGGGGATTATTGTTATCCTACACTGGCGGTTATGTTTTACCCTTAATTATCGTCGGTTCTTTTACTGCCTCGCTGAAAAGCTTTCTTTCCCTGCGTCAATGGTCCGGGTGGATTAATCCTGTCAGTGGGGTTTTATTAATCGGTTTTGGAGTTTTTTCTTTATTATCCCGTCTGCTGTGATGGTGGAGAGTTATGATAGATAATTGGCTAGAATTGCAAAACTTTTAACTATGACTATATCGGAAACTTCCTCAAATTTAAAGAATACACGGCCCCAATGGGGACGTAAATTTATCCAGACTATTGCCGATCTACGATTGGCAATTATCCTCTTACTTTTAATCGCTATTTTTAGCATTTCTGGGACGGTAATCGAACAGGGACAATCTCTATCTTTTTACCAAGCTAATTATCCTGAAAAACCCGCTTTATTTGGCTTTCTGACTTGGAAAGTTTTATTACTATTGGGATTAAATCATGTTTATAGCACTTGGTGGTATCTATCATTATTAATTCTCTTTGGTTCCAGTTTAACCGCTTGTACCTTCCGACGACAATTACCCGCTTTAAAGGCGGCCAGAAAATGGCAATTTTATCAACAATCTCGCCAATTTCAAAAACTAGCTTTAAGTGCTGAATTAGAAACTGGTTCCCTAGAATCTCTCACACCTCTATTAGAAAAAAAAGGCTACAAAGTTTTTCTAGAAAATAACAGTCTTTATGCTCGTAAAGGTCTGATCGGTAAAATCGGTCCGATTATCGTTCATGCAGCCATGTTAATTATTTTAGCAGGGGCAATCTGGGGAGCGTTAACTGGCTTTTTCGCTCAAGAAATGGTAGCTAGTGGCGATAGTTTTCAGGTTAAAAATATTATTGAAGCTGGACCCTTATCTAAAAATTCTCTCCCTAAGGATTGGGGGATTAAAGTTAATCGTTTTTGGATTGATTATAGTCCTAAAGGTGATATAGAACAATTTTATTCTGATTTGTCGGTGATCGATAATCAAGGAGAGGAGATTGATCGCAAAACTATTCAAGTTAACCAACCTTTGCACCATAAAGGGGTGACTTTTTATCAAACCAGTTGGGGAATTGCTGGGGTAAAAGTACAGGTGAATAATAGTCCGATCCTACAGCTACCGATGGCTAGTTTAGACACCAAAGGTAATGGACAAATCTGGGGAACTTGGATTCCGACTAAAACCGATCTTAGTGAGGGAGTTTCTCTTTTAGTCAGAGATTTACAAGGTACGTTAATTGTCTATGATGCTAAGGGAGATTTAACCTCTGCTGTGCGAGAAGGAATGACGATTCCTATCAATGGAGTTAATCTAAAAATAGTCGAATTAGTCGGCAGTACAGGTTTACAAATTAAGGCAGATCCGGGAGTACCTATTGTCTATTTAGGTTTTGCTTTATTGATGATGGGAGTAGTAATGAGTTACTTTTCCCATTCCCAAATTTGGGCTTTACAATCGGGCGATCGCTTTTATATTGGTGGGAAAACTAATCGCGCTCAAGTCGGTTTTGAACGGGAAATAATTGATACCATTGAAAGGCTAAAGTTAAAGTAGAATTGACGTTAATCTGGTGTCGTTTCCTGATAAAAAGTTCTGTTTATCTATCTTTTGCCTTTTGCCTACCCTAACCAAGAACTTAATTTTGTTCAATCACTTATATGCCAGAATTGCCAGAAGTAGAAACGGTGCGTCGCGGGTTAAATCAAGTTACCCAGGGCAAAAAAATTATCGGTGGGGAAGTATTATTGCAGCGTACCCTAGCCTATCCTAATTGCGAGGTAACTTTTCTGCAAGGAATTGCTCAGACTACGATTACCAATTGGCAGCGCCGAGGCAAATATCTCCTCGCCAATTTAGATAATGGTAGCAGTATCGGGGTTCATCTGCGTATGACTGGACAATTGCTCTGGGTAAAAGATACCACTCCCCTGCCGATTCATACGCGCTTACGCTTCTTTTTTGCTAATCAGCAAGAATTGCGCTTCGTCGATACCCGCACTTTCGGGAAAATTTGGTGGATTGCCGCCGATAAAACCCCAGAAAGCGTGATTACTGCTCTCAAAAAACTGGGATTGGAACCCTTTGATCGCAATTTTACCCCCGATTACCTCTATAGTCACTGTCAAAAAAGTCGTCGTCCGATTAAAACTTTTCTCCTCGATCAAAATGTGGTGGCAGGAATTGGCAATATCTACGCGGATGAAGTTCTTTTTAAAAGTGGTATCCATCCCCAAACTGCCGCTAATCTCTTGAAAATTGAGCAAATAGACTTATTGACAAAAAACATTATTTCTGTATTGGAAACCGCGATCGCTGAAGGCGGGACCAGTTTTAGCGATTTTCTCCACGTTACGGGAGTTAATGGCAATTATGGCTCGATGGCCTGGGTTTATGGTCGTACCGGCGAAAATTGTCGTCTTTGCGGTGCAACTATTGCCAGAATTAAATTAAGTGGGCGCTCGGCTCATTTTTGTCCCCAATGTCAAGTCTCAACAGTAATCAGTAAACAGTTGTAAGCTGATAGCTAGATGGTCAGGTCACGGAAATCGATGCAAAGTTCACTGAAAAGGATTATCATCGGGGCGAGTTTTTTTCTCGCTACGGTAGTCGGGGCAACTATCGGTTATATGGCCTACGGTTGGAGTTTTCTCGATGCCGTTTATATGGTGATTATCACCATATTTGGAGTAGGTTTCGGGGAAGTTAAACCGATTAACACTCCTAGTCTGAGAGCTTTTACCATGTTAGTTATCGTCTGTGGGACCACCTCGGCCGTTTATGTGGTGGGAGGGTTTTTTCAGATGCTCACCGAGGGAGAAATTAACAGAGCCTTTAGCGATCGCCGGATGAATAAAGAGATGGAATGCTTAGAAAATCACGTCATAATCTGCGGTTTTGGGCGCATAGGACGCATCCTAACCACTAAATTGGCAAAAACAGCCCAATCCTTTATTATCGTCGATAATAACCCCGATCGCATTCGATTAGCTCAGGAAAAAGGTTACATAACTCTTAATGGTAACGCCACCGATGAAAGTATTCTCCAGAAAGCCGGCATCGACAAAGCGCGAGTTTTAGCGACTGTGTTACCCGATGATGCCTTAAATGTCTTCATCACTTTAACCGCAAGGGAACTCAGTCCGCAACTATACATCATCGCCAGGGGAGAATATCCCAGCACCGAGAAAAAATTAAAACTAGCCGGAGCCGATCAAGTGGTCTTACCTGCTACCATTGGAGCAGAGAGAATGGCCCATTTAATCACCCATCCGGCCGCAATCGATTTTTTACAGGAAGATGAAGGTAGGCGCAATCTTAACGAATTATTAGCCGATATCGACCTGCAATTTGAAGAATACTCAATTTTAAGCGATTCGCCTTTTTTGGGACAACCCATCAGTCAGATGGAAGTGCGGGGACAGGGTGCTTTTATTATCGTCGCTATCCGTCAATTTGATGGTGGTGTCATCGCCCATCCCGACAATTCCACCATTCTACAGCAAGGCGATACGGTCATTTTATTAGGTCATCGGGGCGATGTTCCTAATTTTGCCCGTCGTTATGCCTTGCGTCGAGAAATGCGCTATCGAGGGTCTTCTTGGTAGGATATTTACCCAGAAAAAAGTTGAGCTTTTCTGGAATTAATTTCGCTGCCGATGGAGATAGGAATGGCTCACCAATTATCTCCAGGGACAGCTATGAAATTAACCTATCGCGGCATTGTTTACGAGAAAAATCCCACTGTCTCCGTTGCCTCCAGTCCGATGATTTTAAGCTATCGTGGTGTTCCCTATTTAAAAAACCGTGATGTCGTTCAAACCATTGAGAAACAGGTAGCCGTTACCTATCGCGGTCAAGAACATCATATCACTCACTCTTTAGCTTCTTTGCCCACGGAAGGACATTCTTTAAGTTTTTAACTTCTAGTTCATTTTTTAATTAATCTTTTTTAAATATTGTCAATTAATGATTTCATCAATTACCTTAGACGGGTTTTATCTTCCCTATTTCCCCCTTGCTCAAAGGGGGATTTTTTTACTTGTTTTTGCCAGCAAGGAATAACTACCTAAGCAAAATTAATTACACATATTTTTCCCTTCCGCAGTTCCCCAGTCCTGATGTTCCCCCTTTCCAGATTCTGAATTTAATTTTCTCGAACTGCTGATAGTTATCAGTTTTTTGTAGAATAGGGAGATTGAGAAAACGAACATCTGCCATTATGATAAGATTCCCTTTGACTGGTCGTTATTCTGGTTTATGCGTCTTGTTCACTTTATTCTGGTTAAGCGGTCAATCTTTGCCGGTGCGAGCAGAAAAAATCTACAATCCCGTCCCCCTCATACTCAATAAAGAAATTAACGATACTCTCACCGACAAGGATATTCCTACGGGTGAAGGAGGGTTTGCCAGAGATTATACCGTAGATTTGGACAAGGACGATCAGGTGGCCATCGATCTGAAATCAGAAAATTTTGATGGAGTTTTAATTCTCCTGGCCGACGATGGTTCCACTGTAGCAGAAAATGATGATGGTCCCGATGGTGGCACTAATGCTCTCCTCTTTGCACGCATTACCGAGTCGGGTAAATATATTATTCGGGTGAGAGCTTTCGGAGAAACCGGTGGGGGAAAATTTACCCTGAAATTAACCCGTTTACGGGCTGTGGAGGGCAAAAATTAGCTAATTATTGTCAAAAAAACCAAGAATAGAGCCTCTGTCCACTCCACCACCGCACCGTAGGTATCGCCGGTGTGACCCCGAAGACGACGATATAAGCAGTAACCAGTAAGCAGAGCGAGGGCGATTCCGGCACTAATAGCGATTATTCCCCAGCTTAGACCGCCAAATAGGGCGATTAACCCCCAAATTACTCCCCCACAGTCCCAAGGCAGACAAAAAGCCACTTTATGAAAGGCTCCCTTACCGGTGGGTTTGAGGTAGGGATAAAGAGCGATCGCCATTACTTGCCCCCAACGTCCCCAAATTGGTGCTAAAATTAGAGCTAAGGCTCGATTATCGCTTAAATCAGTCAAAGCGGCGATTTTTAGCAGCAAAACCATGGTCACGGCCATGACTCCAAAGGCCCCGGTAACACTATCGGCCATGACCAATAAACGACGCTGGGGGTCGGTGACAGCTAAACCATCGGCCGTGTCACTAACTCCATCAAGGTGTAGTCCTCCCGTTAGATAAACCCAAACTCCCACAAGGACAACCGCACGAGTTAGGGGGGGCATTCCCAGACCAGCTAGAGTTATATCGAGCAAAACCAGAATTAAACCCAAAAATAAGCCCACTAAGGGAATCCATCGGGCAATTCTGCCAAAATCCGGCCAGGCAATCGGAACCGGAATAATCGTGTAAAAAGCGATCGCACCTAAAAATGAGCGAATTTCTTGACAAATGAAGTTAAATATGGTAATCAATCTCCCCAATTCGATTCTGGTGTGGCAGTGTTTCTCATAAAGATGAAGTATAACTTAATTTTGTATCGGCGACCCTGTGGGATTTTCAAAACATCTGAGAACACCTATAATAATTCGGTATAATACGGTTACTTGTAATTTTATAGGAAAAGTTCTTGCGATTGCTCTATAGGAGAGGAATATACGGAAAGATTTATTAAAAAATGTGTATTTGGCGTGAGATACGGAAAGTTTTCGTATATTGTGTAGTTGGTTCAAGGGATGAGGTCGAGTTGAAATAAGAAAGACGATCACAACCTAAAAAAGTCAACACTGTTTGGAGAAAGAAGAAAACATGGATTTTTTGATCGGACAGATTCTGCTTTTTGCAGGGGATTTTGCGCCGGTAGGCTGGGCATTTTGTGACGGATCTAAGCTACCGATATCTGGCTATCCGGCGCTGTACTCCATATTTGGGACCAAATACGGAGGTGATGGATTCAGGAGTTTTGCGTTGCCTAAATTGCCTACTGTCAAGGATGTTGATGGCGAAGGAGAATCACGATATATAATCTGTCTGGAGGGTATATATCCATTTCGGGAAAAATAAATTCAGTGCGATCGCCGATCTTGTAGGGTGCGTTCCCTAAAGTGGCTCCTACTGCTCCAGTGATCGATTTTTGGGGAACGCACCATGCAGATTGATTGCAGCTGTGGGTTAAAGTGCGATGGCGAAGGCAGTGCGTAGCAGTACGCTGATCCTGTCGGTTGGGTTGACGGCTGTTACCCAACACCCTCAAAACCAAGATTAAATAAGGTAGGATAGAGAGCGAAAAGATATTCTAGGTTGCCGTGAATGGAAGCGTCTATATTGAAACAAGTATTGTTGGGCATTTAACCGCCAGACCCACTGACAATCTGATCGTTGCTGCTAATATCAAGATCACCCAGGATTGGTGGAACGAACATAGTAGCTCATTGACGCTTTACGCATCAGAGATCGTTGAAGATGAGGCAGCTAAGGGAGATCCGATAATCGCCGCTCAACGGTTAAACTTGTTACAATCCCTAATGCTTCTCGAACTTACAGAAGATGCGTTTGAACTTTCGCAAGCGTTTCTGACTCAAAGCAATCTGCCACTAAAGGCATCTAATGACGCTTTACATATGGCATTAGCAACCGTCTATAACTTAGATTATTTGCTAACATGGAACTGCAAGCACATGGCAAATGCCCAAATTCAGCGTAAGCTGGCTCAGATTAGTTCTGATCTCGGATATATATTGCCAGTTATTTGCACTCCTTATGAGCTTATTGGATATAACCTAGAGGTCTAGTCATGTATAAAAATGAAATTCTCGATGAAATTCACAAGTATAGAGAAGAATACGCTCAATCGTTTCAATATGACTTAAGAGCTATTTTTAATGACTTAAAGCAGAAGCAACTGGCTCATAAAGATAGATTAGTTAGGTTGCCAATTAAGCGAGCGTCTAACAAATCACTGCACCCGACCGCCGGCTAAAGCATTCAATGGAACCGCTAAATCTATAGTGCGATGGCGAAGGCACTGCGCAGCAGTGCGATCGCCGATGATCTTGTAGGGTGCGTTCCCTAAAGTGGCTCCTACTGCTCCAGCGATCAATTTTTGGGGAACGCACCATGCAGATTGATTGCAGCTGTGGGTTAAAGTGCGATGGCGAAGGCAGTGCGTAGCAGTACGCTGATCCTGTCGGTTGGCTTGACAGAAAAAATAGGGTGCGTTCCCTAAAGTGGCTCCTACTGCTCCACTGATCGATTTTTGGGGAACGCACCATGCAGATTGATTGCAGCTGTGGGTTAAAGTGCAATGCCGCACCTAAAAATGAGAGAATTTCTTGACAAATGAAGTTAAATATGGTAATCAATCTCCCCAAAATTAGATTCCGGTATGGCAGCGTTTCTCATAAAGATGAAGTATAACTTAATTTTGTATCGGCCACCCTGTGGGATTTTCAAAACATGAGAACGCCTATAATAATTCGACATAACACGGTTACTTGTAATTTTATTAGGAAAAGTTCTTGTGATCGCTCTATAGGAGAGTAATATGCGGAAAGATTCTTTAAAAATGTGTATTTAGTATGAGATACGGAAATTTTCCGTATAATTCATAGTTAGACTGCTAATTTCTTGGTGAAGATAGTTCTGGTTACTTTTGCGTAAGTGCTATACTATAGTGAGGTTTTTACATGGTTTTTCTCATGAAAAATAAAGCCATTATCCTGCTGGGGGCTGTTGCCGCTCTTGGACTGGCTGCAACCTCAACTTTACTTCTGACACGTCCATCCGGAAATTCTCCAGATTCCGCCTCTGCTCAATTTTCTCCCAACGGCATGGGTATGATGCATCATATGCAGGTCAGTAGCGAGTTTAACTATCTTGCCCAAATGATTCCCCACCATCAGGAGGCAATCGATACCGCCCAGGTTATTCTGGCACGCACTAGTCGTCCTGAGATGAGGCAGTTTGCTCAAAATATTATTCAAGTGCAAACTGCTGAAATTGCTCAGATGAAAAACTGGCTCAACCAGTGGTATCCAGGAGGGAATATTAGCGTCTCCTACGTTCCCATGATGCGAGATCTGAGCCAACTTCAGGGCGATGCCCTAGATCAAACTTTTTTACAAGATATGATTGAACATCATATGGGAGCCGTGATGATGTCGCAAATGCTCCTGAATCATAATCTGGTGAAGCATCAGCCTGTCCAGTCCTTGGCTGAGAACATTGCCACTAGCCAGCGCCTGGAAATTCAGCAGATGCGAACTTGGTTGATAGCTTGGTTTGGTGATCGCAATCCAATGGGTAGAATGCATCATTAGCTTCTAGTAATCACGATCGAGATTTTGGGGCAATTAATGTTTTGCTTCCGCTGTGCGGTCTAACAACCCCAATGCAGTGGGATGCCGAAGGCACTGCGTAGCAGTACGCCATCGCTGTAGGCTGCGTTCCCTAATGTGGCTCCTACTGCTCCACCAATAGATTTTGGGGAACGCACCATGCACATTAATTGAAACTGTGGGTTTAAGTGCGATGCCGCTCTTGTGGGATCAGTTGAGGAATGTTAGCGAAGATTCCCAATGTTTGGGTTAAAATGGGGGGGCAAAAGTTGCAACCGGGTCAAACCAATGATAGTACGACCACCCCTCTACAGCCAAGAAGAATTTGCCCGACGTGGTAAAGAGATTTATGAATCTCAGGTGCGCCCCCAAGTCGAGGAAGGCAATCATGGGAAGATTGTAGCTATAGATATCGAAACAGGGGCTTTTGAAGTAGCAAAAGACAGCCTCACAGCTTCCGATCAACTTTTAGCCCGATTACCAGATGCTCAAATTTGGTTCGTAAGAATCGGACATCGAGCAGTTCATCGAGTCGGTTTGATTGGGGCAAATTTATTTCAATGATTATAGGTAACGTCAATGCTAATCGTGAGGCAATTATTCAGATTGCAGTTCTAGGGGATTATAAAAATATCAAAAGTGTAAAAGCAGTTATTGATACAGGTTACACAGGTGATTTAATGCTATCAAGAGCGATCATCAATGAGTTAGGGCTAACTCTTCGAGGTTTACAAGATGCCATTCTCGGTGATGGCAGTCTAACAATGTTTGAAATGTATGCTGGCTCAGTAATTTGGGATGGACAAATCCGAAGAGCGGAAATTAATGCGTCAGAGACAGAGTTGTTGATTGGTATGGGGTTATTGGAAGAATACAAATTAGAAATTGAAGGAAGAGTGGGCGGTATAGTTAAAATTAGTGCTTTATAATAAATTACAGCCGTAGGGTGCGTTCCCTAAAGTGTCTCTTACTGCTCCAGCGATCGATTTTTGGGGAACGCACCATGCAGATTGATTGCAGCTGTGGGTTTAAGTGCGATGCCGCTCTTGTGGGCCCAGTTGAGGAATGTTAGCGAAGATTCCCAATGTTTGGGTTAAAATAGAGGGGCAAAAGTTGCAACCGGTTAATGATAGTACGACCACCCCTCTACAGCCAAGAAGAATTTGCCCGACGTGGTAAAGAGATTTATGAATCTCAGGTGCGCTCTCAAGTCGAGGAGGGCAATTAAGGCAAAATACCAGTATATCCTTTTTCCTTTTTCCCTTGAAACTTACTCTCGAATTATATGATCTAACGGCTAATGGTGATAATTTTCTGAAAATCCCTTTGAATAATAGCAAAATTTTTATCAGTTAAAAGCGGCACATGAACGAATAAGGCTCTCGGATGATATTTTAAGACTTGAAAATATAACTCTTCGCAGACAAACTGACCGGCATTATCGCTGATATAACTATAGTCAAGGGTTTTAATTAAATCTGGCAAGGGAATTGATGTCAATAACTTTTTTGTGCTACTCCTAGCCTGAGATTCTAAACTTAAACGATAACGACTTTCTGCCATGCCACAACAAATAACGAAATCAGGCTTTTTGTCTTGAATAGCTTTGATAACTCGTTCACTGGCTCGATGGGTATTAACGGGAAGTTGACGCAAAAATAAAAGCTTTTTTGCATAATTATCTTGAATAGATACTAACAAATCATCGGAGGAATTACTCCGGTGATGGCATAACCAAGGCGCAAAAGAAGTTAAGAGAATTGTCAAGTTATCTCCTGATGGTTAATTGGGATAATCCACAAAAAAGCGATCGAAGGGACAAAAATTGCTACACTAACTGACGTGACCTCAATTAAAGACGAGATTGATATTCTATGCAACGCCGTAAATTTTTGCTTATCAGTGGCAGTTTAGGCGGTTTTAGCTTGGTAGCTTGCGCTCATCAAATTTTACAGCCCGTTACTTCCAAAAATCCCCCTGAGTCTTCCGTTAAACAAGCAGAAAAGGCGAAAAAAGTCAAGATAATCGTGATTAGTGACCTTAATAGTCAATACGGTTCCACTACTTACGATCCCGAAATCGATCGAGCTATCCCTTTAATTATCAATCATAAACCCGATCTGGTACTCTGTGGTGGCGACATGGTGGCAGGACAAAAAAGCAGCTTGACAGAGGCAGCAATTAACGCCATGTGGTCAGCCTTTGATCGCCATATCGCCGCGCCCCTGCGAGCTGCTAAAATACCTTTTGGTTTTACCATCGGTAATCATGACGCTTCTGGAGCTTTATCCGCAGGAAAATTTATCTATGCTAAAGAGAGAAAATTAGCCCAAGATTATTGGCAAAACCCCCAACATAATACAAGTTTAAATTTTATCGATAAAACTGGCTTTCCTTTTTATTATACTTTCACTCAAAATGGTATATTCTATCTAGTCTGGGATGCCTCCACTCATTTAATCTCTCGGGAACAACTAAATTGGGCAGCAAAAAACTTGAGTAGTACCGACGCTAAAAATGCTAAGATGCGGCTAGTAATCGGTCATTTACCCCTCTACGGTATTGCCGTGGGCAGAAATCGACCGGGGGATTATTTAGCCGATGCCGAGCAATTAAGGGCGTTTTTAGAGGGCCATCAGGTGCATACTTATATTAGTGGCCATGCTCACGCTTACTATCCGGGTAAACGGGGGCAATTACAATTATTACACGCGGGAGCTTTAGGCAGTGGACCGCGACGATTATTGAACAGTGAACAAGCACCCAGAAAAACCCTAACAATTGTCGATATTAATCCCCATCAAAAGGAAACAGTTTACACCACCTACGACATGAAAACCCAAGAAGCGATCGATATTACCAGTTTACCTCCTCTGATTATGGCTCCCAACGGGCAAGTTTTACGTCGAGATATTCCATCGGTTAACTAGAAAGGAACTCCCATAATGGCCACTGTCATCAGCACCGTTAATATGAAAGGAGGAGTAGGAAAAACTACCCTTACCGTCAATCTTGCCACCTGTTTAGCTAAATTTCAGCAAAAACGAGTCCTTGTCCTCGATTTAGACGCTCAAATCAGTGCGACTCTCAGTTTAATGTCTCCCCACGAATTCGCTCAACTGCGTCGCAAAAAACGCACTTTAAGCTATTTATTAGAAGCAATTATCAAACCCAATCCCTACAATAAATTAACTATTGATGATATTATCGTCCCTTCAGTCTGTGAAATTCAAGGCTTAGATTTACTGCCAGGAGATATCGAACTTTATGATGAATATGTCGTCTCAGAAACCCTGCACCATCAAGCAATTTTACAGGAAGATTTAGGCTTTGATCATGCTTGGAATAACCTGGAAAGAATCCTGATTCAAAAAATCATTGATCCCATTCAAGACCGTTACGATTATATTATTATGGACTGCGCTCCAGGCTATAATCTTTTAACTCGTAGTGGTCTATGTAGCAGTCATTTTTATTTACTACCCGCCCGTCCCGAACCTTTATCAATTGTCGGCATTCAGCTATTAGAAAGAAGAATAGTTAAACTCAAAGCTAGTCATCAAGAAACCCAACCGATTAACCCCAGTTTACTAGGTATAGTTTTTATTCTTTCTGGCGGTGGTTTACTCAGTCGCTACTATAATCAAGTCATGCGCCGGGTACAACAGGATTTTCAAGCCCATCAAATTTTTGCTAATGCAATTCCTATGGATGTTAATGTAGCTAAAGCTGTCGATATGTTCGTGCCTGCGGTAGCAGCCATGCCCTCTTCTAGTGGTTCCAAAGCTTTTATGAAACTCACAGAAGAATTCTTGATGAAAACCAAAAAATAGGAGATAATTACTATGGTTATTGAGTGGTTAGAATTTCAAGTTAACCCCGAAGCACGGGAAAAATTTATCCAAAAAGATCAAGAAATTTGGACAAAGTTTTTAGCAAAACAAGCGGGTTTTTTAGGTAAAGAACTTTGGATTAATCCCACCATCGAGGAACAATTAATTATCGTTGTCCATTGGCAAACGAAAGAACAGTGGAAAGCTGTCCCCCAAAATTTACTTGATGACACCGAGGCCAAATTTTCCCTAGCCATGGGAAAAGATAATTATCAATTAATCAAAGTCAAGGAATTTCAGGTCAGAAAATTTCGAGAAAATTGTCAGAACAATTTAGAATCTATGCAGCCTGGATAAAAAATCAATTCATCTTTTTGTCCCCTGTCAACCTAGCCAAACTTGTCATGAGGGGCTAAAGTGTGCTATAAGCAGTCAGACCCTTTCAGGGTCTTTATTCTTTCCGATTAGGTAAATTACTAATGACTGAAGCTAAACGCGCCCTCATTACCGGCATCACCGGTCAAGATGGTTCCTATCTGAGCGAATTGTTACTAGAAAAAGGCTATCAAGTCCACGGTATCATCCGTCGTACTTCAACTTTTAACACCGATCGCATCGATCATATCTACACTGACCCCCACCAGCCCGATACTAAATTATTTCTTCATTATGGCGACCTCACCGACGGGACGACCCTGCGGCGTATTCTCGAACAAGTGCAACCGGTAGAAGTGTATAATTTAGGGGCCCAATCCCATGTGCGGGTTAGTTTTGATGCCCCAGAATACACCGTTGATGCTGTGGGGGTGGGAGTTTTAAGATTACTAGAAGCGATTCGGGATTACCAAAAAAGAACCGGCATCGAAGTGCGTTTCTATCAAGCAGGTTCCTCGGAAATGTTCGGGAAAGTCATGGAAGTTCCCCAAAAAGAAACCACGCCATTTTATCCCCGCAGTCCCTACGCTTGTGCGAAAGTTTATGGCCACTGGCAAACAATCAACTATCGGGAATCCTACGACTTATTTGCCTGTAACGGCATTTTATTTAACCATGAATCCCCCCGTCGTGGAGAAACTTTTGTCACGCGCAAAATTACCCGCGCTTTGGCCCGAATTATTGCTGGACAACAGAAAAAACTCTATTTAGGAAATCTCGATTCTAAAAGGGATTGGGGTTATGCTAAGGATTATGTGCGGGCGATGTGGTTAATGTTACAACAGGAAGAACCGGATGATTATGTAGTGGCGACAAATGAAACCTATTCTATCCGGGAGTTTCTCGATATTTCTTTCCAATACGTTAATTTAAATTGGCAGGATTATGTGGAGTTTGATGAACGTTATTTGCGTCCAGCGGAAGTGGATTTATTAATAGGAGATTCCACAAAAGCCAGGGAGAAATTAGGCTGGCAGCCGTCGGTGACGTTCGAGGGACTGGTAAAATTAATGGTAGATGCGGATTTAGCGGCTTTGGGGATTAATCTTAATAACGGTGGTGATAGCGGACAGTTATTAAAAGATTTGGCTTATCTTCGCAATCGTTCAATGACAACTGTGGATTAAAGAGGTGAAAATATGCTCAATTTAAGCGAACAGAGAATCGTTGTCACCGGAGGGGCCGGATTTTTAGGTCGGCAAGTAGTTAATCAATTAATTGCAGCGGGGGCAAATCCCGAAAAAATTACAATTCCTCGGTCAAAGGATTGTGATTTAAGAGTTTGGGAAAACTGTCAACGTTTAGCCGACCAAGAAGATTTAATTATCCATTTGGCGGCCCATGTGGGGGGCATCGGTCTCAATCGGGAAAAACCCGCCGAATTATTCTATGATAATTTGATGATGGGAACCCAATTAATTCACGCTGCCTATCTAGCAGGAGTGCAAAAATTTGTCTGTGTAGGGACAATTTGTGCCTATCCAAAATTTACTCCAGTACCTTTCCATGAAGACGATTTATGGTCAGGATATCCCGAAGAAACCAATGCGCCATACGGTATCGCTAAAAAGGCTTTATTGGTACAATTAGAGTCCTATCGTTTGCAGTATGGTTTCAACGGAATTTATCTTCTACCAGTGAATTTATACGGGCCAGAGGATAATTTTGATCCGGGTAGTTCCCATGTAATTCCTGCTTTAATTCGCAAGGTTTATGAGGCACAACAACGGGGAGACAAACAACTTCCTGTCTGGGGAGATGGTAGTCCAACCCGGGAGTTTCTCTACTCCACCGATGCAGCGCAAGGCATTGTCATGGCCAGTCAATTCTATAATGAATCGGAGCCGGTTAATCTTGGTACAAATTATGAGATTTCTATCAAAGATTTAGTCGAATTAATCTGTGATTTAATGGGTTTTGATGGCGAAATTGTTTGGGAAATAGATAAACCAAATGGTCAACCGCGACGCTGTTTAGATACAACCCGCGCTAGGGAAAAATTCGGTTTTGTTGCCCAAATGGAATTTAAAGAAGGTTTGCGAAAAACCATTGAATGGTATCGGCAAAACGCCGCTTAGTCCAGATAGCTGGTGTGTTAGATAAATAACTAACACACCAGATTTTTTTTAGGTTACTGACCGGTAAAATCAGAACGAAGGGTTAATTTTAAATCTTCCTTGGGGTTAATTGACAATAATTCCACCGATTCTCCTCGTAATAACCAGCCGGCTAATACTTCTAATCCTCCTCCTCGTAATAATCCCTCGCTAACCGGTTGGTCAGAAGTAAAAGAAGCGAGGACAGAAGCGGCGGATTTTCCTAATACTGCACCCTGAATAATTTTATCGGGGTTAACTCCTTTAATTATCCTTTCTAGACGAGTGAAAACTGCCGAAATAGCATCAATAGATTTTTCTTGGGGTTGAGGGGTTTTTAAAAAGATTTTTTGGGATAGAAAACGCGAACCTTGACCGTCAGGTTTAATTTCTCCGATAATCTGACTACCATCGGGAATAATTGTCTGTCCCTGGGAATTTTTGATATTATCGGTAACGGTCAGAGATAAAGAAAAAGTTTCTTGTTTGGTTAAAATAATTTTTTCCCCTTGCTCGTATTTTACAGGGATATCCGTACCAGCAGGAATTAATCGATCATTCCCCAAAGCAATCGGTTTAATCGGGTTAATTGGGGCGAATTGACGTGCGATCGCAGGAGTCAAGGAAAGGCAGACCACAACGAAAGAAGCACTTAAAAGCATTGTTAATAGGGTCAGAGGATGATGACGACCCTGCTTTTGAAAATATAGCATCTTACCCTTGAGTTTCCTAGTGGGAGCGAATTAAAGACAGAGACGAAAGGGGAAAAAAGTTTGTTTCCAAGCAAGAAAATGCGGGAAAAAGGAGAATTTTAGCAAAAAATAACTGAGATTTCCGACTAATTGCCAGTTATTAGTTTATTTGGTCTATTGAAACGCCAAAACTCTTGATTTGTCCGCAGTTCTTAGTTTGGCACGGTTAATGGGGAACAATAACTATTTATGGGAGAATTATAGGTTCAATCCTATCAAAAAAAAATCACCCGATCGAATTAAAATCTGTGAAAAAATGTAACAATTGTGACAAAAAACTGAGGGTGTGGGTATATGTGCATTTGTACTAAAGCAGCCAATGCTCAGTTTAAATGCAGTAAAGCCTACTAAAGATAGAAATAGAGAGAGTGAAAGATTGCTAGACTCACAGAGGTGGATAGCTCAAAAAGTCTCGCCTCTAACCCCATAATCACACAATTGACCTTAATTTTTGCGATCGAGTAAGCCAAGAATATTCTCCCTCATCACCCGTGAACTGGATGCTGTTGCTAAAATAATCTTCATAAGTCCCCAAGCTACCGAAACGAGCAAAGAGAGAATCGCCACTTTATCAATTAATCAATTATGGATTTACTCGAATACCAAGCCAAGGAAATATTTGCTCAAGTAGGTATCCCCATTTTACCTTCCCAACCAATCCACGAACCGGGGGGACTAAAAAGATTAAACATTCCCTATCCTATCGTGCTGAAGTCCCAGGTACGCACGGGAGGCCGGGGAAAAGCAGGAGGAGTGAGATTTGTCGCTAATACCATTGATGCGATCGCTGCCGCCCATGCTATCTTTCATTTACCGATCGCCGGAGAATATCCAGAGGTAATCCTAGCAGAAGCCAGGTATAATCCGCAACAAGAGATATTTTTAGCCATTTTACTCGATTATCATCTGCAAAGACCAGTTTTACTGGGTGCGAGTCAAGGGGGGATGGATGTGGACAGTTTACTGGCAACCATGCAAAAAGTGGTCATTGAAGCGAGATTTTCCCCCTATCTCTGTCGGCAATTAGCCGTATCTATGGGTTTAAAAGGGTCTTTGATCGAGTCTATCAGTCAAATTCTCGAAAAAATGTATAGTCTCTTTGTCAGCAAAGATCTCGATATTATCGAGATTAATCCCTTGGGTATCAACGAAGCTGGGGAAGTGATGGCCTTAGATGGCAAAATAAGTGTTAATGATGCCGCTTTAGCTAGACATCCCGATCTGCTCGCTTTGACCCCCCCCCAATTACAATCCCCTTGGTCGATAATTGATCAAACTGGCCAAATAGCCGTGATCAGCAATGGCCAGGGTTTGATGTCCACTGTCTGGGATGCCTTGGCAGGCAAAGGGGCAAAACTGGCGGCATGGCTTATACTGGAGGAAAGACTAGAATTAGAGCAATTAAACGAGCAAATAGAGGCCGGTCTGCAACAAT
The DNA here is from genome assembly GCF_000981785.2 of Microcystis aeruginosa NIES-2549. NCBI lineage: Bacteria > Bacillati > Cyanobacteriota > Cyanophyceae > Chroococcales > Microcystaceae > Microcystis > Microcystis aeruginosa. Next base: position 2,288,421 of record NZ_CP011304.1, on the reverse strand, counting down.
TCCAACTATTGGCCGATTTAAAAGTGGTTATCGTTGATATTGTCAGTTATCCCGACTTTGGCCAAAAAGCGATCGAGACTATTAGCAATTACTACCGCAGTTATAGCCCATTATCACCCAGCCGGGGCAGCGGCGAAAGAACGATCCGGGCCACCCGACAGGAAAGACAAACCTTGGAACCCCGATCTTTTCCCAATCCCACCCTACCACAAATAATTTTTCGCGTCCTAGCTGACAGCAAAGCGATCGATCTCAGTCAGAGTTTAGCTGATGTTAACTTTCATTGGTTAGAGTCTTTAGAAGAGGTGGTCACTGCGGCAATTAAATTAGCCTAGAATCAGTGATCAGTTATAATTTGCACGGCTATAACTTGCATTTTTTACTCAAAGACAATAAGGCTCTCCTAGACTGGTTATAGCAAATTAGTAGTTTAAATGAGCCTAACCCCTTAAATAGCGTGGAATCCAACAAAGCAAAAAGCTTTTTTTATGAAAATTGCTTTTTTGAATTCTGGTGAGCCTTTTGGCAGGGCTTGCGTGGATTATTTTCTGCTAATATATAGTGCGCCTAAATGAATTGTGAAAAGGCATCGTATTTCTTAAGATTAGGAAAATTATACCATTTCTCTAAATGAAAACTACACATCGAATTTAAGTCACCCTTTTTAAGGGGGATTTAGGGGGATTAAACTTCTGTAGTCAGACTTTGGAGAATTGGTATTAAATAATTGAAATTTGGCAAAAAACTCGAACAAGCGTTTAACCACTCGAAAATTTTTTGCCAACCAATAAAATCTTCTCAAAAAATTTTTTAACTGTAGCCAAATTGCTTCTACTGGATTTTCTTCCGGAGCGTATCGAGCAAATTTATGACAGGTAATCTGCCAATCTTCTGGACATAAACCCTGATTTTGTTCAGTAAGAAATTTGATCATCTCTTCTCCCGAATGATAGGAAGCTCCATCCCAAATAATCAGTATTTTTCGCCCAGGGTTGCTTTGAATTAGTTTTTTCAAGAAATCTACTGTATTCTCGACCTTCCCAGCTTTGTAGGGAGCTAAAATAAATTCTTTGCCCACTAAATTTAAAGCTCCATAATAAGTTTTTCTCTCTTTTTCATTCTCAATTTTCACCAAAGTTCTTTCGGGTAACTCTGAGGGATTTTTACCTTCTTTTAGTCTTTCTTTAATAAAGTTCCAGAGATAGCCTAGAACATCTTTCCAGACCAGATGACATTCATCAAGCAAATACACCACTAGCTTTCCCGACTGAATCTCCTCTTTTTTGCTCTCCAATAATTGACTGATTTCTTCATTCTTTTTTTTTGACCTCTTCTGCATCTTTTTTCGGGTTTACTTGTTCCGCCTTTTGCCAGCTAATTCTCGCTTCTTTTAGCAATTGGTAGTAGCTCTGTCTCGATTTAAACACAACCTCATACGTTTCTAGTACATAAGTTTATAGCTCCCAAATATCCCAGGGACTCTGGTTGATAATCCATTGAATTAATTCTTGTTTTTCCTCGGCATTTAGATAGGGTCTCGAACCTTTATACTTCAAGATAATCCCCTCAATTCCTGCTGAAATAAATTCCTTTTTCCATTTAGCAATGAATCCGGGGGTCACTCCAAGAATTTCTTGAATTGCTCTATAAGCGTATCCCGACAAAGCCAGCTTAACCGCTAAGGCTCTTTTCAGTTCTCGTCGGCATTCTATTTTACATATCATTTAGGCGCACTATATTCTGTATACTAACTTGAAAAATTTAATATTTATCTCCTAATTGCTATTACATAAGTATCTCTTGTAGATTTATTGCGTATCTTCAAGAATTGTGTGCGATTGCTTGGGCCACCTAACGAGCATATATAAACGAGCATATATAATGAAGAGAATAAAATGCTTGACGAAACTCATTAGATCGGAGAAAGGAGGTCAGTCATGGATCTGGTACAGTTTATGGTAGTTATCATCGTGGTTGGGGTTCTATTGTGGCTCGTGAACAACTACATTCCGATGGACAGCAAGATCAAGCAAATCCTGAACATTGTGGTTGTCATCGCCCTCGTTTTGTGGATTCTTAAGGTGTTCGGATTGCTGAGTTTTCTCAAGGGAATTCGTATCGGTAGGTGAGTGATGTTCTAGACGGAAGGAAAGGTTGAATCATTATGGATCTGATGTCCATCACACTGGTGGTGCGTTGGCTAATAGGCTGGGGATTGATGTGGCGGTTGCCGCGACTTCCAGACCTTTCAGTCGTCGATTCGCCTAAAGTCTCGGTCTTGATTCCGGCGAGGAATGAAGAGAGTACCCTCCCTAATTTGCTAACAGCCTTAAAGCAGCAAACATTCAAGCCCTACGAAATCATTGTCATCGATGACCAGTCCGCCGATGCTACCCCACAGATCGCCGAACAGGCTGGGGTGAAAGTAGTGCAGACTAGCCCTTTGCCCACAGGTTGGACAGGGAAAAACTGGGCACTCAAAACCGGATATGCAGCCTCATCTGGCGATATTCTCGTCTTTCTCGATGCCGACACTGAGCCAGGCGAGGAGCTGCTCCGCAGGCTGGTGGCAACTGTTCAACACTTAGGTGGTCTGGTCTCAGTTCAGCCCTATCACCGCACTGAACGCCCCTACGAACTGTTAGCGGTTCTGTTCAATCTCGTCGGCTTGATGGCCGTCAAACTGGGAGCAAGAGGTGGTGTGGCTTTTGGACCGGCTATGGCTACCAGCAAGGATGACTATGAGCGGGTCGGCGGCCACGACGCTGTGGCAGGATATGTTGTAGAAGACTGGTTCATGGCTCATATTTATGAGAGTGCGGGACTGCCAGTGAGTGCATACATTGGTCATGGCCAACTGGACTATCGGATGTACCCCGGCGGGCTGCGGGACTTGGTTGTTGGTTTCGACAAAAACTTTGCAACGGCAGCAGGGGAAGTCTCTTGGCTGCGGATGCTGGCAGTTGTGTTCTGGCTTTCAGGGCTGTTCTGGGCGGCTTGGTGTCTGCCCGCATCCCTATTCGGCTGGCCGATTGTCGGGAATTCATCCTTACTATATAACGTACTGCTTTATCTTGCCTTCGCCATACAGTTAGCCATAATTGTATGGCCAGTGGGTTCATTCGGAGCAATCGTCTTTTTCTTCCCCATTCCGGTTGCCTTCTTCATTGCAGTGTTCCTGCTGGCAATTCTGAATCTCGAACGTGGTCAAATCGAATGGAAAGGACGAAGGATAAGTACCCGATGGCAAGGTGAATGAATGAGATTGTCTATACTACAGTTACCGGATGGGGTAATTGTCGGGCTGTGTGTGGTCGGTTGGACAGTCTGGTCGCTTTTGATCGGTTTTGTCGGTCATCGACTTCCCCTGAAATTCCTAGAAACGGACACCTGCCTGACCCGGCCACGAATCTGGGGGGAAGATAGACAATGGTACAATCGGGTACTGCGGATCAAGCGATGGAAGGATCGGTTGCCAGAAGCAGGGGATTTCTTCCCAGGAGGTTTTCGCAAAACATCCGTTGGCGGTGGGGACTGTGCCGTAATGTCCCGTTTTTTGGCTGAAACCCGTCGCGCGGAATACGTTCACATCGCCATCTGGCTGTTTTGGTTAGTGACGATGCTCTGGACTCCTGGCTGGGGTGTGCTGGTAAACCTCGCCGTGGGAACAGCTTTCAACCTGCCTTGTTTGTGGGTGCAGCGTTACAATCGGCTTCGGCTCCAGCATCTGCTCGTATTGAAAGGACAGGGAAAAACGATATGCTAAAGTATGAGCTTGGCTGTGAATTAACCTACAGCATTGAGCAAGCAAGCACTCTAATTCTTAATGTTGCTATTGTCAGCAACAACCATCAGATTATTGTTCAGGAAGACCTCCATTCTAACTCTCAACGGTCGATTGAGGAATACATCACTTCTGTCAGTGGAAACCGATACTTTCGACTCAATGCCCCTCCTGGCAATTTGCAAATTTCCTATCGAGCAACCGTTGGCTTATCTCCTTATTATTCAGACCCCAGTACGATTTTTGAAGTAAAGCCGGCCGATTTACCCCTCGATATCTTGTACTATCTTTATCCGAGTCGTTACTGTCAGTCAGATCGATTATTGCGCTTTGTCGCGGCTGAATTTGGCCATTTAGTCCCTGGTTATTCCAGGGTGACAGCTATCTGTAACTGGATTTATGACAATGTTTTGTATCTCTCTGGTAGCAGTGATTCTTTAACTTCTGCTTGCGATACAGCGATAGAACGGGTAGGCGTTTGTCGTGATTTTGCCCATTTAGGTATTGCTTTTTGTCGGGCTTTGAATATTCCAGCACGCTTTGTTTCCGGCTACGCCTATGGTTTAAATCCCCCCGATTTTCATGCCTGGTTTGAGGCTTATCTAGGGGGTCGCTGGTATCTTTTCGATCCTACCCGCCTTGTGCCTCAGAGCGGGCTAATTCGCGTTGGCACAGGACGAGATGCAGCCGATGTTTCTTTTGCCACTATTTTTGGTCAGGTACAAATGAATCAGATGAGGCTTTTTATGGACTACTTACCCGATGCCAAGCCGATTTCCGAGAATATTTTGATACCGACAACAGAGGCGATCGCCATCTCTTGAGCGTACCCCAGTCAGGTATTGTAAAGTTTTGTAAAAAGTATATGCAAATGACTGCAAACAACTGCTAATATGGTTAGTGCAAGTTTACATTGCAGTTCATATAAAACTATCAGATTATGCTAAGAAAAAAGGGATCAGTTATGACACTGCTTGGAGAATGTGGAATCGAGGGCAGTTACAAGGAGAACGTCTTCCTACAGGAACAATTATTATTTTTGAAGATGACCGTTCTTGCGGTGAAAATAAAGTAGCTATTTATGCGCGAGTTTCTAGTTCAGAAAATCAATCTAACTTAGAGACTCAGGCAAAAAGATTGGAAGCTTATTGTATTGCGAAAGGCTATCAAATTGTTCGAGTAGTTAAAGAAGTAGGAAGTGGAGTCAATGATCATCGAAAGCTATTATTAAAACTTCTAGAACAAACTGATTATAATTTGATTGTCGTAGAACATAAAGATCGTTTAAGCAGAGTAGGGTTTAATTATCTGAAAGTTCTTTTAAATCAAACAAATAGAGATATAGAGGTCGTTAATCTAGCAGAAGAAAGAAAAGACGATTTAATGGAAGACTTCGTGAGCATAATTACCTCATTTTGCGCTCGATTATACTCATTAAGACGACGAAATAGAAAGACAGAATGTTTAATTAAATGCCTTGAGGAGAATGATGAAATTAGTTCAAAAACATCTAATTAAATTTAATCACAAAAATTATTCAGTAATTGATAAATTAGGATTTTTATCGAAGAATCTGTATAATTGTGCTGTTTATTTAAACCGTCAAGTTTTCTTTTCACATCAACCATTTTTAACAATGACTGAGTTACATCATGCCTTAAAAATGAGTCCAGATTATCAAGCCTTACCCGCCAAAGTAAGTCAGTTAGTATTAAAGCAAGTAGAAAAAACCTTTAAATCCTACCAAAAAGCGAAAGAACAATACAAAAAATCGCCAGATAAATTTACAGGAGAGCCTAAGTTGCCAAGATACAAAGACAAGGAAAAAGGTAGAAACGTTTTAACTTATAACTATCAAGCCATTTCTAAAAAAGCGTTGAAGCAAGGTTTAATCAAGCTATCAGGGACTAATTTAGAATTTAAAACTAATTTAAAGGAAGTATTAGAGGTCAGGATTATTCCTAAATTGGGTGCTTATTGTTTAGAGATTGTCTATGAACAACCATCCTCATCAAGTCAAGAGGGAGAAAGATATGCTTTTATCGATTTAGGCTTAAATAACCTAGCTGCTGTTACCTCTAATATTCCCGAATTTCAGCCAACTTTAGTATGTGGAAAAGCCTTAAAATCCTGCAATCAAAAGTACAACAAGACACTAGCTAAACTCAAATCGGAATTACCCAGTCTACAGAAGACCAGTAAAAGAATACAAGGTTTAACTTTAAAGCGTAATTGCAAGGTGGATTATTACCTCCACACCGCTAGTAAATATATTATTGATAAATTACTAGCTCATCAAATTAACCTTTTAGTTATTGGTCATAATCAAGGCTGGAAACAAAACATTAATATTGGAGATAGAAATAACCAGTCATTCGTAAATATTCCTCATTCAAGGTTGATCGAACAACTTACCTATAAAGCAAATTTAGTAGGAATAGAGGTCAAAACAACTAATGAAAGCTATACCTCTAAATGTAGTTTCTTAGACTTAGAGTCTATTCAAAAGCAAAAAAGCTATTTAGGCAAGAGAATTAAAAGAGGACTATTCAGAAGCTCGTCGGGTTATTTCTATGGAGCAGATATTAATGGTTCCTTAAATATTGGAAGAAAGGTAGTCGGAGAGGCCGCCTTTAGCGGGAATCCGATAGAGAGGTTCGTAGTTAACCCAGTACGGGTCAAAGCGTACAAAGCTAATTCTAGATGCAATATTTGCGTACAGAATTAGTAACTATCAAGCTAATCATGCCTTAATCGCTTTCCGACAAAATGTCGAAGCGTTGACTGGGTTTGAGATAATTTGATTCGTCACTAACCCCGCCCTAAAAGGGACGGGGCTTGCCTAGACCAATTTAGGCGACGCAAGTAGAGACTACCGCATCGAGACACAATCTGGCACAGACTTCCGAATACTTCCCTAGTTCGGATTACCTCTCAGCTTTATTGGTAAAGCGTTGTTAGACAAGACATCTTGATTGTGTTGCGGTAAGGGACTTTAACTTCACTCTTAAGGATTATCTCCATGGCAAGAGTTCCTGTTATCTCAAAAGACGGAAAACCGTTGATGCCCACCAAACCCAGTCGGGCCAGACGGTGGATTAAGGAAGGAAAAGCTATCGGTAAATTCAACGACTTAGATAGGGCTGGCTGAATAAATCTAAAAACCTTGTTGGATAAGGCTTTTAGACTTTTTTCCCCTCAAAAAGTGCCTACCATTGGAGTGATCGGGGGTAAAATTCCTGGACTTTTTTCCTGAAAATTAGGTAACTGACTACCTCAAAATCGGTAAAACCCTACACCCCACACCCCACACCCCACACCCTGCCCCCACGAAAAACTTTTTCAGCAGACCCTAGATATTTTCTATGTCCAGCTAACCACTGAACCTTCCGATAGCAAAACCCAACCGATTGCTATTGGTATTGACCGGGGTAAATTATTCTCTGGAATTGGCGTTCAATCCTCCCTTTTTACTCTTTGGAAGGCTCACTTAGAACTTCCTTTTAAGCGAGTAAGAGAGCGCGTAGACAATCGCTGCTTAATGCGAAGAGGACGTAGAAAAAGACGGATTAACCGCCAACTTCCCCTTAATCTAAGAGCGCATCGACAAAAACGATTTTCAAATAGAAGACAAGGAAAATTAGCTCCCTCAATCAGAGCTAATCGTCAACGTCGAGCGAAGTCGAGACGTTTCTGAACTAACCAAAATCTATCCAATTACTGACATTTACTTTGAGTATGTCAAAACCGATATTGATCTAACTTCCAGTAGAAAAGGAGCTAAGTCTGGAAAAGGTTTCTCGCCAGTTATGGTCGGAGAGAAATGGGCGATTGAGCAACTATCTCAATTGGCAACAGTCCATACTCGCTTTGGTTGGCAAACCTCTAATCTCAGAAAATATTTGCGACTAGAAAAGTCCAAAAATAAAGCAGAACAATCACCAGAAAGTCATGCTAACGATGGCATTGCTAAGAGGGAGGGAGCATCTCACCTTTGTAACCCCTAAATCAGGTTTTTATGTCAAGCTATTTTGAAAGCCTTGCTAGAAACCAGTTTTATGGATAAATATAATTACTCACTTGCATAAATGAGATACTCCCAAAGAGGGATATTTATGAAGTGGAATCTGATCTGCGGAATGTTAGATATAATCTAATTATGTACTAAAAACAGGAAATTCATGACAAATATTCACTCGATCATCGGTATATTCCCCTCCAATAAAGAAGCAGACATAGTTGTAAGGTGGTAAACGACGTAAATGTGGCTCTACCACAAGACATGGGTTCCGTAAAGGAGATTTAATTTCTTCTCCCAAAGGAATTGGTTATGTGAGTGGAGATACCGAAAAACAGCTATCTGTAAGCGATGCCAATGGTCAACGATTGGGACAGATAACTGTTAGTAAGATTCAGTTAATTCGTCGTTCTAACGGTTTAATTGTTTCTCGCTAACTTATATAAAGCCGCCCTCCGCTATCGCTAAAGGGCGGGGTTTCAGACCCAGTTTTTCGATGAAAGCCCTGTTACTCTACCCTGAGTTTCCCCAGTCTTTCTGGTCTTACGATCGCTTTATGGAAATCGCGGGACTGAAAGCCACCATTCCACCCCTCGGCATCATTACTGTCGCCGCCCTCCTCCCCCAAAACTGGGAGATTCGATTTTATGATCGCAACGTCAATCCTGAAACAGAAGCCGATTGGGAGTGGTGTGAGTTGGTTATCCTCTCTGCCATGTTAGTCCAGAAGCCAGATTTTCAAGCTCTGATTCAAAAAGCCGTGCAGTTAGGCAAAAAAGTCGCCGTTGGCGGTCCCTACCCCACCTCTGTCCCCCAGGATGCCCTGGATTCTGGAGCGAACTATCTCATTTTGGATGAGGGAGAGTTAACCGTTCCCCTGTTTTTGGAGGCGATCGCTCAAGGTCAAAGCCAGGGAATTTTCCGCTCTGGGGACAAGCCAGACGTGACCCTCAGCCCCATCCCCCGCTTTGACCTACTTCAGCGAGACGATTACTTAATGATGGCAGTGCAGTTCTCTCGCGGCTGTCCTTTTAACTGCGAATTTTGCGACATTATTTCCCTCTACGGGCGCAAACCTCGTACTAAAGAGCCGAGTCAGACTTTAGCAGAATTGCAGACTCTCTACGACCTAGGCTGGCGCGGTTCGTTGTTCATCGTCGATGACAACTTTATTGGCAATCAGCGCAACGTCAAACGCTTTCTCAGAGACTTGATTCCCTGGATGAAGCAGCACGACTATCCCTTCACCTTTATTACTGAAGCCTCGGTCAATTTGGCAGAGGATGATGAATTGTTAAGCCTGATGGCTGAGGCGGGGTTTTATTCTGTCTTTCTGGGGATTGAAACTCCTGACCAAGATAGTCTGCAAGTGACGCGCAAACTGCAAAATACTCGCAATCCACTGGTGGAAGCCTGTCGTAAGATTAATGCAGCCGGTTTGCTAATCTATGCTGGATTTATCTTGGGGTTTGATGGAGAGCGCTCTGGTGCGGGGGAAAGGATTCAAGCCTTTGTGGAAGAAACCAGTATTCCTCAGCCCATGTTAGGAATTCTCCAATCTTTGCCGAATACGGCTCTTTGGCATCGTCTCCAGCAAGAACAGCGTTTAGTTGAGGGTGACAGCATCCATCCGACGGGAGATCAGAATAGCTTGATGAATTTTATCCCCACCCGCCCGATTGCCGAAATTGCCAGAGAGTATGTCGAAGGCTTCTGGACGCTGTACGAACCCAGCCACTATCTCCGACGCTGTTTCCAACAATGTCTCGGTCTGGGTTTGCAGTCAAAACACAAGCAAACCATGCAATTTCCCGTGGGTAAGGGGTTACGGCTAATTACCCAGTTAATCTGGCATCAGGGTATCCGCCGAGGGAACATTCGGGGACAGTTTTGGCGGCAATTATGGACGATTTGGCAAAAAAAGCCCCAAGTTCTCAATCTCTATTTAGGTCTGTGCGCGGCGGGAGAACATTTTTGGGAGTACCGGGCCTTAGCCAGAGAACGGATTACTCAACAACTAGGCTACGATCCCTTAGAAGTTTCTGGTCGTCCCAACCAGAACTGATTCTGACTCGATAGGGAGGATTGGATTGTATGGTCAAGAGATCGCTCCAGGCTTCCCCTTCGGGAATTAAACAGGCTAAACGAGCCTTTGCGCTCAAGGGGTGGACTCAGGAAAATCTAGCAGGGGAAGTGAACTTAAAGACCCGCCAGCCGATTTGGCGGTTTTTCACAGGAAAACCCGTTGATCGCCAGGTTTTCCTGGAAATTTGTTCGATTCTGGATTTGGATTGGCGGGAGATTGCCCTCGCTCCGCCCGCAGAATTTCCTGAACCCGGAGAACTGGCGAAAACTAATATTGATGCTCTGGTGCAAGAGGTGCGAGCGCAACGCCTGGACACCATCCAAAACCAGTGCGGCATCTTGCAGTTACTAGACATCAGCCATCCAGTCAGCATTGATGACATCTATGTGGATGTCAATATTTTGGCGGAAATTGCCAGTCAACAGTGGGTGGAGATTGCCGATTGGCAAAACTTGGGTCCCGCTGAATTCGATCGCGTCGGCTTGGGAGAGGTTGAGCAGAAGCAAATACCCGGAATGCAGGCTGTTGAAACTTACTCAAAGCTTAGAGTTTTGGGCAGGCCGGGGGTTGGCAAAACGACCTTTTTGCAACATCTGGCGATTCAGTGCAACCAAGGCGAGTTTGCGGCGAATCAAGTGCCGATTTTTATCTTATTGAGAGAATTTGCCGAGGAGTCCAGTCCCAGGGGTGAATTTAGCCTGTTCAACTACATCCGTCAGGCATTGCTCACCTCGGGAATTTCCAACCCGTCTGTGCTGGAAACCTTACTGCAAGCGGGCAGAGTCCTGCTGTTGCTCGATGGCATGGATGAAGTTCTCAACCAGGACATTACAGCAGTTCTGAGAGAAATTCGCCAATTCTCAGAAAAGTATCATCGCAATCGATTTGTAGTAACCTGTCGCACCGCTGCCCAAAAACTCCAGATTCGAGGTTTCACTGATGTAGAAATTGCCCCCTTTACCCAGGCACAAATCAGCACCTTCGCGCAAAAGTGGTTTGTGGCACTGAGCAAAACGACTGCTCAAGCGGGGCAGGAGCAGTCGGCTCAGTTTATGGAGAAGTTGGACTTGCCGGAAAACTGGCAATTTCGGCAACTGGTGGTGACACCTCTGTTTCTGCATCTCGCCTGCTGGGTGTTTCAGGGTCAAGGGAAATTTCCGAGCAAGCGGGCTGAGTTTTATAAACAAGGGCTGGATTTGCTGCTGGGTAAATGGGATGAAGCTCGAGGAGTCGAACGCGATCAGGTTTACCGGGGGTTTTTATTGCCCCAAAAATTGAAGCTGTTGAGCCAGCTTGCAGCAGTGACTTTTGAACAGGGGCAGTATTTTTTTGAGCAACGCACGATTGAGCAATACATTGGCGACTATTTGCGGAATTTGCCAGGTGCAACCCTGGAAGCAGAGGAACTCCAACTCGAAAGCGAAGCCATGCTGAAAGCGATCGAGGCACAGCATGGAATCCTCACAGAAAGGGCGCGAGGCATTTTTTCATTTTCTTATCTGGCATTTCAAGAATACTTCACGGCTCGAAAAATAGTTGCCAGCCATAATTTGCAGGCATTAGAACAAGCACTGGGAGGGTTGGTGAGTCACATCACCGATTCCCACTGGCGCGAAGTCTTCTTGTTAACGGCTGCCATGTTGCGAAGTGCAGATGCGCTGGTGCAGTTGATGAAGCAACAAATTGATGCCTTAGTCGCGCAAGACTCCTATCTGCAAGAGTTTTTGAGTTGGGCCAGCCAAAAATCCCAGCAGCTCCCAGACGAAACCAAAGTGGCGACCGCACGCGCATTTTACCTTGCCCTTGCCCAAAGCCCGCATACGGCAGATCGCTTTGCCTTAGCCAGCACGCTCGATCAGGGGATGTTTTTAGATGCGGCGTTGGAGAACTTGCTGGTAGAGTTTGCCATCGACCACAGTCAGGATTTTGCATACGTCAATGCTTGTAGCGAGGCACTCAACAACATTCTGGTGATGGTTCTGGATGCTGGATTTTATAAGTCTTTGCAACAATTGAGAGACCAACTGCCACCTCCGAGTCAAAACCTGGAACGGCTTCAGCACTGGTGGCAGAAAAACTATTCTGCCTGGGTGGAACAGTTGCGGGGTGCGATCGCCAATTATCGCAATATTCATCACCCCTGGCAGTTTACGACTGAGCAACAGCAGCTGCTCCAACGCTACTATGAGGCCAATCAACTCCTGATCGATTGTTTGAATAGTAACTGCGAAATAACAGCCGCAATCCGGCAAGAAATTGAAGCCACGTTGCTGTTACCTCAAAAGGACTTGGAAGATCGGGAATGGCAAGGAGATTAAATTGATAGACCACTCATTTGGATTTTACGGGTTCGCTTTCTTTGGGATCATCCTGGCGCGATACTTTCTCGTGGCTGGGGGAACCTATTTGTTCTTCTATTCGCCCTTGAGTCAGTCCTTTGTCAATCACAACCTGCGGCATTGGTCTCCCTCTTGGCGATCGATTCAACAAGATATCACGCTCTCGGTTCTTTCGGCGGGGGTGTTTGCGCTGGCGGCGGCTTTCATCATAACAGGATACAGTTGGGGCATTACCCGCTTATACAGCCACCCTCAACAGTATGGGCTGTGTTATTTAGGGGTTAGTTATGGCGCTGTGTTGGTTCTCCAGGATGCCTATTTCTATTTCACCCATCGCTTGTTTCACCACCCGTCACTCTTTCGGTGGTTACACCAGGGGCATCATCGCTCGCGCTATCCTACCCCGTGGACTTCGTTTGCCTTTGACCCACTAGAGGCGATCGTTCAGTCTCTCTTCCTGGTCGGCATTGTCTTTGTCCTTCCCCTGCATTTCATCACGTTAATTGCGGCACTCACCACGATGACGATCTGGGCAGTGTTAAATCATCTTGGGATCGATCGCTTGCCTTCCTCATTTCCCCATCATTGGTTGGGTCGGTGGTTTATTGGTCCTGCCCATCATTCCATTCATCATCGCAAGTACACCGTACATTACGGTCTATATTTCACGTTCTGGGACAAACTCCTCGGAACTCAAGACCCCGATTATGAGCAGAAGTTTGATGAGCGTCTGACGGGTAAAGTCGATGGAGTTTAACTCGTGCATCGCCCGTTACATTTTGTGTCGTATTCAAGCAATTCATACAGACTCAATCAATTCATACAGTAAATCAAACAACCACCCGTTACAGTAATGCCAGAAGCAGAATTGTTAGCTCAACTTAGGTAAGCAGTTCTCAAATCCAACAAATTCAATAAGGAGAGCATCATGAGCTTAAAAGATAGAACCGAGGCAACCGCCAAAAATATCGAAGGTAAAGTTCAAGAAGCAGTAGGAGATCTAACTGGCGATCCCAAAGCTCAAGCAGAGGGCAAGGAAAAACAGGCAGAGGCAAAAGTTCGTCACACTATCGAAGATGTGAAAGATGAAGTCAAAAAAATCATTGATTAGTAGGTCGTTTGTCACAGCAACCGCCATTCAGACAAATGATTGAAACCAGGCTTTCATCGGAAGTCTTCCTCAAAAAATGGTTTCTTTCGAGACAGGTGAAACACTAGGACGAGGCGGCGTAAATAAACCCAATATCACCAGATACCTAGCTTCTCAAAGAAGTCGAAGATCTCTCCCTCGGTAAACTTACACCGTCAAAGACTAGAAAAATCTTTCTCGAAAGGGTCTAGACAGTAGTTGTTCATCATCCATATATAATCGATTCATCAATTTTTTTTTTGGATTTAAAATGATGTCACTTCAACAGATTCGTCGCTTTTTTGTCACCATTATTTTAACTATAATGCTGGCAATTACTATAGCTTTTGATTTTGGAACTACAAATAGTTGGGCTGCAACTTTACCCACCCAACCGCAGACTCAAATCGCCAGCATGAATCGAGCCAAGGCAGTTACGAAAAATATTGAAGGCAAAGCTCAAGAAGCGATTGGCAACATGACAGGCGATCCCAAAGATCAGATGATGGGAAAAGCCAAGCAAGTCGAAAGTCAGGCTCGTAACGCAGCAGAAGATATAAAAGACCAGATGAAGTTAAAAGGGAGGGCAAAAGCAGTCACAAAAAACATTGAAGGCAAAGCTCAAGAAGCGATAGGTAAAGCTACTGGCAACCGCCAAGATCAAGTTGCTGGAAAAGCTAAACAAGTCGAAAGCCAAGTTCGCAATGCAGTAGAAGATGTGAAAGATCAGGTTCAAGATATCCTCAATTAAGTATCGATGACTGAATTTCCATCACTTTTCTCTAAATCAAGGGGGGAAATATGTTCGATCTCGTTTGGACTGCCGTTGTTATACTTTTCATCCTCTGGTTGTTAGGATTCTCCGTTAACATTGGCGGCGGCTTAATCCACCTGCTTTTGGTTTTGGTGCTGATTGGCGTTGTCTACAACTTGTTTATGAGGCGACGGTAATTATTCATTCCCACCCCTCTCTTATCTCCCCTGAAAGGGGAGATAAGAGAGGGGTGGTGGCTGGTTGGCTCAACCGAACGGTATTGGGTAGGGGAGGTGTGAACGATCATAATTTAAATTTATGTTGTTGTGCTGTTTAGTTTAACAAGGAGTTTTTGTATGGAATCTACAAAAGAGCGCGGGCAATTAATCATCATTGGTGGAGCAGAAGACAAAGAAGGAGATTGTCAAATCTTGCGAGAGTTTGTTCGCTGTGCTGGCGGGACTAAAGCTAAAATTGCCGTGTTAACGGCGGCAACAAGTGAGCCTCGTTCGGCTGGAGAAGCCTATACCCGAGTGTTTGAGCGACTCGGTGTCGAGGATGTGCGTGTCCTCGATACCATTCACAGGGAAGATGCCGACGATCCAGAAAACCTGAAAATCATTGAGGAAGCCACAGGAGCGTTTTTTACCGGGGGAGATCAAGCCCTAATCATTGAACACATCAAGGGAACTCAGCTAGATACCTTACTTCACCAACGCAATCGGGAGGGAATGGTGGTAGGTGGGACAAGTGCCGGTGCTGCCATAATGCCCGATCTGATGATTATTGAAGGAGACTCCGAAACCAACCCACGCATGGACGCGATAGATATGGGTCCGGGAATGGGATTTCTGCACTCAGTGGTGATCGATCAGCATTTTGCCCAGCGCGGACGGCTAGGTCGCCTGATTTCCGCTCTCTTACAGCAGCCAGCTAACTTAGGCTTTGGCATTGACGAAGATACAGCAGTAATTGTGGACGGTGACGAATTTAAAGTGGTGGGGCGTGGGGCTATAACAGTTGTCGATGAATCAGAAGCAACTTATGATAATTTAGACGAACTGCTCAAAGATGAAGCGATGGCAGTGTGTGGAGTCAGGTTGCACATCTTACCTCAAGGATTCCGCTTTAACTTGAAAACTCGCAAGCCCGTTTTCTCTCGATCAATAGAGTTAAAGGATAGCAATCCTAAAAAGGAGGCAGAAGTTGAAAGGGAGTAGGTCGGAGGGAACAATCAGTGGTGGCTTGTACCCGCCACTGATTGGAGAATTTATTTATAGCGTTTCCTGTTCGCACGAGGTACATTATCGATATTGAAAAGCTTAATCAGCAAAGGTTTAAGTGTGCCACACAGATGTGAGAACTGCTATAAATCAGAAAAATATTGACTCTGAGGTCTAAGAATGAATCACGATCGGGATGATGAAACCAATCTTGAGCGGCGACAAGAACTGCTACATGATGAAGAGGCTTTTCGACTTGATCAAGAAGAGAAACGCCTGCGATCTGCCAGACGAAGTAATACCTTAAATTGGATAATTAATAGCATTTTCGTGCTGGCAGGAATAGTGCAAATACCACTGGTAATGAGGTTCTTGCTGCGTTTGTTTGGTGCGAACCCACAAAATCAATTTGCTCAGTTGATTAATCATCTATCTGCACCTTTCATTGAGCCATTTTCCACCTTATTCATTAGCCCTGCTTCATCTGGTGGAGCAAACATATTTGATGTTAATATTGTGATTGCGATCATAGCCTATGCTCTCTTGAGCTATACTTTGCACGGCTATAACTTGCATTTTTTCCTCAAATCACTCTAGTATTAGATAATGCCCGCTATCAAAAATGTAAAATTGTTGAATAATTGGCTCTTTCTTTGTCAATAGAATTACTCTATCTGCCGTCTTATTGCCTAATCTAAATTTAATTGAAAGCCTGTGGAAATTTGTCAAAAAGAAATGTTTATATGGTAAATATTATGAAAACTTTTCCGACTTTTCTTCAACTATTTATGAATGTCTGAATGATGCCCATCTGAAACATAAAAAAGAACTGGATTCCTTGCTCACTCTAGGATTTCAGAAGTTTAATAAGTAGGTGGGTGGAATTAAATATAAAATGAACGTAGGTTGGGTTGAAGCATGAAACCCAACGCCCGATTATGTTACGCTACCGCTAACCCATCCTACAAATAATTGTGCCTACCTACTTAAATCTCAGATTATGAACGACTAAAGTAGATCAGTCATCAGTCATCAGTCATCAGATGTGAGTTTTCAGTTCACAAGGGCCGAATCTAAAACCTAATTGGTTAAGCTAAAAGCTTTGATGTGCCTAGTTTCTAACCTTCTTTTTAGGTGAGAGAATTGCCAGATTCTTTCTTTTGCCTCTTGCATGAGTGACTCTTGCCTTCAGAACCTGATTACTGTTTACTGTTTACTGACCACTGAAAAAAACTCCCATCAACAGTGTCTCACTGATTACTGTTTACTGTTTACTGATTACTGTTTACTGTTTACTGAAACAACTCCCAACACTTAATATATGAAATGGACAGATAAAGATCAGATAATTATGCAAGGGATCGATCGACCCCTAGGCAAATATTATGCGGCACGATTGAAAGCTCAGGGAACCTGTTTAGTAGCGGGGGTGGCTAGTGGCCACGGTGGTGAGATAATCGCAGAGATACCAGTGTTTGATCTAGTGGCCGAGGCCGTTGCTGAAGCCGGAGAAATCAAGACCAGTTTAATTTTAGTCCCCCCCAATCAAGTCCTAGATGCGGCTTTAGAAGCGATCGCAGCAGCAATTACCCAATTAATTATCGTCACCCCCGGAGTTCCCCCCTTGGATCTGGTGGAATTATTAAAGATAGCTAGTACCACCGGAACATTAATTCTCGGCCCCGGCAGCCAGGGTGTAATTATTCCCAATTATCTTTGGTTGGGTATTTGTGAACCCAGTTTTTATCAATCGGGGACAATCGGTCTGATCACGCGTGGCGATCGCATAGGGGATGAAGTGGCGAAAACTTTAACAGCGGCGGGGTATGGTGAATCTATGGCGGTAAATTTGGGTACTGACGGCATTATTGGCTCCAATTTGTCCCAATGGTTGCAGGTTTTTGAGGAAGATGAAAATACCGAGGCGATTCTCCTCGTCAGTCAGGTGGGAGGAAAGTCCGAAATCGAGGCGGCCAAATATATTGCCTCGGCGATCGAAAAACCAGTGATTGCCTATCTTGTGGGGTTAAATACAGCCATTGAAACCAATTTCGGTGATACAGAAACAATTATTTCTAACCAACTTTCCTACTCTGTTGCCGCTAAGAATACCAGAAAAGATAGCTTACGTCATTTTCAAGAAGCTGGGGTGACAGTGGTGGAAAAATTGGCCGATTTACCCACCTCTTTAGCGAAAGTCTTGTCCTGAATTTGACCCCATTGCTCCAATAATATTTATAATCTGAGAATATTCTGCGAAAATAAGCACCTAACAGGATGTTTCACCCCATCCAGGGGATTTTTGATGACAATTCCTGAGAGCTACTATATCATGGTAGATCACCTGTGATTCCTCAGACCGGCCAAGACAAAGATGGCAACAGGCAAAAATTAGGAAAAATCAGCGACAATCGAAACGGCAAGATCAAAAAAAATTCTATTCTAGATTGACCCTTTCAGCAGACCAACTATCCCACCCTTCTAGACAACGACCCTAAGGATAACTTCTATGGCACAACAAAATAACCTAAAAACCGACAATATACACCAAATCGATCCCTATTGGGGTCCCCGATGGCTCGTAGAGGAACGGGACGCTTGCGGAGTCGGTTTTATTGCCGATGTGCGCGGTTCTGGTAGCCATCAACTGATTGAACAGGCCCTTTTAGCCTTAGGTTGTTTGGAACACCGGGGAGGCTGCAGCGCCGATCAGGATTCCGGGGACGGTTCCGGTATGATGACCGCTATCCCCAGAGATGTCCTCGCTCCTTGGTTCGCCGAAAATGGCTTAAATATGCCAGAATCTGAGCGTCTAGGGGTGGGTATGGTCTTTCTTCCCCAAGCGGACCGGGAACGAGCCGAGGCTAAGGCACACATCGAGGAAATTGTCAATAAATATAATATTAAGATTTTAGGTTGGCGTGCTGTTCCCGTCCATCCCCAAGTCCTCGGAAGACAAGCAAGGGAAAATCAACCCTACGTCGAGCAAATTCTGGTGACTTCCCCCGATTTAGCCGGTTCTCAATTCGATCGCCTACTCTATATTGCCCGTTCTGAAGTCGGTAAGCAACTGGCCGATGATTTCTATTTCTGTTCCTTTTCCTGTCGCACCATTGTCTATAAAGGCATGGTACGGGGCGAAATCCTGCGAGAATTCTATCTAGACCTGCAAAATCCCGCCTATAGCAGTCAATTCGCTATTTATCACCGACGTTTTAGCACCAATACCCAACCCAAATGGCCCCTCGCTCAACCGATGCGCTTATTGGGTCATAACGGCGAAATTAACACCCTTTTGGGCAATATTAACTGGATGTCGGCCCGGGAACCCGCTTTAGAAACCCAAGGTTGGACCCACGAAGAATTACAATCCCTGACCCCCATTGTTAACCCCGCTAACAGCGACTCCTATAACCTCGATAGCGCCCTAGAATTATTGGTGAGAACCGGTCGCAGTCCCCTAGAAGCGGCTATGATCCTAGTGCCGGAGGCCTACAATAATCAGCCGGATTTACAGGATTATCCCGAAATTATCGACTTCTACGAATACTATAGCGGTTTACAGGAACCCTGGGACGGTCCGGCTTTACTGGTATTCAGTGACGGGGGAATCGTCGGCGCTTGTTTGGATCGCAACGGTTTGCGACCGGCCCGTTATAGCATTACTAACAACGGTTATATCGTCGTTTCCTCGGAAGCGGGAACTATTCCCCTCGATGAAACCACCATTATGGAAAAAGGTCGTCTCGGCCCCGGTCAAATGCTCGCAGTGGACCTAGAAAAAGGCGAAATTAAGCGTAATTGGCAGATTAAACAGGAAATTGCCCGAGCTAATCCCTACGGTGAATGGGTGAAATCCCAACGCACCTTGATTGACAAAGAAACAGCGATAGACATTCCCGCTCCTAGTCATCTCCTTCCCCTGCAAACCGCTTTTGGTTATACTGCCGAAGATGTGGATATGATTATCGTTCCCATGGCAGAACAGGGAAAAGAACCGACTTTCTGTATGGGTGATGACACTCCCCTAGCAGTCCTCTCCAGTAAACCCCATCTTCTCTACGATTACTTTAAACAACGTTTTGCCCAAGTTACTAACCCCCCCATCGATCCTTTACGCGAAAGTTTAGTCATGTCCTTGACTATGTATCTGGGACGACGGGGCAATATCCTTAAATTAGGGGTTGATGACGCACATTTACTGAAATTAGACTCTCCCCTGCTCAATAATGCGGAATTAGCCAAAGTTAAAACCTCTAGCTACAAAACAGCCGAACTTTCTACCCTTTATGATCTGACCACCGGACCGGGGGGATTAGAAACCGCGATCGCTAATTTGTGCGCTGAGGCCGCCAAGAAAGTAGAATCGGGAGCAGAAATTTTAATTCTCAGTGACAGAACTGCTCCTATTGACGAAAAAACTAGCTATATTCCCCCCTTATTAGCTGTTGGTGCCGTCCATCATCACCTGATTCGCTCACACTTGCGTTTAAAAGCTTCGATCGTGATCGACACGGCCCAGTGTTGGAGTACCCATCACTTCGCTTGTCTAATTGGTTATGGCGCTTCCGCAGTTTGTCCCTATCTGGCCCTAGAAACGATCGCCCAGTGGTGGATCGAGCCAAAAACCCAGAAATTGATGGAAAACGGCAAATTAGAAGCTATTAGCCTCGAAAAAGCCCTAATTAACTACCGCAAATCCGTAGAAGCAGGATTACTGAAAATCCTCTCGAAAATGGGTATTTCTCTCCTATCTTCCTACCATGGGGCGCAAATTTTCGAGGCGATCGGTCTGTCGGCAGATTTAGTTAAACTAGCTTTTAACGGTACTACCAGTCGCGTCGGGGGTTTAAGCATTGCTGAGGTGGCCCAAGAAGCGATCGCATTCCACAGTAAAGCTTTCCCCAATCTTACCGCTAAAAAACTAGAAAACTACGGTTTTGTCAACTACCGTCCGGGGGGAGAATACCACATGAATTCCCCGGAAATGGCGAAAGCACTCCATAAAGCCGTGGCCGCTCACTCCCAAGGGGAAGGATATGACCATTACGAAACCTATCGTCAAATCTTGCAGGAAAGACCCGTTACTGCATTGCGCGACTTATTAGAATTTAACAGCGATCGAGCCTCAATTCCCCTCGAAGCAGTAGAATCGATCGAAAGTATCCTGCAACGCTTCTGCACAGGGGGAATGTCCCTCGGTGCCTTGGGCCGGGAAGCACACGAAACCCTAGCGATCGCCATGAATCGCATCGGAGGTAAGTCCAATTCTGGAGAAGGGGGAGAAGATCCGATCCGTTACACCAGCTTAAGCGATGTGGATGCCGAGGGACATTCCGTGACCATGCCCCACCTAAACGGCTTAAAAAACGGTGATACAGCTAATTCTGCCATTAAACAGATAGCTTCGGGACGTTTTGGAGTCACTCCCGAATACTTAATGAGTGGAAAACAGCTAGAGATTAAAATGGCCCAGGGAGCAAAACCGGGAGAAGGAGGTCAATTACCCGGGAAAAAAGTTAGTCCCTATATTGCCATGTTACGGCGATCAAAACCTGGTGTTACCTTGATTTCTCCCCCTCCTCACCACGATATCTACTCGATCGAAGATTTAGCACAATTAATCTACGATTTACACCAAATTAACCCCCGGGCCAAAGTTTCCGTCAAATTAGTGGCCGAGATCGGTATCGGCACAATTGCGGCCGGAGTTGCCAAAGCTAACGCTGATATTATCCAGATTTCTGGCCACGATGGTGGTACAGGTGCATCACCCCTAAGTTCGATCAAACACGCGGGTAGTCCCTGGGAATTGGGAGTAACGGAAGTGCATCGGATGTTAATGGAAAATCAACTGCGTCATCGGGTGATTTTGCGTGCAGATGGGGGACTGAAAACCGGTTGGGATATCCTCATGGCTGCCGTGATGGGTGCGGAGGAATTCGGTTTTGGTTCCATTTCCATGATTGCCGAGGGGTGTATCATGGCCCGCGTCTGTCACACGAATAATTGCCCTGTGGGAGTCGCTACCCAGCAGGAACGTCTCCGCGCTCGTTTTCCAGGAATTCCCGCTCATGTGGTCAATTTCTTTACTTTGGTGGCTGAGGAAACGCGGCAATTATTAGCGAAATTAGGCTATCACAGTTTAAATGAGGTGATTGGCCGAGCAGATCTGTTAAAAGTGCGCTCCGATGCTCGTTTAACTAAGACAGAATCCCTCAATCTTGATTGTTTATTGAATTTACCCGATGGCCGTGGCGATCGCTCTTGGTTGCAGCACGAGGAAGTACATAGTAACGGTGCTGTTCTCGATGACGATATTCTAGCCGATAGCGAGATTAAACAAGCGATCGAGCAACAGGGAACCGTCAGCAAAACCTACAGGATTGTCAATACCGATCGCTCTGTCGGGGCGAGAATTGCGGGGGTAATTGCCCAAAAATACGGGAATGACGGCTTTGAAGGCGAAATTAAGCTCAATTTCCAGGGTGCGGCCGGTCAAAGTTTCGGAGCCTTTAATTTACCCGGTGTCAATCTCCATTTAGAGGGAGAAGCTAACGATTATGTGGGTAAAGGCATCTACGGCGGCGAAATTGTCATCTTACCGCCCCAAAACGCCAATTATCAGCCCGAAGATAACGCTATTATCGGTAATACCTGTCTCTACGGGGCCACCGGTGGGGTGTTATACGCTAATGGTCGCGCTGGTGAACGCTTTGCTGTCCGCAATTCCACCGCGAAAGCGGTTATCGAAGGGGCCGGGGATCACCTCTGTGAATATATGACCGGGGGGGTAATTGTCGTGCTTGGTTCCGTCGGTCGCAACGTCGGCGCCGGGATGACGGGAGGATTAGCTTATATCCTCGATCCGTCCCTACCGGAGAAACTCAACCCCGAAATTGTCAAGATTCAACGGGTTGCCACGGCTGCCGGTGCGGAACAGTTAAAATCTTTAATTGAGGCCCATGTAGAACGCACTAATAGCCCCAAAGGTAAGTTAATTTTAGCTAATTGGGATAGCTATCTCGGTCAATTCTGGCAAGTAGTCCCTCCCTCGGAAGCGGATAGTCCCGAAGCGCAAATTAGCGCGGAGAAAACCTTAACTTCGGTGTAATTTCCTCGGGGTGCGTTACTCTTGGTTAACGCACCCATTGATTAATTTCTTTGATGTCATAATTTGGCAATGACAAACGAAAAACTCAGATTTATCGATCTTTTTGCTGGTATTGGAGGATTTAGATTAGCTTTCGAGAGCGTTGGTTATGACTGTGTATATTCTTGTGAAATAGACGAAAACTGTCGAAAAGTATATTTCAATAATTTTCAAGAAATTCCCGATCAAGATATTAGAAAAATTGCTATCCATGACCTGCCTGATTTTGAAGTGTTGACAGCAGGATTTCCCTGTCAACCCTTTAGCATTTCTGGAAAACGAGCCGGATTTAGAGATACAAGGGGAACTCTATTTTTTCACATCTGCGAAATAGTAGAATTAAAAAAGCCGAAAATAATTCTTCTGGAAAATGTTAAACACCTAATTCACCTCGACAAAGGCAAAAACTTAGATATTATTTTGCATTCTTTGGAAGAACTGGGTTATTTAGTTGATTATAAGCTCTTAAATGCCAAGGATTTTGGTGTGCCGCAAAATCGAGAAAGAATTATTATTATTGCTACCCAAAATAAAAAATTTAATTTCAACTCATTAAAATATACTTCACCAATACCTAAGTTACGCGATTTTCTGTCTCCTCAAGGCAATTTTGAATACTTAGATAAAAAAGAATATACTCTCATTGATAATCCTACCTTACAACCATCAGGATTAATTTTTGTCGGTTATCGCAATAAAACTATCTGGAAAAAAGGTATCAGACCAAATACAGAACATTTATCCCGGGTTCATCATCAACCTAACCGAATTTATTCGATCGATGGAGTACATCCTACTATACCATCTCAGGAAACATCTGGACGTTTTTTTATTTATATACCCGAACAAGATCAGGTGCGTAAATTAACTATACAAGAATGCTATCGACTGATGAAGTTTCCCGATAGTTTTCAAATTCATCCTAACTTAGCTGAGTCTTATAAACAGGTGGGTAATTCGGTTTGTATTCCCATGATTCAAGAGTTGGCTATTGCCATTAAGAAACATATTTTTGAAAACAATTCTAGAGTATCCTTAAAGGAGTTTTCTTTTTCTCGTCAGAATATTCAATTGGAAATTATCGGATTAGATTTTATGAACCATAAAGAAAAGTTATTAGACATTTATGACCAATCCTTAAATTTAGATGATCGGCAACCACTGCTCCCTCAACCCTATCAAAACTATATCCAACAAATTGCTACTAATTGCTCAAAAAAAAAGGGAGTTTATACGGTTTTAATAACTTTATTAGTTCATAAAATTCTCTATCCTAATCAAGATATTAGATACCATCAAACTAATTTACCTGGAGGATTTTCAGGAAGAACTATTGATACTCAGTATATTACTCCCACCTTGAAACAATTGGGATTACCAGCTATGGCAGAAAGTGGCTGGCTAACTCGTTCTTTAGAACAACCCTTTCCCTATACTTTAGATTATCAAGGTAAAATTAGTAATCAAAAAACCAAAGATGCTTTTCTGGGTTTAATTGATTTTATTGAAACTAATCCTCAACAAGCTGAAGTTATTTTAACGCTTTTACTTCATCAAGTTAATCAGATTATCCAGACTCAAAAGATTAAAATTTTGAAGATAGATAATCCTGAACCTTTTGATATCAACACTTTGAGCAGTTGCCTAGAAAATCATTTTAGTTTCAATTATCAAACTCGCGGAGCTTCCAAATTACCTGTTTTAGCACTATATGCAATTTATCAAAGGTTAATTATAGAAGTAGAAAGATACAAATCCTGCACATTAAAACCTCTAGGCAGTCACACAGCTTCTGATCTAACTTCTGGTAGTGCAGGAGATATTGAGATTTTTGATAAAAATAAACAATTAGTAGAAGTTATTGAAATTAAGCATGGTAAGTACATTGATTTACAAATTCTCCGAATTGCCAAAGATAAAATTATTAAATTTAATCCGAGAAGATATTATATCCTATCATCGTTTGATGTTAAACCCACAGAAGTGGAGTTAATCATGTCTGAGATTCAAACTATCAAAAACAACCATGGTTGTCAAATAATCACCAATGGTATTATACCGACAATTAAATATTATCTGAGACTGATATCATCTCCAGAAGAATTTGTCAATAGCTATTCCCATCTAATTGAAATAGATTCGGAATTACAAACTATTCATAAATTAAAATGGAACGAAATTTTATCTAATCTTATTTCTCCAATTGAACAAATCTAAACTAGCGAGCTATACTATGGCCAAAATATACCATCGCTGGTGACAGCCTTTCTTAAGATGAAGTGTAACCTAATTGGGTATCGACGACCGACACCCCACAATCCGTCCCCACGAAAAACTTTTTCGGCCAACCCTATCTAGACTACACTTTTTAAGTAGCTAGACACAATTAATTACACATACTTTTGCCTTTTGCCTATCCTAACCAAGAAGTTAATTTTGTCCTATTACTTTATTACTCATGAATCCCCTCGTTAATTATTTTCGCAACCTGCAAGAAATCCACTCCTCCCAAGCAGCAGTAAAAGAAACCTCTTACTACGGCACTCTTGAAACTCTCCTCAACGAAATCGGTAAAACCCTAAAACCGCGAGTACGCTGCATTATCAACCTCAGAAATCAGGGTGCGGGATTGCCGGACGGGGGACTTTTTAACGTCGATCAATTCCCCAAAAATCAAGAATTAGAACCTTTTACGGCGATTTTTCCCGAAAGAGGTGCGATCGAGATTAAGGGAACCAAAGAAGATATCAAAAAAATCGCCGCCAGCGAACAAGTACAAAAATACTGGCAAAAATACGGTCAAGTATTAGTCAGCAATTATCGCGATTTTCTGCTCATCGGTCGCAATAGCCAAGGTCAACCGGTAGAATTAGAAGCCTATAGTTTAGCCCCGTCAGAAGCCGAGTTTTGGCTAAAAACCTCAAATCCATCCAAATTTGCCGCTGAACACGGTGATAGCCTCTTAGAATACCTAAAGAGAGTGCTTTTACAGGCGGCTCCTATCACCTCACCGGCCGATGTTGCTTGGTTTCTTGCTTCCTATGCGCGGGACGCAAAAGCACGCTTAGAACATCATTCCGATCTTCCTGCTCTGGCCAATATTCGTCAAGCTTTAGAAAATGCCCTAGGTATCAAATTTGAACGGGAACAGGGGAATAAATTTTTTCGTTCTACCCTCGTGCAAACCCTCTTTTATGGTTTATTCTCCGCTTGGGTATTATGGCACAAGCAAAACCTCAATCGCGAGGATAAAGAGGATAAGTTCGATTGGAAATCCGCAGCCCACCATCTCCATGTTCCCATGTTAGCGATCCTATTTGAGCAGATCGCCGCACCGAGTAAGTTAAAATCTTTGGGATTAGTAGAAGTCTTGAATTGGACCGGTGCAGCTTTAAATCGAGTGCGACGAGAGGAATTTTTTCGTCAATTCGATGAGGGACAAGCGGTACAGTATTTCTATGAACCATTTTTGCAAGCTTTTGATCCCGATTTACGCAAAGAATTGGGAGTTTGGTACACTCCTCCGGAAATTGTTCGCTATATGGTAGCGCGAGTCGATCGAGTTTTGCGAGAAGAATTAAATATCGAGGACGGTTTAGCTAATCCCGATGTTTATATTCTCGATCCTTGCTGTGGCACTGGTGCTTATTTAGTCGAGGTTTTGCGCTATATTACCGATACTTTACAGGAAAATGGGGCGGGTGCTTTAGCCATGGCTTTGGTGAAAAAGGCAGCCATAGAAAGAATTTTCGGTTTCGAGATTTTAACCGCTCCTTTTGTCGTCGCTCATCTACAATTAGGTTTATTCCTGCAAAGTTTGGGTGTACCTTTAATAGAAGATAGTGAACGGGTGGGGATTTATCTGACTAATGCTTTAACTGGTTGGCAACCTCCCGATGAGGAAAGTAAACAGAAAATTCAACAGCTACAATTGAGTTTTCCAGAGTTAAATAAGGAACGAGAGGCAGCTGATGAAGTTAAGCGCGGTAAACCGATTTTAGTTATTCTCGGTAATCCTCCCTACAATGCTTTTGCTGGAACCAGTCCCGCAGAAGAAGCAGGTTTAGTGGAATTGTATAAACAGGGTTTAATCTCCGATTGGGGGATTAAAAAGTTTAATCTGGATGAGTTATATGTGCGCTTTTTTCGTTTAGCGGAAAGATGTATTTCAGAAAATACTGGTAAAGGGGTTGTTTGTTATATTTCTAATTTTTCCTATCTCGGTGATCCTTCTTTTGTGGTGATGCGACAAAGATTTTTACAAGAATTTGATCGTCTTTGGTTTGATTGTCTCAATGGGGATAGTCGCGAAACAGGAAAGTTAACCCCTGAAGGTAATCCCGATCCTAGTGTTTTTTCTACTCAATACAATAAGGAAGGAATTCG
The DNA here is from genome assembly GCF_000981785.2 of Microcystis aeruginosa NIES-2549. Taxonomy (NCBI): domain Bacteria; kingdom Bacillati; phylum Cyanobacteriota; class Cyanophyceae; order Chroococcales; family Microcystaceae; genus Microcystis; species Microcystis aeruginosa. The sequence continues at coordinate 2,261,549 of NZ_CP011304.1, read as the reverse complement.
AGTCGGGACAACTATCGGACTAATGGTAAGAAAGGAAGTAAGGAATAAAAATGTTGATGTCTATTTTCGCCATTTCTGGGGAGTTGCTAAACGAGAACAGTTATTAGATAGTTTAAATAATCAAGATTTTGATTCTTTGTATCAAGTCTCTAACCCAGAACAATCTAATCGTTATTCTTTCCGTCCCTCCGATGTTTCTTCTCACTATTTAGCATGGCCAAAGTTAACAGATTTATCTGATGAAGCTCCAATTACAGGTTATAAAGAGAATCGAGGCTATAGTTTTATTGATAGTGATAAAACTATTCTTTCGGAAAGGATAAGTAAATACTTTGATCAAAATGTTTCATGGGAAGAATTAGCATCACTTAATACAGGTTTAACTAAAGATGCAGCTCGATTTGATGCCAAAAAAGCAAGAGATAAAGTCTTAAAGTTACGCGAAAAATTTAATCCTCAAATGCTGTTACCTTATCTGCTCAGACCCTATGAGGTTAAGTGGTGTTATTATACTCAAATTAGACCGCTTTGGAATGAGTCTAGACCTTCGCTATTTATTCATCAATTTCAAGGTAATTCCTTTTTAGTCAGTCGTCCTGCTGGTGTTGCCTCTCCCGAAGGAATACCATTTTATTTTACTAACTGTTTAGGAGACTTTGACTTTATTAGAGGTCATGCTTATCACTTTCCTATACGATTACGTCAAAATTCAGAGAAGGTGAAGACAGAAGATAATACTCAAGGAAAATTATTCGATTCCAGTAACTTGAATATTCCTTCAATAAAAGCCAATCTTTCAGAAAAATCTCGTCAATACTTAAATGAACTGGGTATTAATAATCTTGATGAAAATATCGAGAATGCTTCCTTAATTTGGCTGCACTCGTTAGCGATTGGGTACTCCCCCTTGTATCTTGGGGAAAATGCCGACGGTATTCGTCAAGACTTCCCAAGGATTCCCCTTCCCAATAGCCAAGAATTATTAATTAAATCTGCCGAACTAGGACAAGTGATCGCATCTCTTTTAGACACAGAAAAACCCGTTATAGGAGTCACCAAAAAACCGACCCCTGCACTGCAAAAAATCGCCTTGATTTCCTGCACTGATGGGGGAAATTTAAACCCAGATAAGGGGGATTTAATTATTAACGTCGGTTGGGGACACGGGGGGAAAAATGGCGTGACAATGCCGGGTAAAGGAAAAGCGATCGCCAGACAATATACAACCGCAGAAATGAGCGTAATTAGTCCAGAAATGCGAAAATTATTAGGAACAACCACCTATGATATTTATCTCAACGATCGAGCCTATTGGCAAAATATACCAGTCCGGGTGTGGGAATATACCATCGGGGGTTATCAAGTCATTAAAAAATGGCTAAGTTATCGCGAGGAAAAATTATTAGGACGGGGATTAACTATCGCAGAAGTGCAGGAAGTCAGCGAGATGACTAGAAGAATTACTGCGATTATTCTCCTAGAATCAGACCTAGATGATAACTACCAAAATATCAAAACAGCCGTGTATTCTTTTTAATTAGGGTTGGCTGATTAAATCTAAAAACCTTGTGGGATAAGACTTTTAGACTTTTTTGAGATCAAAAAATGCCAGCCATTGGAGTGATCGGGGCGAAATTTTGACTTTTTCCCTGAAAATTAGGTAATTGACCACCTGAAAATCGGTAAAACCCCACACCCCACACCCCACACCCTACCCCCACGAAAAACTTTTTGCCGCAAACCCTAATTATTGCCCCCCCCAATAGCCATCATTGCTCCTTGCGAGCAGCGAATCATCAATAATTTCTTTCTAAACGGCAAAACAGATAAAAATTTTCTATCAAAAAACTGGCAAAAATTGGCAGGACGAAAAATGCTGATCAGCTTGGAACATCTGAGATAGAGCATCGTCAATCTAGACATTCAAAATGTCACCAACTTGCCGTGATCCCGGCGCTAATGGTCAGAGGGAGACTTGCATGATTTCAAAATCTAAGTTAATCTCTCCTAAAAGTCACCTTTAGGTATTTTGACTAAAAAGAGAGTTGCCTAGCTTCTACTCTAGCCTCAAGGCTAATGCTGAAAGCTAGAATCATCGACCTAATCGACTGGCTCTAGCTAACTCTTTACACCACAGGAGGTCTGTTTGAAAGAGACTTTTATCCACAACACCATGACATCCGCTACCCCAGAACAGAATTACACCGCTGAGTCTAACCGAGTCCGTTACTCAGTTGCTCTACTGGGATTAGCACTCTCCCTGGGAGTACCTAGCATTCTCAACTCCACCTCGGAATCAGCCCAGGCCGCCAATTCTGTACCCTTAGAATGGGAATTGATCGATCTGTCCCCAAAAGCCAAAGATGGGGGTAAAGAACTAAAAGAACCGCAAATAATCCCATCCCAAGCACTGGCTACCGTCAAATTCATCGCCACATCAGTGGTTGAGCATCAGGTAAAACCGGGAGAATCCCTGTGGAGTTTAGCCGACACCTATCAAACCACCCCCACAGCGATCGCTACCCGCAATAATCTCTCCCCCCATTCCGATTTGATTATCGGACAAACTTTAAAAATACCCACTCCTGAGCAGTTGCCCCCGGCAGCCCCGGCAGCAACTCCTGAGCAGTTGGATAGTTCCTCTGCTAGTCTCCGTCAAACCCGTCAACGTCTCCAAGAAAGTTTGGCCGCCTTACGGACCGAGGAAACCCCCCATCAGTCCCATTCTGGGGAAACGGTAATCGTCACTGAAACCACCGCTCTCGTTCCCGATAATTCGCCAACTAGCGTCGAGATTCCCGTTATCGCTCCCGAAGAATCCCCCCAACCAACTAGCCAGGTGATCCCGATTCCCGTTCCCACCCCTGAAAGCGATCGCCCGATAGCCACAATTCCCCTTAATCCTCCCTTGACTAGCAGACCGGAAATTCCCAGCGTTGCCCTACGAAATCCGGCTCCTGTGACTGAAATTCCCGCCGTTCCCAATCCTAGGGTCATAGTTCCCCCAGAAAACCAAGTTTATCGGGTTCGGCCCGGGGATACCTTAAACACGATCGCTCGCGCTCTCGGCATCACCCCCGCCGAATTAGCTAGGGAAAACGGCATTGACAACCCCAACCGGATTAAAGTCAATCAAACCCTAGTGGTTCCCGACCGCTCTGCCAACGCTAGAGTTAATCAAAATCTTACCCCCTTAGTCGGCGAGCGCCCTAGGTTGTCCTTTAACCCCAGCAATCGACAAAATCCGCCCGCGGAAACTGTCACCACGGAGACGGAAGAATTCCCCGAAAATATCACCGGCAGCTATCGGGAAAGATTGCGCCAAGAGGTGGCTAATCTGCGGGAAACTAACCTTTCGGAAACCCAGAAAAGTATCGCTATTCCCGTCGATAATCCCCCAGAAACTGTCGAGGATCGGCAAATAACCGCTAATCCCCAATGGACCGCCCTTCGTTCTCGTTCTAACCAAAGCAACCCCCCCCAGATTATCGGTTCGGCTCCTACTAATGTGGAAGAATATAATGACCGCCTACGAATCCCCGTCGGCGAAACCGTAGAACCTTCCCTTCCTCCCCTCGCTAATCCTGATGAGCATTTACCTAATCCCGCCCCTATTTTTACCGGCTTTATCTGGCCCACCAGGGGTGTGTTAACCTCCGGTTTCGGTTGGCGCTGGGGCAGACCTCATCGCGGCATCGATATCGCCGGTCCAGTGGGTACGCCAGTTGTGGCGGCGGCTGCCGGTGAAGTAATCTCCTCCGGTTGGAATTCTGGCGGTTATGGCAATCTGGTGAAACTGCGTCACCCCGATGGTAGCGTCACTCTCTATGCCCATAACAGCCGTCTGTTGGTGCGTCGCGGCCAAACTGTTGAGCAAGGCGAGCCAATCGCCCAGATGGGTAGCACCGGTTTTAGCACCGGCCCCCATCTACATTTCGAGGTTCACCCCTCCGGCCAGGGCGCAGTTAATCCCATGGCTTTCTTGCCAGGCAGACGTTAAAGAGGGCAAAAAAGGGAAGAAAAAATCTTCCCTTTTTTGCTCTTGTGCAATTGGGTGACTGTGTGTTATGATTGATAGCTGTGTAAAGAACGGCTTAGTAGCTCAGTTGGTCAGAGCAGGGGACTCATAAGCCCAAGGTCGGCAGTTCAAATCTGCCCTGAGCCATTTTAGGAAAACCTAAGTGTAGAATTTTAGAAATACAGAATCTTGCTTGAAGATTATCTCGTTCCCCAGTTCTACCTGATCACTGCCCCCCACCAAAGCCTTTTTTTTGATTTCTGGAAATTCGCACCCATAAGTATGGGAAAGGGCTTGACTTAGGCGGCGGTTTGCGCTATGCTTTTCTTATAATGGGAATCTGTGCAAATTTTAGTGATTGTCAATATTTCCATTATGAATAAAATCTTTTAAAAATATTATCTCAAAATCTCCCCAGAAAAGCAAGCAAAATTTTGCCAATAATTGTTAAGTTTTGTTAAAAAGAAATGGAGAGATCAGCGCAGAAGGGATCACCGCCGAACAAAAACAGGATTTAATTCGACTTTTATCTCGTTCCCAGGTTCTACCTGGGAACGCTCCTTTCAGGTTCTACCTGATCACTGCCCCCCACCAAAGCCTTTTTTTGATTTCTGGAAATTCGCACCCATAAGTATGGGAAAGGGCTTGACTTAGGCGGCGGTTTGCGTTATGCTTTTCTTATAATGGGAATCTGTGCCAATTTAGATGATTGTCAATATTTCCATTATGAATAAAATCTTTTAAAAATATTATCTCAAAATCTCCCCAGAAAAGCAAGCAAAATTTTGCCAATAATTGTTAAGTTTTGTTAAAAAGAAATGGAGAGATCAGCCTTTATTTTTTCCCTTGCAGTAGGCCAAAACGAATTAAACCCGACTCGTAACCGCGCCGCATTAACCCTAAAGATAAAGCTCCTTGGATAGTAGTGTAACCGCTTGCTAACAAACCAGCGATCGCATCTGTGGTTAAGGCCGAATCAATCACCACATCCCAAAAGGCCGCCACCGATAGGGACCAATCATCGGTTTTTAGGTCTCGAAAGCCAACTTCACGGGCAATATCGGCGTATTCTGGCAAAGAAATCACATAGGGCAGACAATAAACCTGATAAATCTCGTTTAATAGTTTAATCTCCCCTTCCGTTAAATTACCGGCCAGGGAAGTGGTGGGACGATGACACCAAGTAGCCATCAAAAAAGTCCCCCCGGGCTGCAAAACCCGATAACATTCCCGCAGAAATTGCCTTTTATCGGGCATATGTTCGCCACTTTCCAATGACCAGACCAGATCAAAATTATCGTCAGGAAAAGGGGTTTTTAGGGCATCAGCCACACAAAAACTGACTTGTTCTTCTAAATTGAACTCTTGCGCTCTTTGGCTGGCTCTAGCGGCTTGTACCGGGGAAAGGGTAATCCCCACCGCTTGACTGTGAAATTTTTCGGCCAGATAAAGGCTACTGCCACCAATACCACAACCTACATCGAGAATCTGATTAGCACCGGTGACAGCACCCCAAGTTAATAATTCTTCTATTAAATCAATTTGTGCCTGACGGCGATCGAGTTTAATCTTGCCGCCGCGACCGTAGTAACCATGGTGCATATGTTCGCCCCAAATCCTTTCCCATAGTCCACTAGAGGAGTCATAAAAATCGGCTATTCGTTGATAAAGTTCCATGGTGATTTCCTAGTTGACGAGGGGCGCTCTTGCCAGAGAGCCAAAACACTTACTTAACCCTAACCCGAAACTCTCGGCAAAGGACAAAACCCTTGAAAGTCTATCAATGGCTAGGTGGGGTGAAGACGATCAAACCCGACAGCAACCCCGAAAATCGTGTCAGAATAGATCATTGTAGTCACTGATGATCTTTGAGAAAAATATTTATATGTTAGGACGGGACAGCTACGATTTAATCATTGTCGGGGGCGGTATAGTCGGGACCACCCTAGCGGTGGCTTTAAAAAATACAGGATTAAATATCGCTATGATCGAGGAACGTCCCCTAGAGGTGGCCGCCTCCCGTCGTCAAGCTTATGCCCTCTCGCTGATGTCGAGCCGGATTTTTACAGGCTTGGGTATCTGGGATAAAATCTCGCCCAGTATCGGTAAATTTCGTCATATTCGCCTTTCTGATGCCGATTACCCGATTTTTGTCCCCTTTGTGGTCGATGAGCTAAAAACCGATTATTTGGGCTATGTGGGCGAACATCAAGTGATTTTAACCGCCCTGCACAAGGCCAGCCAAGATTGCGATCGCATTGACTGGTTATCCCCTGCTAAAGTCTTAGAAGTGGAGTACGGAGCAGAAACAGCCACTGTCACCCTGGAAGAAGCCGGTCAAACCCGAAAAATCACCACAAAATTAGTCATCGGGGCCGATGGGGCCAGATCCGCTATCCGACAAGGGGCGCAAATTAAAACCAAAGGTTGGAAGTATTGGCAATCCTGTGTCGCTTTCACCATTAAACATCAACTCGATCGCAACGATACCGCCTTTGAAAGATTTTGGCCCACCGGTCCGATGGGCATTTTACCGCTCCAGGGTAATCGCTGTCAGATCGTTTGGACAAATCCCCATGGGGAAGCGAAAAAACTGCAAGAAATGCCCGAAGGGGAATTTCTTGACAAATTAGAGGCATATACGGGGGGATTACTGGGAAAACTGGAATTAGTTAGCTCCCGCGCTCTCTTTCCCGTACAGTTAATGCAGAGTGATACTTATGTTAAACCCCGACTGGCTTTAATTGGTGATGCTGCTCACTGTTGTCATCCCGTCGGTGGTCAAGGTTTAAATTTAGGCATTCGCGACGCAGCCGCTTTAGCGCAGGTATTAAAGGAAGCAGTAGAAAAGCAAGAAGATATAGGAGCGCTTTCTACCCTAAAATCCTACGAAAAATGGCGTAGATCGGAGAATTTAGCGATTTTAGGCTTCACGGATTTTCTAGATCGCCTGTTCTCCAATAACTGGCCGCCTATCGTTGTCATCCGTCGTCTCGGATTGGCAATGATGCGCGGTTTCCCCCCGTTGAAATTGTTTGCCCTGCAATTAATGACGGGACTAAAAGGACGTATTCCCCAATTAGCTAGGACTTGCTGAATAAATCTAAAAACCTTATTGGGTAAGACCTTTAGACTTTTTGTCAATCAAAAAGTCCCAGATATGGGAGTGATCGGGGGGAAATTTAGGCACTTTTTCCCTGAAAATTAGGTAATTGGCCACCTCAAAACTGGTAAAACTCTACACCCTACACCCCACACCCCACACCCCACACCCCACACCCTGTCCCCACGAACAACTTTTTGCCGCAAACCCTAGCTAGATAGCCGGCCACTAATTCCGGGGATGGGGGAGAAAGGAAGAAAAAAAAAGCTTGCAAAATGCCGCGATTATCGCTATGATGGTTAAGGTTCAATATCGGGGCGTAGCGCAGCTTGGTAGCGCACTACTTTGGGGTAGTAGGGGTCGTGGGTTCGAATCCCGCCGCTCCGATTGCAGGAAAACAGAGAGTTAGGTAGGGATGCAGCCAATCCCTACTTTGTCCTGTTTACTCGAAATTTTCTTAATTTATCAGCCTTTCTGATCAAGTTAGTTCACCATTAGGATCACTGCTCTAGGAGAAAATGTCTCATCAAATATCAGCTTACGGTTCCTGGAAATCACCGATTACCTCCGATCTAATTGTGGCAGCATCGATTAGTCTTGGCGGTGTAACTCTAGATGGAGAAGATATTTATTGGTTAGAAGGCAGACCACAGGAAAAGGGGCGAAATGTTTTAGTTAAATTAAACCCCGACGGCACAACCACAGAAATCACCCCAGCACCTTTTAATGTGCGAACTCGTGTCCATGAATACGGGGGAGGTTCCTATCTAATTGTTGCTGGAATTATCTATTTTTGTAATTTTGCCGACCAAAGAATTTATCGCCAAACTGCTGAGAGTTTACCCCAACCTCTGACCCCAGAAAATTCCTGTCGTTATGCGGATTTAATTCTCGATGAATTTCGCAATCGTTTAATCTGTGTTTGTGAAGATCATAGCCAAAAAGATCGGGAACCGGTTAATAGTATTGTCAGCATCGATGTGGATACAGGAGAAATAGAAACTTTAGTATCTGGCGATGATTTTTATACCTCTCCTCGCTTAACTGCCGACGGTTCTCGATTAGCTTGGATTAGTTGGAATCATCCTAATATGCCTTGGGATAGTTCTTTTCTCTGGGTGGCGGATATTAATAATCTTTATTTGAGTAATATTCGGGTCATTGCTGGTGGTGAAAATGAGTCGGTGTGTGAACCGCGCTGGTCTGCCGATCAACAGTTATATTTTACCAGCGATCGCAATGATTTCTGGAACTTTTATTGCTTTAAATACGATGAACAAATAGAACAAGTTCTCGAACCCATCGAGGCTGAATTTGCCTATCCTCATTGGGTTTTTGGTTTATCTAACTACGGTTTTGCTGGGGAATCCCAGATTATTTGTAGCTATACAAAAAATGGTCGTTGGTATTTAGGAAGTATCGATACTGTTAATCGGGAATTTCGAGAAATTATTACTGCTGATACTAACATTTCTTCCCTACAAGTTAGCGATAACAAAATAGTTTTTATTGGCGGTTCTTTCAGGGAAGTAACGGCGGTTGTCTCAATGGATTTAGCCACAGGAACGAGAGAAATTCTCAAATCTTCCAGTAATTTAACTATTTCTAGCGATTATTTCTCGATTCCGGAAATGCTCGCTTTTCCCACCAGTCAGGGACTAACGGCCTATGCTTGGTATTATCCGCCCAAAAACCCCGATTATACCGCCCCCAATGGCGAATTACCGCCCCTTTTAGTCAAAAGTCACGGTGGACCGACGGCTGCGGCCACCTCTAGTTTAAGTCTGCGGGTGCAATACTGGACCAGTCGCGGTTTTGGCTATCTAGATGTCAATTATGGCGGTAGTACGGGTTATGGTCGTCAATATCGTCAGCGTTTGCAGGGAAATTGGGGAATTGTCGATGTGGAAGACTGCATCAACGGGGCAAAATATTTGGTTAATCAGGGATTAGTCGATGGGGAAAGATTGGCAATTTCTGGAGGCAGTGCCGGTGGTTATACAACTTTAGCAGCCCTAACTTTTCATGATACTTTTAAAGCAGGAGCTAGTTATTACGGAGTTAGTGATTTAGAGGTTTTAGCCACCGATACCCATAAATTCGAGTCGAGATATTTAGATAAATTGGTGGGACGTTATCCCGAAGAAAAGGAAATTTACTATCAGCGCTCGCCTATTCATTTTACCGCTCAGTTATCCTGTCCGGTGATCTTTTTCCAAGGTTTAGAAGATCGGGTGGTTCCACCCAATCAAGCGGAAATGATGGTAGAAGCTCTAAAAGCAAAAGGTTTACCCGTCGCTTACGTTCCCTTTGCGGGAGAACAACATGGATTTCGTCAAGCTGAATCGATAAAACGAGCATTAGATGCAGAATTTTATTTTTATTCCCGTCTCTTTGGTTTTACTCCTGCCGACAATTTAGAACCCGTAGAAATTAAGTAGTCGTGCCAAGTTAATTTCCTAGGTCAGTAATCGGTGAACAGGATATCTAGACCTAATATTATCTAAAGACTAAAAGTCTTTCTAGTTAAGAAACTTCCCTGAATAGAAATGATTTTAATTGCCCCATGTTTTTCTTCGTCGCCTACCCACGATTCAGACATATTTGAGGAGAAATCGAGCAAATAGGTCGAGTTCGTAACTATTCTGATTGACTGGTATCATTTGAAATGACTACACAGCAATCGGCTCATAAAATTGGCCGATTGTCAACAGCGTTTGAGATGCGCTTACCCTTTTCTAGGTTGCCAGTGATTGCTTGACCAAGAACAAGAGGTAAGGCAGCGTAGGATTATTTTTTAAGATAAATACGAACTCCTTGAACTTCATCAACTAGCCGATAATTTTCATTGATAACCCTAGCAATTTCAGGAAAAACTTCGTGTCCCTGAGTTTGTCTATCGGTAAAGAAAAACATTCTTGGAGCTACAGCATCAACAAATAACTTAGCATTAGAATTAATGAAATCCTCCGCGTATCTTTGCAGAAAATATTCTTGCAGTGAACCTGGTTTGATTTGCCAAAGAGAAACACTATCTCTTATCGCCGGTACCAAACCCGTGTCAACATATAGCTCTGATGCCCATCCCCAGACCGCCATAGATTCACCAGGAGAAGCATACTTGAGAATAGTTTTTGCAATCGGACTAAGATAATTTCTAGCAAATCTTCGGCGATTATTAAGGTAAACATTATCTGATGTTATCGTTGTGGCAAATTGTAAAAAACTACTAGCAACTGTAATAAAAATTACACCTGTTAAAAGAGAGAAATTTAAGTTTGAACGGGTTAATTTTGACACTTGTAAGACTTGTGCCAGTTCACCTATAAAAACACCGATGAGAAATCCACTAGGTATGATTAGAAACAGCAAATAATGAGTAAACCCGTTCCCCGGTCTGATAATTGAATAACTCGATGCTGCCCAAATAAATAAACTGTAATAGACAAAGCAAAATGTCTGGTACTTTTCTTGATTTTGGCTTAAGGAAACACGCTTTAATATCAGAAATGGTACTCCTAATATCAAGACAATTGCTGTTAGTAAAAATAATATCTGTGTATCTTGCACTCTCCTTAACATCCCAAGAAATATGTTAATTTTTCTGAAAAAGCTTAGTTGATTTACGTTTCCCATCAAACCATCTGTAGAATAAATCAATAAATTCTGTTGTATGTAAGATTTCCAGAAAGCATCATATATTGAGAAAATTGTTAGATATAGTATGACTAAAGCCGAGAACAACATCCCCCCAAGAAAGCAGCAAGACTCCGGATGAATTGACCTCTCGCTCTACTTTTTAGCCAGAGGATGTGCAAAAATATACAAGCAATAATGATAACTTCCTAATTCATCAAGCTTGTTCAGAGGGAGCATCTCATTTCTGCAGGTGAGTAATTAGGGTTTGCTGAATATTAATGGAAGCATTACTAGAAAACACTTTTGGGACTTTTTTAGTCAAAAAAGTGCAAGAAATAAACGTTGAGAAATCGATCCGAGGGACTCAAAATCCTTGCACTTTCATTCGACTCCCGACGACCGACTCCGTTCGGACTTCGGCGTGAGCTCAGTCGAACGCTGAGCTCACGGCCGAAGCCTAACCCCAGCAACAAACTTTTTCAGCAAACCCTAATTAATTGGCAAGAGTTCTATTAAATCCTCTAATCTTTTTAAACTCCCCGACGCTGAATTTTTCCTGCCCCGATTCGATACTTTATTGATTGCGAATAACTTTCTCATTGTCAATTTCCCTGCCAGATTTTTAAATAGGCATTTTCCATATTTTGGGCGAATTTTTTCCCTTGCCAGAGGGGGGCTGTGTCACGATTTCCTAACAGTTGATGGCTGATGTCTTGACGAAGGGAGCGATCAAGTCCTAATTTTACTCCCCAGTGGATATATTCTACCTCATTCCATCCAATTCCGGCTTCAATACCAGCATTAATCATAAAAGTATAACTATTGCGGGCGGAAAATTGTTCTCCTACCAGTGTAACTAAAGGGATTCCTTGCCATAAAACTTCTAAGGTGGTGGTAGCACCATTGTAGGGATAGGTATCTAATACCACATCGGCAATCTGTAAATTAGCGCGATGGGTATATTCATCTATATCTCTCGGTAAAAATCGCAATCTTTGGGGATTAACTCCCTCCCGAATCGCTATTTCAGTAAATAATTCTTGAATTTTTTCAGTCTTACCGACTCCCTTAATCAGAAAATAACTATTAGGCACTTGTGCGAGAATTTTCATCTGAAGTTTAATAGTATCAGGATGGCGTTTCATGCCACTTTGTACGGAAAAATAGATGGTAGCATCGGGGGGAATTTCTAAATCTTCTCGACGGAGATTGGGAGTGCCGATTTCAAAACCATCCACTGCTAAATATGTCTCTGGTAAACGATAGATTTTTTCTCGATAATATTCCTCCGCTTGCTGGGGTAAAACGTAGGGATCGGCGATATAGTAATCTATAGTTGCTAATCCAGAAGCATCCCAACCTAACCAAGTCACTTGTTTTGCTGCGGGTTTCAGGGCCATAATCTGATTGGTGAGATTATGGGTTAAACTATCTAAATCTACTAGAATATCTATCTGATCCTGTTGAATTTGTTGGGCAACTTCTAGGGGATTTTGAGCGTGGGGAAAATGACGGATAATATCTCGGCTATCCCGGAACCATTGACGGGTAATTTCATCTTCTTCTTGGTTAATAGTATAGATGGCTATTTGCAATTTTTCTCGATCATGATGGCGAATTAACCAACGACTTAACCAACCGACAGAATGATGTTTTAAGGTACTAGCAAGATAACCAATCGTTAGTTTTCCTGAAGCTTTTTTGCTTGTAACTAAAGGAGTTTTTAAACTATTATTATCAAGGAAAATTTCGGCGATGCGATTAGTTAATTGTCGGTTGGCTAAGGCTCGATCGCCTAGGTAGGGTAGGGGACTAGAAATATTGAGAAAGCTAGTTTTAATAATCGGTTCTAAAGTGATATTTTTCTGACGGGTTAATTCCTGTAATAAATTCTGATATTCTTGATAGATATGATCAATTTCTTGCCAAACTCCCCAGCGCAAAAGTATTAACAAAATTAGATAATTACTGTATAACTTTAGGGTTGGGGTTAGACAAATTTCTCGCAATTGATAGGCAGTTATTAAAGAATTATCAAAGTCTTCTGCTAAAATATAGAGGTTAACCAATTGTTCCAAAAGACTCAGATCATTAGGTCTTAATTGCAGACAAAGTTTAATAATTTCCACTCCAAAAGCGGGACTTTGTTGCTCGTTGGTGACTCGTGCTGATATCTGAAAAGCTTGCGGGATAAAACTATCGGCTAATTCCCCTAGGTAAGGTAAACTTGCTTGAGCTAAATCTAAAGTTAATTCATGGGGATATAAAAGACTTTTGAGAACTACATTTAAAAGCAATTCTCGATCAGGATTATATCTGAGATTCTCTTGAATAGGATAATTAAGTAGTTCTCCTGGAGCGAATATTTCTAAATCTAAAGCCAAGTCAAATAAAGCTAATAAATTATTAATTGACTTGGGAACAATTTCCTGTAGATGATAGCGAAAATATTCTACAGCTGCCAGATCACCTTTTCTTTGTTGTCGTCGCGCTTCTGCGTCTAAAACTGCTTCTAATTCTGCTTGCCATTGCTTAACTTCTTCCGGATTACCTCCTCTTAAAACATTTTGCCACATCACCTGTGCCTCTGCTTCTAAATTTTGCAGAAGATAGGCAACTCCCAAGTACCAATAGTCAGAAATATTTTCGGGATTGTTATCGATTAGTTCCTCGTAGATTGCCGCAACTTGGGGATAATTCTCGGCAATTAAAGCTTGATAAGCGTCAGGATGCCACATAAATCAGTTATCAGTAAACAGTAACCAGTAATCATTGAAAAAGTGACAGTTAGGGTGATAAAGCTCAAAAAGAATTGACTCATAACTGGGAACTGTCAACTTAAAACTTACATCTGATAACTGATAACTGATAACTGAAATTAAACCACTTTAGCGATGGCTGCTTCTAGCTTATCCATAGCCTCATCTACTTCTGTTTCCGAGACAATTAAAGGAGGTACAAAACGGAGAACCTTCGGACCTGCGGGAGCAATTAATAAACCCTCGGCCAAGGCTGCATTAACAATAGTAGATGAAACTAACTCACTTTCTGAATTAATTTCCATACCATTAATTAAACCCCAACCGCGCACATCGACAAATAGATGGGGATATTGAGAAGCAATCGCGCGTAAACGGCTGCGTAATTGTTCCCCTCGGTGCTGGACATTTTCGAGAATGTGATCCCGTTCAATGGTTTGTAATACTGTTAAAGCTGAGGCACAAGCGAACGGATTACCCCCAAAGGTACTCGCATGACTACCCGGTTCAAACACATCACAGAACTTTCTGCACATCATCGCACCGATGGGAATACCCCCCGCTAAACCCTTAGCAGAAGTGAAAATATCCGGTTCTACCCCTAAATTCTCATAACCCCAGAGTTTGCCGGTTCTTCCCACTCCCACCTGTACTTCATCAAAGACAAGCAAAATGTTATTTTCGTCGCAAATTTGCCGTAAACGTTGGAAATATTCGATAGCTCCCGGACGTACTCCCCCTTCACCCTGCAAGGGTTCCAACATAATCGCGGCCACACGACGATTACCCTCATCGAGATCAGCGATCGCATTTTCCACCGCTTCGATATCATTATAGGGAATATAAGCAAACCCCGGCATCAGGGGTTCAAAGTCTTTTTGATACTTCGGTTGACCAGTTGCGGTGATGGTAGCTAAAGTGCGACCGTGAAAACTAGCGTGAGCGGTTAAAATAACCGGCTGTTCCAGGAAATCTAGCACCGTATGGGCATATTTACGCACTAATTTAATTGCCGCTTCGTTCGCTTCGGCACCAGAATTACAGAAAAAAACTTTATCAGCGCAGGAATGATCGACAATCCATTTAGCTAGTTCCCCTTGTTCGGGAATATAGTATAAATTCGAGACATGATGGAGTTTTTGGATTTGCTGGCTAACCACTTCAATTAAAGCGGGGTGTGCGTGACCGAGGGTACAGGTGGCAATTCCCGCGACAAAATCAAGGTATTGTTTGCCGGAAGTATCCCAGAGACGACACCCCAACCCCTTGGCAATCGCAATGGGAAAGCGACCATAGGTATTCATCACATAGCTGTTAAAACTATCTGGATCGAAGGGTTGATTCGGGTTTAAATTGGGAGTGGGATCAACTAGGGTTGGTTCTAAAAGGGTTTCTGGACTCACTGGGGAACTCCTGCGCGATTAGACATAGGGGAAATTATAATCAAATCCGTCTGAGAAGGACGGGTTATTTAGATTAAAAACTGATTTTATTGTAATTTACTAGACAGTGTTAGGGGTGAATTTTGCTTGTCTATCAGTGAAGATAAATATCGTCGTCTGCGTCAGGAATTAATCGGGGGAATTTTTGCCCTGATCGTGGTGTTTTTGCTGGGTACGCTTTGGTATCATCTGATCGAGGGTTGGAGTTGGCTAGATTCGGCCTATATGACGATTAGTACCCTCGCTACCGTCGGTTTTGGCGAAATTAATCCCCTAGGTGAACGGGGACGACTGTTTACAATGGTTTTGATTATCATGGGAGTAGTCAGCATCGGTTATATTGTTAATCGCTTGACCGAAGCTTTAATTCAAGGCTATTTTCAAGAGGGACTCAAACAGAGACAGGAGAAACGCTTGATCGATCGACTATCGGAACACTATATCATCTGTGGTTTGGGTCGCACCGGCAGACAGGTGGCGATCGAATTTTACGCCGAAAATATTCCTTTTGTAGTCATTGATACAGACCCCCTACAGGTAAATCGGGCCAAAGAATTAAATTATATTGTTGTTCAAGGAGATGCTACCTTAGATAAATCTTTACAAATGGCAGGAGTCGAACGCGCTATTTGTATTGTGGCCGCTTTAACTTCCGATGCGGAGAATTTATATACAGTTTTGTCTGCTAAAACTCTTAATCCGAAAATCCGCGCCATTGCTAGGGCTAGTACCGAGGAAGCAGTACAAAAATTACAACGGGCCGGGGCCGATGCGGTGGTATCTCCCTATATTACCGGCGGTAGAAGATTAGCGGCCGCGGCCCTACGACCCCAGGTGATGGATTTTGTCGATGGGATTTTAACTGGAACCGATCGATCATTTTATATGGAAGAATTTTTAATCGATCCGAGGACTTGTCCCTGTGTCGGTTTAAGTCTTAGTCAAGCACATTTAAGATCTCGATCGGGGGCCTTAGTTTTGGCTATACGTCGCGCTGATGGTACGCTAATCGGGGGACCGACTGGCGATACGGAATTAATGGCCGGGGATTTATTAATTTGTATGGGAACGGCCGAACAATTACGCAGTTTAACTCAGATTTTAATCCCCATGCGATCGGATGGTTTACGTTTACCGAAGCATTAGTTAAAGAATCGATAAAAAATCTACTGGTAGCATTGCGGGAACAGGGGAAACTGCAAAATCTCTTAGGTTTCGCGTTATGATTATCTCTAGCTTTTCTGATTCAGCAACGGCACTGGTAACGGCATCTTCAAAATCTTTCATCTGACTTGCCAATGCTTGCCTAATTATTGCATCTGTCACCCTAGCAACTTGCAAATTCTCTAGAAGACTTATCACCAACTTTCTTGAGCTTTCTCTTCCATTTTCTCTAGACAAAATATAATCAATATTAGTGACGGCATGACCGGAAATATATCCTTGAGTTTTACCTGTCTTAACTGTATTTAATGCTTGTACAGATGCGGGAAAATGTGGTTCACGCTTACCCAAAACATCTAGCAATACATCACTATCGAATAGGACTCGTTTCACCGATACTTATCCACTAAATAATCAATATACGATTCTTTTGGGTCTTCTGAGCCTAAATCGACAACCCCCACTAAGTCTCTTGTCCAAGGATCAAGATCGCTTAAATCATCTGTTAGGGAATGAGAAGTAGTTTCTAAAGATACATTACTAGGATTAAATCGCTCTTGAATTCTGAAAATTATTAAACTATAATAGGCTCTCAGTTGGGTGACTAAAGATTTGTCAGTATCTTGGAAATATTCGGTTATAGTACGATTAGAAACCGATAGAGCATTTTTAGCTCCCTGGTAAATTTGCTCTAGTTCTGAATCGGCAAACATATCAATAAACACATCTATGGTTTCCGAGAGAATGCGTGAACCTTCCACCACTCTGATTAAATCGGCTTTTTCCTCACCAGTCTTTCCCTCATTGATCTGAGCAAGGCCGATAAATAATTGATTATAGGCAGTTACTCTATCGGTAAATTCATTGATAATCTCAATCAAATTTATTGCCGAAATCTCATTCTTATATTGTTTCCAAACCTGAAGCCATAATTTATTAATTTGATAAAATATATCGGCTCTTGCTTGATAAGTTTTAGAGTTATCCTTAACTTGCTCAACTAAAATCTTAGTTTCTTGTAGTAAATTATCCAGTATTATCCGATCAGAATCGGTGACAATTTGATCGAGTTTATCTGTAATATTTTGCAGGTTTTCTAACAAAAATTGTCCTAGATTTTCCCGTTCGACTGAACTGGGCAGACTATTCATCGTATTTACCTCCCCTAAGACTGACGATCAAACAGAAATGAGTAGTCAAAATTATCAGCCCTAAACCTCCATTGTAACAATTTTGGGGTCTAAAGGGGTGATTATAGTTACTATAGCCTCTGAGGGAGATCGGGAGAGATCAGGCAGTAGCATTAATTTTTGTCAGCCTTTGATCCTACTTAGATATTTTGTACTATAATACTTTGTTAAAAGTTCACCCTCTTATGGAAGTATCTGGTAAAAAAATGTCAAGTAGTAAAACTGGTATTGAATGGACGGACAAAACTTGGAATCCCACCACTGGTTGTACAAAGGTGAGTCCGGGGTGTCGTCATTGCTATGCAGAAGCAATAACAATGCGTTTTCCTGGAAGTTTTCCCACAGGTTTTAATTTTACTATTCATCGAGAAAGACTAGAACAGCCGAAAAAATGGCGCACACCGAGTCGAATTTTCGTCAATTCGATGAGTGATCTTTTTCATGAAGATTTAGACTTTGGCTATTTACAGGAAATCTTTGCGGTGATGCGAGACACTCCTTGGCATATTTATCAAATTTTGACTAAGCGCCCTCAAAAACTAGCAACTTTAGCAGATAAACTGGAATGGTCGGAAAATATCTGGATGGGTGTCTCTGTAGAAAGTCAGCAATATACCCATAGAATTGAGGCTTTAAAAACAGTACCAGCCAAAGTACGTTTTCTTTCCTGTGAACCTCTTTTAGGACCACTAAATCTGGATTTATCGCTGATTGATTGGGTTATTGTTGGCGGTGAATCAGGCTATCAACATCGTCCCATAGAGCCAGATTGGGTTAGGGAAATTTTGGCTCAAACCAGAGAATCTAAAGTTGCTTTTTTCTTTAAGCAGTGGGGTGGTAACTATTCCAAAGCTGGTGGTAGAATGCTTGATGAGCGTATTTGGGATGAAATGCCTGCTGCTTGGAACGAACACAATGCTAAATGGACAATCAGAGCAGGTTCCTCCCTAAAAAAACTCTCAAAAAATAAACAACAAGATAATTTATTAACATTGACCTAAACAAAGTTATCGATATGAGTCAACGAGGCCAAGAAGGCGAAGATATTATTGGTAAATGGTCTGAGGATAAGTTAGATTTACTCGCTCAGTATCTCAATGCTTATTCTGTGATCATGAACAATCAGAAAACTCCCAAGAATCCCACAGGAAAGCCTTGGCTTAAAGCTTATTACTATATAGACGCTTTTGCTGGTTCCGTGAGACCAACAGCGAAGGAAGATGAACAACGATATATTGATGGTTCTCCCCTGCGTGCTTTGAGAACAGAACCACCATTTGATGGTTACTGGTTTATTGATACTTCCCGTCAACGCACTGAACGTTTAGAACGTTTATGTGAGGAGTTTCCTGACCGTGAAATTCATGTCCGTCGCGGTAACTGTAATGAGATTTTATGTAACGATATACTGCCTAATTTATTGCTCAAGAAAAAATTTACTCAACGAGCCTTTGTTTTTTTAGATCCCTATGGATTACAAGTAGATTGGCAAACTATCACTCAACTAGCAGAAACTAAAGCTTGCGATATTTTTATTAACTTTTCGGTGATGGGCGTTACTCGGCTTTTGCTAAAAGATAAAGAACCAAAAACAGAGGTAGTAGAACAGTTGAATAAAGTAATGGGGAACGTAGATTGGCTAGAGCAAATTTACCAACCACCACAAAATATTCAATTAAATTTGTTTGATAATCAAGAACCTAATGCCAGTCGTGACAAAATCTCTGCCGATAGATTAGCAGATTTATATACAGAAAGATTAAAAACACTTTTTCCCTACGTTAGCAACCCAGTTATCATGAAAAATTCTAAGAATGCCGCTTTATATACTTTGTGTTTAGCCAGTCACCGTGAAGCTGCTATAAAAATTACTAACGATATTTTTAAACGTTACGAAAAACTAAAATTACAAGGATAATTTTTTGTTTTTATATTTCAAGTCAAACTCGCTCAAACTTGAGTAGTCAAAATCATCAGCCCTCAACCTCCATTGTAACGATTTTCGGAACTAAATCCTGTTGAAAAGGTATAGGAGAGGGGGAATTATGAATTATAAATTATGAAGTGGGGAAGTGGGGAAGTGGGAAGAATAAATAAAAATAATCTCCTGTCTCCTGTCTCGGAGTCTCCTGTCTCCTGACTCGGAGACTACTGGATCCTTACTCCTCAATCTAACGTCTGTGAGCAATTGAGAAATTGGGGATGAGATGTTAGTACAATCGGGGAATAGTAAAGGAAAAACCCCTATTGCTCATGAATAAAAATCCCAATTCTTCCTCGCGACGACTACAACCGCTGCCGGTTCCCTCCATCCCGATGCCTCCCTCGGAGTTAATCAAGGGAACCACACCAGAGATAAATCAAGAAATGAGCCAAAAAGTGGCGACGCAGCCAAAAGAAGTGCCAAATATGCCGCAAAATGGTCAAATATCGCCTCCAAGTCCTCCCGAAAGTCGCGCCTCCAATCAACCCAACTTAGAACATTTGATCCGGTTTGCCTTTGATCGGGGTTATTCGGACGTTCACCTGGGAGTTGGAGAACAACCCCGGATGCGGGATCGTGGCGAAATGATTATTCTCGACTATCCTGAAATTGACATCAACACTTTTTATAGTTGGTTACGCGAAATGCTCGGTGAAGAAGAAATCCTTCGCTTTAAAAAAGACCTAGAATTTGACGGTGCGACTCAGTACGAATTCGCTAGGGTGCGGATTAATATCTTTGAAAGTCTGCGCGGTCCGGGGATGGTTTTGCGTCTGATTCCCATGAAAATCCCCACTATGGAACAATTGCGCTTACCGATGGTCTTCCGGGATGTGTGCGATGTGCAGAAGGGATTGATTTTAATCACCGGTCCGACGGGTTCAGGGAAATCCACCACCCTAGCAGCCATGATCGATTACATCAATAAAGAACACCCCAAACATATTATCACCATCGAAGACCCGATCGAATTTGTCCATGAAAGTCGTCGCAGTTTGATCAAACAACGGGAAGTGGGAATACACACCCAGGAGTTCGATAATGCCCTAAAAGCCTGTTTGCGGGAAGACCCAGATATTATTCTGGTGGGGGAGATGCGGGACAAAGCCACCGTTAATACTGCCCTGAAAGCTGCCCAAACCGGTCACTTAGTCCTGGGAACCCTGCACACCAACAGCGCTGTAAAAACCCTTGACCGGATTTTAACTCTTTATAGCGCCGAGGAACGGGAATCGACGCGGGTGGCGATCGCAGAATCTTTAGTTTGTATTATTTCCCAGGGTTTATGTCGCACCACCGACGGTAAACGGGCTGCTTTTTACGATATTCTCGTCAATACAGAGGCCGTCAAAGATTACATTCGCAGCGGCAAAAATGACGAAATTGTTGAATTAATGAAAGACGGCGAATACCACGGCATGATTACCACTAATCAATCCCTGTTTAACCTCTATCAAAAGGGACGGATTAGCGAGGGGGTAGCCTTGGCCATGTCCCCGGTTCCCAATGAAATGGCGATGATGCTGCGGGGGAGAATCTAGAAAAACCCTGAAGGAAATCCTTGAGGGGTCAAGAGTTTAGTAGTCTAGAAAAATAGAAGCTCCTATTTATTTTTCACGGGAACCCCTCAAGTGGCTACTTCTGCGATTGTGTTGCCCGATATTTTTAAAGGCATCGCCCTGTTTACCCCCGGGGGCGACCTAATTTACTGTATCGATCCTGATAAACAAACTCATTGGCATCTGAATCTCTGTACTGCTCTCCAGTCCGCTTTAGGGTTGCCAGAACCCCCCCATTTTTTAGTTCCTAGTTTTACCGCTACCATCGATCGCTGGCGAGATCCCTACAGTCACCGTATTCATACTAGAGCCGAAGTCTATCCCCTTGTCCGTCGCTATCAGCCTTTATTAAATGCTATTTTCGCCACGGACGATCGAGCTTGGTTTACTGTACCTTGGCAGGAACAATCCTCTAATCCCACTATCTTAGAAACCTATCGTCAGCAGTTTCCCCAACTTTGGCAATCCCACGATCTGATTGTCCGTTATCAGGAGCTTCCCGCAGCTACTTCGGCGATGGCTGCTGACTCTGACTATAGTAATCCTAGTCCTAAGGGTTATGTTTTGCGGTTATTTGTCTCCGGTAATAATGCCAATACTAAGCACACCCTAGAATCGATCCATCAGCTTCTGGAACGAGAATTACACCACCCCTATACCCTGAAAGTGATCGATATCTCTAAGCATCCAGAACAAGCAGAATCCAATCATGTCTCTGCTATTCCCACTTTAGTCCGGGTTTGGCCACAACCAGTAAAACGCATCGTCGGCGAATTTGAGGATTTACCGCGAGTATTGCAGATTATCGCCACCGCTTAGGGTTTAAAGACTTCTGACTCGATTCCTCGCCACCATTCGCCCAATTTCATTAAGTCTTGCTGAATATCATCCAATTCTTGGATATATTCCTGTTGGGAAAGACTGGCACGACGTTCTTGCAGTTTTTTGAGACGCAATTGCACCAACAGCCAAGGCTTGGAAATACCGTTAGTTTCTTCAATGTAGCGAGCGATATCTTGACTATCCATAGTTTTTTACTGTTATTATCCCATATTTTGTCAAATTAACCCAAGAATCCTTTTTTTAGTTGCAGAAGATTATGTTTGATTTTAGCCACTATTACCCCTACCAAGAATTAGTTTCTTTCCTGAAAAACCTAGCTTCATCCTATCCTAATTTAATTAGCCTGACTTCGATCGGTAAAACCTACGAAAATCGAGATATCTGGTTAACTACCCTAACAAATCAAGCCACAGGACCCTATTTAGAAAAACCTGCCTATTGGATCGATGCTAACACCCACGCGGGGGAAGTAACAGGCTCTGCCGTCGCTCTCTACACTATCTCTCATCTTTTGAGCCAATACGGTCATAATCCCCAAATTACCAGACTTCTTGACCATTACACTGTCTATATTTTGCCGCGATTAGCCGTGGATGGAGCGGAAAAATATCTCACCACTCCCTATATGTTACGATCGAGTATTCGCCCCTATCCCCACACGGATGAGAAACCGGGGCTATATCCTGAAGATATTAACGGCGATGGTTTAATCTTACAAATGCGCCAAAAAGATACCTGTGGCGCTTGGAAAATTTCTGAACAAGATCCTCGCATTATGGTGCGTCGCGAACCGGAGGAATTTGAGGGAACTTTTTACACTTTGCTCACCGAAGGTTTAATCCGCGATTACGATGGCTATAATTTTACCACTGCCCCCACCCTAGAAGGTTTAGATTTTAACCGCAATTATCCTGTTTATTGGGTTCCTGAAGGGGAACAACAGGGGGCCGGAGATTTTCCTTTTTCCGAGCCAGAAACCCGTGCAGAAGCCGAATTTTGGGCGAATAACACCAATATTAATGGCTTCGTTACCTATCATACCTATTCAGCAGTCATGTTGCGTCCCTATAGCACCCATCCCGATGAATATTTCCCCGTGGAAGACTTAGAAATGTATAAATATATTGCCGATAAGGGAAAGGCAATGACTGGCTATGAATGCGTTTCTGTCTATCACGATTTTCGTTATCATCCTAAAGAAGTGACTAACGGTGCCATGGATGATTACGGTTATGATCATTTTGGTTGGTATGGTTTTACGGTGGAGTTATGGGATGCACCCACCCAAGCAGCAGTGGAAAAAGATGATTATATTCAATGGTTTCGCTGGCATCCTTTGGAAGATGAATTGAAGTTACAGCGTTGGAATGATGAGAATTTAGCGGGAAAGGGTTTTATTAATTGGCAAAGTTTTGATCATCCCCAATTGGGAGAGGTGGAAATTGGCGGTTGGGACTTTAAAAATGTCTGGCAAAATGCCCCAGAAAAGTATTTACCAGATTTATGTGAGAAACAATGTCAGTTTACTATTGCCCATGCTTTAATGTCACCTCTTTTAGCTATCTCTCGTCTCGATCTTAAGTCGGAGGGCGATGGTATTTATCATCTGGTTTTACAGTTAGAAAATCAGGGATTTTTACCCACTTATACCAGCAAAAAAGCACTGGAAAGAAAGATAGTTCGTCCCATTCAAGTCAAGTTAAATTTGGCCGATGAGGTGAGTTTAATAGTGGGAAAATTAGAGCAAGAAATCGGTCACTTAGAAGGACGATCAAATAAAGTATATAGTAGTCTCGCTCACGGTTTAGATTATCGCTGTACGGTGGAATGGGTAATTAAGGGAGTTTCTGGTCAAGAAATCGAGATTATCGCTATAGCTGAAAGAGCCGGAACAGTCAGACAAAAAGTGATTTTATAGAGCTATTTGGTTCGATAAAATTGTTAAATAAGTCTCGTGGGATTCCGTGGGTAAAACTCGCAATTTTTGGCTGCGAAAATCTGGTTCTAATCCCAAAGCTTCTAAGGGAATTACTCCTAATAAATTGTTTTGACCTCTGGGTAATTCCAAACATTCAAAAGTGCCTTCCCGTCCCGCGATAATCAAGGTAGCATCGCGAAAAATTCTCGCTTTTCCTATGCCTTTAGCCGTAGCCACATCTACTTCTTTTAAAAGCTGTAAACCCAAGCGGGAGATTACTTCTGGCACCAGACAAAGATTAGTTGCTCCCGTATCTACCAAGACATTTTCTAGGGTAAGAGAGCGAATTTGATCCGGCGCGATGATACCATCCTCCGCACGAATTTGATCGGCGCGATTGATAACTGTAATGCTGGTGTAGATTTTGCCCATATCTTCTGCAATAATTGCTGGCTAAACCATAATACTACCCTCAATTCTACCCCTAATTATACCAGAATAATTGCCAACAACACTGTCTAAGTAATTTTAATTATTAATCCGGCCATCGGGCATAATTGCACCGAGGAAGTTAACTCCCATGAGATTAGCACTCATTAACTCAGCACCAGTTAGATTAGCATTACTTAAATCAGCACCGGTGAGATTTGCTCTAGCAAAAAAAGCATCGATTAGCTCCGCTTCCCTGAAATTAACTCCTGAAAGATTAGCCCTTCTTAAGTCAGCATGATTCATTCTTGCCGCTTGAAAATTAGCTTGACTAAGATTAGCTCGATCTAATTTTATTTCAGTCATAATTGCACTATGGAAATTTGCGCCCATTGCTTCCGTATCGCTCATTTTTGACCGCACTAAATTGGCTCCCGCTAGATTTGCTCCCACTAAACACACCCCGACTAAATTGGCATCAGTAAGTAAAGCACCTTGCAGATTAGCATTAGTTAAATCCGCATTTCTGATGTCAACATTGGACAAATTAGCCTCCTTTAAATTGGCTCCTACTAGATTAGCTCGTACCAGATTAACCCCTTTCATATTAGCTCCTTGCAGGTCGGCGCGATAGAGATTAGCCGCTTGTAAATTAGTGTTAGAATTTTTATTTTCCTGACGCATATTTGTTCCCCGCAAACAAGCACCAGTGAGGTTAGCACTACTTAAATCAGCCCCGCGTAAATCCGCCCCGATTAAGTTAGCATCAAGTAGAATAGCTAGGGTTATATCAGTATCACGAAGATTAGCCCCTTGTAGGAGCGCTCCGTGTAAATTGGCACTGCGTAAATCTGCGCCATTTAAGTCAGCTTGGTTGAGACTAGCACCGCTTAAATTAGCCGCCACGAGATTAGCTTGAGCGAGATTAGCCCGGTTAAGATAGGTAAAGAGAAGATTGGCTCCGTGCAGATCTGCCCCATTTAAAACAATGCCAATCAAGTCAGCACCAACTAAATTAACTCCTGGCAATTTTAAGCCACTAAATTGAGTTTCTCCCTCGGCATAACGTGCAATTAATTCGGTGGGTTTCATAGGTATAATATCCAGAGAAATTGGGGTAAACAATTAAATAATTCTTTGTAAAGCTTGCACCAGAATACCGGCGGTTTGAACGTTAGCATCCCTATCCATTTGGGTTTGAGCAATATTGTATAGTTGAATTTCGATATCCTTGAGAGATTTCCCACTTTGGATGAGTTGTTGTAGTAAATCTTCTAGGGTATAACTTCGCAGGGTTAACCAATCTTGACTGTTCTGATCCCAAGGATAAAATAGGAGCGAGAAAATTAATATTTTGGCTCGTAAAGGATTAGCATAATGCGAAATTTCTAAACGAATTTCAAAGGGGTCGTAGGCAGGAATTTGTGGGGAATTACTGGGGTTATTTTTTAAGGAAGCTGGCTCGAAAAAGTGCAATCCCATTCCTACTTGCGGTTCATTTAGAGCGATGATTGAAGAGGGAAACTCCACAGGTTTACTTCTAGTTCTAGAGGAGGAGAAAGATGCAGTTTTAGCCGAAGAATCACAATCATCATTTAGATGAACCATTTGATCGTTAAAGATTTGACTGTTTGACTCATCTTCTTCGTAATCGCTATCAGTATCGTAAAGAGGCTCTAGCTGGGTAAGAATAATATCGGCTAGGGACAGGTAGAGAGCTTTTTTATTAATATTTTCGGCAATTTGGTTGAGAGTTTGTCGCAAGCTGAAGAAATTAGGATTGTTTTGCCGAAGTTCTAAAATAATATTTTTTAAGCCATAATTATTAATCACTGATCGATCATTTTCCCAACGATTTTTACAGGCGGCAAACATTAATTTTTGAATTCTCTCCGTCTCTAGATGATTTTCTAGGCTACTAACCACCTGTCTTAAGGAATTATCTTCCTCGTTGTTGACAGCATTATTAACGGCATTAACCCTAGGGTTAACTGCTGGTTCTAATGGTGATAATTGGGTTTCATAGGCGGCAGCAATATCACCATATAATTTACTGATTTGCTCAATAATAACTGTGGCTACGCCCAGATAAGCTTTAGAATGATTTAGGTTTTTAACTAATTTATAAACCGACAAAGTTAATTGTTCCTTACTGGTTTTGAGTTGCACTAACTCCTTCACCAAGTCTTCCATCGCCACACCCTCTAAAATATTAGGATCATTTTCCCAATATTTTTTACAGATACAAAAAATTAATTTTTTGATCCGTAATTTTTCTTCGTGGCTGTCGAGATAACGAACTACCTCATTAAAAACGTCCATGGATAATTGCATAATAACCTCTGATCCGAGAAAGGAGTTAGCCCTCGCACCCCTACTATAGCGTTATGCTATTGGTCTCTCGCAAGTTAGCTTGCGGGAATATATAAGTTATTCCGGCTCTTCTGGAGCTCGAAGATATTCTAGCCTAAAAGCGTGGCACTATTGAGTTATGGTGGCTGAGTTTAGTCTATCTTCCCTAAGAGTACCCAGCCTAACTCCTAAAATTAGCAAAAGATTATTTTTTCGCCCTTCTTCTTTTTAGTACAAATGTTCGAGCAAAATCGGAGTAAAGTCTTTAAGTTTAGACGACCGATGCCCGATAGGGTTAGAGTAATCAGGGAGAAACTGATTTATCGAGGGGCTATATCATCCTATGCTAGAACTCTACCAATTTGAATTATCTGCCTATTGTGAGAAAGTCCGTCTCATCCTCGACTATAAAGGACTGGCCTATAAAAAAAGGGACGTGGTGCCGGGGGTGGGACAATTGGACTTATTCCGTCTTTCCGGACAGCGACAGGTCCCGGTCCTCAAGGATGGTGATACCTATATCGCTGACTCGACGGAGATTGCTTTTTATCTCGATCGCAAGTATCCTGAAAAACCAATTATCCCCACAGATCCCCTCCAACGGGGTCAATGTTTATTAATCGAAGAATGGGCCGATGAATCCCTGGGATTAAAAGGAAGAACCGCTTTTCTCGGCGCTTTTGCCCAAAATCAAAACTTTCGTACCGCTTTTTTACCCCGGGAAACTCCCGATTTTATGCGCTTGTTACTGGGTTCCATGCCGGGGGAATTAATTGATATTTTGGGTGCGGGTGTAGGTCTGGGAAAAGATGCTATCAATACTGCGAAAAAGGGGCTACAACAGGACTTAGAGGCTTTAAACCTCATTTTAACCAATCGTCCCTATTTAGTCGGGGATCAGCCCACTTTAGCCGATTTAGCCGTGGCGGGATTGAGTGTACTGCTTCAGTTTCCCCAGGGTTCCTATCTCAACTTACCCAGGGAATTGCAAGGCAAGGGGATTCCGGGGTTAGCCGATAATAGCGCCTACGAGGGCTTTTTTGCTTGGCGCGACCGTCTTTATAGTCAATACCGTCAAACTATCACCCCGGGGAGTTCCACCCCTCCTATAGATTCCCCCACCTCCATCCAGATCGAATAGCAGAGCTTGACTAGGCTGGTGGGGTGTGGGGTGTAGGGTGTAGGGTGTGGGGTGTGGGGTGTGGGGTGTGGGGTGTGGGGTGTAGGGTGTAGGGAGATTAAATAAAAGCAATCTACTGATCACTGATTACTGATCACTGATTACTGATCACTGTTAAGATTCGCGTAAAACGTAGCCGACACCGCGCACGGTATGAATGAGGCGTTTTTGACCACCAGCCTCCATCTTCAGGCGTAAATAGCGAATATACACCTCAATAACGTTTGACTCTCCTTGAAATTCGTCCCCCCAGACATTTTCGAGAATTTGCTCCCTTGATAATACTTCTTTCGGGTGAATCATCAGGTAGCGCAGCAGTTCAAATTCCTTCATCGTCAACTCAATATTTTTGTTTTTATAGGAGAGACGACGACTGGCTAAATCTAATACTAAGTCACCGAAGCACAATTGTTCGGGGATAGTTTCCAGAGGTTGCAGGTAAAAACGGATTAATTTGAGAAAAGATTGCGAATTATAGGGTTTGAGAAAATAATCGTCGGCTCCCGTTTCCAAACAGGCAAGACGTTCTTCTAGGGTTTCTTGAGATACTAACAAAATAATATAAACGCGACTCCCTTGGGAACGTAAACGACGACAAAAACTCACACCCGCTTCCCCCGCCAGGAAGCGATCGAGTATAATCATCGCTGGCTGCCAACTTTGCACTTCTGGAAAAGCGATATCAATGCTAGGCACAATCAGGGGACGATAACCTGCTTCTTTCAAGTCCGCACTAGCTAGTTTAGCGATATTCTCCTCAATTCCCACCAAGAGAATCGAAGAACTCAGAACTGATGTACTCATGAGTTGGCAGCGGTAAAGAAATAGGAAAGATAGGGAGGGGACTAGCTAATTGTACTTAATTGATTCTCGCCTAACCGATTTGAGATAAAAAAGTTAACGCTGTGGTGCGTTGGACAAAATTACCATTGACAGACCAACCAGTTACTCGATCGGGGGACGACCAGAGGCTAAGATGGTCTACAGGGGGATCTGCATAAAAATTTTCTTGACCGCTACCCAATAAACAGGAACTCCAATGGGTAAAATAATCGTGACTAAGGCGATAAATGGGAAAATTAGCGATTAATGGCACTCCCCATCCGTCCAGTGCGATTAAAGCTCGAATTTTAACCCCTTGAGCTTGCCAATAATAGGCTAAAGCGATCGCATTTACCACCCCCGCACTAAACCCAATTAAGGTTAGGTCTTCTCCCGGTGAAAAAGCTTCATTTAAGCAAGAAAAAGGAGAAATAATAATATAGGGACGTAATTGGACCGATTTGCTCCCCAGATGTCCTAAAAAATCCTCGGTCAATCTAGAATCATGAAAACCCGTACAAATCACTAAGGTCATAAAATTAAGTAAAAAGCGATGAGGAGACAGTAATCAGTTATCAGTTATCAGTAATCAGTAATCAGTTTTTTCTCCCTGCTCCCCTACTCCGTCTCCCCACTTCATAATTCATAATTCATAATTCATAATTCCCTCTCCCTGCTCCCCACACCCTTCTCCCCATTTCCCCTAATCTTGCCACCTATGACCGTAGAATCCAGCTTACAACAGTTAAAAAGAGCTTCATCGGGACGATTACCCAGCAGTTACGGGGTCTATTTTAAGAATACCCTGGTGGCCCTGTGTCATGCTCTTGAAGATCATATCTTGCAAACTAGCAGCCCTGATAGTACAAATAAACCACTGGTCTTAGTCACCTTTCAACAGGGAAAATGGTATTTACAGGAAGCCGATCGCTATTTAGATATGGCTCGCTCTTCTCGTCATATTGCGATCGCCGCCGTGGCCGATAGTGGTTTTTCTGAGCATAAAACCGGCAGTTTAGAGAATGTTTCGCTAGTGAACTTAGATAATAGCGATAGTTTGGTTAATGAGTGGAATTTAATCATTCTTTCCCCCGATTACGCCTCCATGGTACTCTGTCATGAGTTATCCCCGGAAGAATACCGGTCCGATAGTCAACCCCAAATAGACACGGAGCGAAAATTCTACGGTTTATGGACATTCGAGCGCGATTTAGTCGAAAAAGCCGCTAGTATCTTAATTGAGCGTCTCCATCCCTATAATCCCAGTCTAGCGGCCGATTTAAGCAGACAACAAGAGGAAATTAGTCAAAATATTAATCCCATTCCCACGGATTTAACGGGAGTAGTCTCTCGCATTGTCACCTATCTGCAAACCAGTCAACAGCAGTTAGTCACCGTCAGCAGACAAACGCGAGAATTAAGCGACTTAGAAGGACAAGCATCCCGTTTAAATAAAAATTTAGCCGCTAATAAACTACAAGCTTTTCTAAGAATGGCTCAAAAAGTCGATGAAAGAGATATTGATAATCCCCTTGCTTCCCTACAGGTGGCCGCTTTAGCGGAAATGTTGGGACAATTGCTCGATTTACCCACCCTAAGATTACGACGCTTACGATTAGCCGGTTTATTATACCGCATCGGTCTAGCGGAGGCTCCGATCGAAGTTTTTAGACAGCGTGCCAGTCAGTTAGAGGGAGCAAATGCGTTATTTTGGCGGGATCGATCGGTGTTAGGCGCACAATTACTCGCCACTATGCCCGAATTAGCCCCAATTCAACAGATTATTTACCATGAGTTTGAATACTGGGATGGTAGCGGGGTTCCCAACGGCTTAAAAGGGGAAGAAATCAGCTTAGAGTCGCGAATTTTAGGATTATCAGCCTATTTTCAGGAATTAACTCAACCGCGAGGCGACCGACTAGCTCTAGATTTAGGAGAGGCCCTAGAGCGCTGTCAAAATTATAGCGGGATTCGTTTTGATCCCGCTTTGGTAGAAAAATTAAGTTCGGTAATTCGTCTGTGCGAAATGGGGTGGATGCAATTACCCGATCGCCCTAGTCAAGTCCCCGCCGTCTGGTTAGAATCAGTTTAGGATTAGACTCCGATTAAACTCTGCATGGCACGTCCCATATTAGCCGGTTTAAAAGCTGCCATGGCCGCGGTCGGTTCATAGCCGCAATGTACCATACAATCGGCACATTGAGGATTGCCACTGGCCCGACCGTAGTTATCCCAATTGGTTTCTTCTAAAAGTTCCCGAAAGCTTTTGTAATGACCTTCGTTGAGCAGATAACAGGGTTTTTGCCATCCTAAAAGACTATAGCTAGGACTACCCCAAGGGGTGCATTCATAGTCCTGTTCACCGATGAGAAAATCGAGAAAGAGAGGATTATGGTTAAAATTCCACTTTTTCTGACCTGATTTCCAGGGTGAGAGAATTTCTCGGAATAAAGCTCTGGTTTGCTCCCGTTTCAAGAAACTATCTTGATCCGGGGCCCACTCATAACTATAACCCGGGGAAATCATCATGCCATCGATACCCAAAGTAGCGAGAAAATCAAAAAATTCCTGCATTTCTCGCGCATCTGTGCCTTCAAAAACCGTGGTATTAGTAGTAACCCGAAAACCTCTCGCTTTCGCTGCTTTAATCCCTTGTACTGCCTTATCGAATACTCCCTCTCGATCCACACAGCGATCGTGATGTTCTTTGAGACCATCCAGATGGACACTAAAGGTAAGATAGGGTGAAGGAGTAAATTTATCCAGGCTTTTCTCCAATAACAGGGCATTGGTACACAGATAGACGAATTTTTTTCTGTCCACTAACCCCTTGACAATTTCATCGATTTGTGGGTGTAAAAGCGGCTCGCCCCCGGGGATGGAAACCACGGGAACCCCGCATTCTTCCACCGCTGCGAAACATTCTGCTGGGGTAAGATGATTGCGGAGGATTTCCGGGGGATGTTGAATCTTCCCGCAGCCAGTACAGGCTAAATTACAGCGAAATAGGGGTTCTAGCATTAAAACTAAGGGAAAACGCTTTTTTCCTGCTAGACGCTGTTTCAAGATATAGGAAGCAACCACTAAAGCTTGTTGTAGTTGGACAGCCATTTGCTCACACCAATAGGATTCTAAGTCATTATAGACTGTTAACAGGACATCAAGGCATAGGAGCCTAGAAAATGGCAAAATAAATAAAAGCTGAGGGCTTTTCTGGCTGTTTACTTGATTATCACCTTGATCTAGCTGATGGCTCCAAGACTACTGACTCCTAACCTTAACGACAATTTTTGATTTTTACCGGAGGTCTATTATGGGTTCTTTAGGCGATCGCTTCAAGAAATTTGCGGGTAGAACTCGCTATGTGGTCTGTCGCTTATTTTTGCATCTCTACGGCCAAGAAGTCGCACCCCTGATCGGTATTCTTAATCGTGCCGGCCGGGAGGCGATCGATTCCGAAGGCGATTTAGAGGTCATGGGAGAGGGTTTAGTAGAAATTTGTCAAAATCTGCTGCAGATGAACCTCTATTGGTTTTCTGTGGCTAATGAGGGCGATGTTTTTTGGAATGAGGGGGAAGCGGGAGACTACGTTAACGAACTGTTTACCGATTCTGCGGGGAGATACCTAAGTGAATCGGTGTCTTCACAAGTGGGGGAAAAGGAACCCTTAACTTTACCCGTCACTGATAACTTAGTTGTTATGATCACAATAGCATTCGAGGGTGAGAGTGCTGGTTTAGAAACTAGCCTAGCCGATCGAGAGGCCCTGGAAGATGGTTTAAGATCAATAATTAACCTCCACTACCAAGGTCGGCTGCGTGCGATTCAGGTACATTTTTCTCCTGCTCAATTGGGAGATGAATTGACCAATGAGCAACTATTACTCAATTTCCCCGAATTACTGCCTTTATAGTCTTAATTTTGCCATTATGCTGCGCCAAGTAACGACAATCTTTTTAATTCTTACCCTTTGTTGCACAACGGTGGCCTGTGGTTCGTCGTCAAATGAAACTCAGTCACCGTCAGCTAATAACAGTAGTGTAAGACGAGAATCCAATCAGGTTAGTAGCGGTCGCTACGAGGTGCAACAAGCTACCTACGATGATGGAGATGGCACTTATACCTTAATGCTGTTAAACACCCCTGGGGGGAATTCTCCCCTCTTTCGCACCACTAACCTGCAAATGGCTAGATTAACCGAGGAGGATACCGCTAAAGGGGAAAAAACCTCGGTGGAAATCAACGGCGATCAGGCTACCCTATACATGACCGAAGATTTTAAAATCGAGTATGTCCATAATGTCACGGAAGTGCGGAACAATCCCCAAACCGGACAACAAGAAACCGTGGTGATTCGGCAAGAATCGAGTTTTTGGAGTCCTTTTTTCGGTGCTGTTGCTGGTCAAGCTTTGGGTAGTTTGCTCTTTCGTCCTCAATACTACGTTCCTCCCCTCTATACTCCGGGGGGTGTGATGACTGGTTTTGGTGGTTACGGTTCCACCTATAATCAGGCAGTAGATCAATACCGGACTAAACATAATAGTCCACCTCCGGCGGTCAAAAACCGGCAAACTCTCCGTTCTACTGGCAATTTACGTCGTTATCCTAGCAATACTCCCTCTAGTCCCAATCGCAGCACCACCACCACCACAAAACCCAGTGGTTCCGGTTATGGTTCCAGTACCCTGAAGAATTCGGGTAAATCTGATAATGTCAAACGTTCTCCTAGTTTCGGTTCCTCTGGTTCCCGTCGTACCCCTAGTCGCAGTGGTTTCGGCAGCAGCAGACGCGGCCGACGTTAGGAGGATTTGACTGGAGTGGTGGAAGATTAACCCTGTCTTCCCCACCTCAGAGATTGGGGATGGCAACTACTTAAGAAGCAACCATTTTGCGAATTTCCGAATAGAAAACCGTCTGGCGATCGCCATTGACCGACTGGATAATACTGGTACGCAATCTCAGATT
This sequence comes from Microcystis aeruginosa NIES-2549, assembly GCF_000981785.2. Classification (NCBI taxonomy): domain Bacteria; kingdom Bacillati; phylum Cyanobacteriota; class Cyanophyceae; order Chroococcales; family Microcystaceae; genus Microcystis; species Microcystis aeruginosa. Next base: position 2,228,182 of record NZ_CP011304.1, on the reverse strand, counting down.
AGGACTAGCAAACCAGATTCTTTCCTCGATACGATGGTGATTGTCCTCGATGGTTAAAGTCAAAGCTTGATCGCTTCTGAGATGATATTCTCCCAGCGCTGCCGATTTAGCGTCCGATGTGATTAATTTTCCCTGCCAAGGATTCTCTGAGGGTAGCCAAACTAAATAGCTAGAACCGATTTTTTTCGGTTGTCCATAGTCCACGGAATTATCCCAAGTCGCTTTCCATCCCCCTAGACTGGACTGGGACTGACAGTTATTTTCTAAACATAATTGCACCACATCGGCAGCATCGGCAGTCAGCAAATCGATGGTGATTTCTGCTTTATTATTGGCAACTTTTTGGGCGGCTAATTGATAACTGGTGCGCTGAGAAAACCATTTACCCGCACAGAGATTAATAAATTCTTGAATGTCCATGAATGGCTGTAGGCAAAGATCGATCGCTCTGGAAGAATAGATTATTTATTCTATCCTATCCCTAGACGTTGGCCAATTTTTGCAAGGATAAACGGGCTGCTTCGCGCACTTGTGGGTGTTCGTCTTTGACCAAAAATTTTAAGGCCGCGATCGTTTTTTCCGCCGGAAGGTGGCCTAAAGCTTCCGCTAATCGCTGCCGGATTAACCAGTCATCGGAGTTAACAAAGGTTAAAAGCTTCTCGACGGTTTCCACTGCTTTGATTTCCCCAAGGGCAGCAATAGCGGCCTGTTGAATAACCGCTTCGTTACTATCGAGGGCCGATAATAACACCTGTTTAGCCCGAATATCGCCCAAATTGCCCAAAGCGACGGCGGCACTAAAGCGGACTAACCATTGCGTGTCTTCGTAAAAAGCCCTCTGTAGGGGTTCAAAAGCGCGAATATCTTCTAAATAACCTAAAGCCCCCGCAGCATCGGCGCGAATGCCATAATCGGCATCATTGGCTAACAAATCCACTAGGATAGGAAAGCATTCCTCGGTTTGTTTGACTCCCAAAGCAAAGACAGCCATCGATCGCACCGGCAGCATTTCATCATAAAGGACTTTTTTGATCAAGGGTACAGCTTCCTCCGGGGTCACTTCTCGCAGGGAGGCCAAGGCCAGCAGACGATCTTTGGAGTTGCTGCTTTCTAACTGGAGGGCAATGGCTTCTATATCAGGCTTACTCATTTTTGTCAATCACTTGTAATATTTCTTTAATTCTAACGCAATTGTTTCTAAGTCAGCAGCCTTAGGGGACTGAAACAGCTAATTTCTGTGTGTTACAGTGTTTCTGATAAAGATGAAGTGTAACCTAATTTGGTATGGAAGACCGACTCCCGAAAACGAAAATTTTGTACCTGCTCATTAAGATAACTGCTCTAGCTAATATCCTTAACAATAGGATTAATTTAGCTTAAACCTCCTGTAAAAGTAAGTTTTCGAGGTGCTATCGGCTCAAAATATCGAAAACCTCAGATAAATTTGACATAATCTTGGGTTTTATGGACAGGATAGTTGTCTCTTGTCTTTTTTCTCCTCCTGTAAACCGTCTCGGAGTCTCCTCACGGAAGATTTTTGATTTTTGCAGGAACTCTCTTAAACAAGTTGGGGAAGTGGTTCTACAAAAATTAACTTTATTTATGTTTAAAATGCTATCATGAAGCTGGAAGTGTAGATTTCAGTAGATATTGAGAAAACCATGACTATTTCTGGCAATAAAATTACAGAAAGCATTATTAACAAGCTACAGGAAATTCCTCTAGATAAACAAAAACAAATCTTAGAATATGTAGAAGCACTCACGGAGGAAAAGGAGCCGTCATCTTCCCCTAAAAAACGAGTCTTTGGGTTGCATCAGGGGAAAATTTGGATGAGTGATGATTTCAATCAACCCTTACCAGATAACTTCTGGAATTTTGACTCATGAATATTCTCTTAGATAGTCATACTTTAATCTGGTTTTCCCAGAATTCTCCTCAGCTTTCCTCATCAGCAATTGAGATACTAGAAAATAGAAATAATCTTCTTTTCTTGAGTTTGGTCAGCGTCTGGGAAATACAGATCAAGGTACAGTTAGGCAAATTAAATTTAGATATTTCTCTCTCGGAAATAGTTAAAGATCAAACTAAAATTAATGATGTGCAGATTTTACCCATGAAATTATCTCATATTTGGACATTGGACACCTTACCTTATTATCACAAAGACCCGTTTGATCGTTTATTAATTTCTCAAGCAATTACGGAAAACCTAATTATTTTAGGCGTTGATTCTGTTTTCGATGCTTATCCCGTACAAAAAATATGGTAAAAATAATGTCGTTTTTTTTATTTTTGTGACTGGTTACAAAATTTCTAAACCCTCAAGGATAAAACTCATGATTGAGATTAATAATTATGCTAAAAATTAACCTATTTGGTTAAAAATTTTTCTATTAATTCTCATAGAAGATGGTGTTCAAATTCCCGAATCAAAGAAGAAGGAAGATGGAGTTTTATCCTTGCTAATAAAATTAGCAATAGACAGTTTAAATGCAGTACAGCTTATTAACAATTCTGATTAATTTTTTATTAGTATAACTTCGGTTGACGGAATCGATAAACATCAATGATCGCCTGTACCCAACCATTAGCAACGGATTCTAATAATCGATCGCCTTTTTCTTTACTTGCATTAGTAGCATCTCCCATCACTCCACTTTTAGTTAATTCCTTAGTTAACCAAGCAAAGGGTAATTTTCCTTCCATAGTTAACAAACTATTTTCTGGCAAACCTTGGGGATATTCTCGCACAGCCCGCTCAATTTTGACCTGTTCTGGCAGTAATGATAACATAATGCTAGTTTCCACATCTCCTGCATGAATACCGTATTCTAATTCATATTCCGAGAATAATTCAGCTGCATTGTGGGGAACTCGCCAAGTGAAAAAAGGAAATACTAAAAAATCGGGATATTGTTGATGAATATCCCTAGCGGCAATTTCCATAACTTGCGGTTGTCCGCCGTGGGAGTTCATTAATACTAACTTGCGAAAACCCGAACGATAGAGACTTTCAGCTATCTCTTGAATGAGGGTTAATAAGGTGGCTGCCGAGAGGGTAATAGTGCCGGGGAAAGACCAATGTTCGTTAGATTTTCCGTAGTAGAGACAGGGTAAAGCAAAGGCGGGAACATTTGTATTTAATTTCTCGAAAGCTTTGCCTAAAACCCCTAAACTAATGGCAGCATCGACGGCAATAGGTAGATGGGGTCCGTGTTGTTCGATCGCACCAATGGGTTGAATAATTACCACATTTTCCTTATCTGGCATTGAATCTATATCGGTCCAAGTAAGATAGGGAAAATAACGATGAGGGGGAATAAAACCGTGCATCATAATTTTATTGGGGGTGAGGGATTAGGGTTGGGGTAAAAATTACTGTTTATTTGCTAATTAAAAGCTAAACTGAAACCGAGTTGAATACAGACTGCTTTCTCTATTTCTTCCCAATAAACGTCTTCTAAAACACCCTGTTGATTCTTAATTCTCTGAGAATCTACAGCCCTCATTTGACTTAAGTTGATGTGTCGATCTCCGTCTAGTCCATTCTGCACTGTCGGGGTAATATTGACAACAAAAGGATAAGTTCTTTTTCCTGGCAACAATGGAGCAACTATTGTCGTTGTTCCATTTTGATTGCCAATATCGTTTTGTAAAATCAGACAAGGACGTTCTTTATCGGTTTCATAACCAACAACGGGTTTCAGATCGACCCACCATATCTCTCCTCGCTTATAGGTTAGTCTTCCATTAGGCATTTAGACCATCACCCACTGCAATATCCCAGACAGAAATTTCTGCTTGCATCTCTGGATCATTGGCCTGATCTTTATAAGCATCTTCTAGCTCTTTCATAAAAACCCTTTTCTTCTCTTGCCAGAGAACATCATTGATAAAGCGGCTACGATTGCTTGCTAGTCGATCTACAAAGTCCAAAACTTCGTCGTCTAAGGTTATGCTAACTTTCTTACTCATTGCCCTAAACTGCCCACGACAGCCCAGTAGGATTAGAGCATCATACTAACTAATCCTACGTCAATTGTCAACGCCTGCCTCTGGGCTGTAAGTAGATTGAATGCCTAACGACTCACTTACCCGCAGCAACACCCCCTAACTTTGTATTAATGCAAGAAATGACGAATGCCTGTTAGGACCATAATTAAACCTAACTCATTAGCGGCATTAATCGAATCCTGATCTTTTAAAGAACCTCCTGGTTGAACAATTGCCTCGATACCAAACTGGGCCGCCGTGCGAATAGAATCATCAAAAGGGAAAAAGCCATCACTAGCCAAATAGCCACCTTTGGCCGCTTCCCCTGCTTGTTCAAGGGCAATTTTCGTCGAACCAACGCGATTCATTTGCCCCGCACCAACACCTAAAGTAGTTTGATTTTTTGTCACCACAATAGCATTAGATTTAACGTGCTTAGATACTTTCCAAGCAAACAGTAATTCCGCTAATTGTGCGGCAGTGGGTTGTTTTTCTGTCACCACGCGCCACTCCTCCGGGGTTTCTACCACATCATCGGCCGCTTGTACTAGAAAACCGCCGGCGATAACTTTTACTGTTTGTTTTTCTCCCGTGCTTAAATCCGGCAGCAATAAAATCCGCACTTTTGACTTTTTAGCGAGTATATCCCGGGCTTCGGGGCTACAATCGGGGGCAACCACGCATTCTAGGAAGGTTTTCGTTAATTCTTTAGCGGTTGCTTCATCTATGGCTTGATTTAGGGCAACAATACCCCCAAAAGCCGAGATAGCATCGGCATGAAAAGCTTTAGTATAAGCTTCCACTAAACTATCACCGATCGCCACCCCACAGGGATTATTGTGTTTCAAGATAGCGGCGGCTGGTTCTTCACTGCCGAATTCAGCGATTAAACGGCGGGCTGCTTCTAAATCGACTAAATTGTTATAACTTAGTTCTTTTCCCTGTAATAAGGTCGCTTTTACCCAACCGTGAGCCATTGTCCCGCTGCCGTACCAAGTGGCACTTTGGTGGGGATTTTCGCCGTAACGCAGGGTTTGCAGGGCATTTCCTGCCAAATTAAAGCGAGTCGTTTCCCCGTTTAAGCTGGCGAAATAGGCAGCGATCGCCTGATCGTAGGCATTGGTTAAAGCGAAGGTTTCCCCCGCCATTTTTTGACGGAATTCCAGGGAGATTTCGCCGTTATTTTGCCGTAATTGGCTTAAATACTGCTCGTAATACTTCGGGTTACTGATGACAGTCAAATGGGCGAAATTTTTAGCCGAGGCGCGTAACATCGCCGGACCACCAATATCGATTTGTTCGATCGCCTGAGCGGTGGTAACATCAGGATTGGCGATCGTCTGTTCAAAGGGATAGAGATTAACCACCACCAAATCAAAAGGACGAATTTGATTAGCCTCCATTTCCGCTAAATCTGACTGCCAATCCCGTCTAGCCAAAATACCGCCATGGATGCGAGGATGGAGAGTTTTCACCCTTCCGCCCAAGATTTCAGGAGAGCCTGTGTATTCTCCCACTTTTATCACGGGAATCCCCGCCGATTGCAGTGTTTTGGCGGTTCCTCCACTGCTAATAATTTCAAAATCAAACTCTTCTGTTAGCTGACGGGCAAAGTCAACTATTCCGGTTTTGTCAGTCACGCTGATCAGCGCTAAACGTCCCATAGTAGTGATCTATAAGCAACCATTTCAGTATATCTCAGTCCTAACCCGTTAAAAATTAAAAAAAGTAGCTTAATAAATAATCAGCTGCTTCTATATTTTCCTCTCTCAAATAGCAACTTATGCCAAGGCAATTTTTAAAGTCCTCCCGGAAAGATTTAGTCTGACTTGTTAAAAAAAACAGGATTGTTCAGGGTTAACAAGTCCCTCTAGATTGATGAAAATCTCTTGGCCACCCTCAGGGCAAAATCTTGTCAGATTCCCATCATCTTTTCTTATTCTTAAAATGTTACCTAACAACGTTTGTGATCAACTAATTGGCTGAGAGTCACCACAGGCTTCGCCCGTACTTTTTGCCGCAAACCCTATTTATGTAGGAGATATTTTCGCATTTTATTCAGTTTCTGCATAAGCCCCAAAACTGAGTCTAGCGACTCCGGGTAAAAATAAGGTAGTGGCCACGGATGACAACCCCTAAACCGGCGAGCCTTTTCAAGGTAAAAATTAGACATATCCGCCCTTAGATTGGCTCATCATGGCTATTTGCCACTGGTTCGGGGCTATCCTCGCCAATCCAAGCCCTAACTAACTCGTAGCAGAGACCGAGCAGAACCGGTCCGACGAACAAACCGATAATCCCGTAGGCGATCACTCCCCCGAACACCCCCAACAGAATCACCACCATAGGAATGGGCAGACCGCGCCCCATTAAGATCGGCTTGAGGAAATTATCCACCAGGGTGGCGGGAATCATCCAGAGGGTAAATAATAGGGCGATGGAATGGGGTAGTGTTACCCAAGCGTGAATGAGCGCCCCCAAGACAATCAAACCGGGGCCAATTTGCAGAATACCCAAAATTAGGGTGAGGAGAGTTAATAAACCGGCCGCAGGCGTTCCCACCGTCACTAAACCGATGCCGATCAAAAGACTCTGGATAATAGCAACGCCAATAACACCACGGCTAACATTGCGGACGGTGGAGGCGGTAAGACTGGCCAGCGCGATTCCTCTACCCGGGGCGATCTTTTCCGCTAACCGGTTCATCAGGCGAGTCAGATTTTTAGCCGAGAGGGTGAGGGCCGCCGCAATCAGAATCGAGGCGATAAATTTCAGCACCGTCAGACCGGTACTGGTGGCTAGGGAAAGGGAGATTTTCCCCAGTTCTTTTAATTGTGGCTCGAAGCGTTGAAGAAATTGACCCGTGTTATCCGATGCCTGCTGCCAGAGACTGGCAATCCTTTCGCCAATCAGCGGCCAGGTGGCCACATCGGCGGGGGGAGGGGGAATCAGCGCCGCACCAGTATCGATATACTCGGCCATCGTTCGCAGATTACCCGCCAGAACCGCTGCAATGCCACTCACCGGACCGATAATAATCCCTAGACAAAGTAGGGTGAGGAGAACTGTGGCCAGTTTCGCCCGGCCAGCGAGTAACTTTTTTAACCAGAGAAAGAGCGGATACCAAGCGATCGCTAGAATTGCTCCCCAGAGGATCATGGTTAGGAAGGGACGCAGCAGGGTAAAACCAGCAAATAACAACAGGCCCAGAAAAAACAGCCGGATGACGAGATCGATAATTTTAGCGTCATTTTTCATCAATAGCGATCGCCTTTTGGCTAGATGAGGACATTTCTGCAATTATGGCAGTTTTTCGTTATCGGTAGTGATTCGCTGGTAGTGGTGAGCCGTCTTGCTTATCTGGTGGGGATTGTGTAAAATGTTTCCTGACCAAAATAACTGCCCGATAAATCTCTACAACTGATTCTTTCAGGGTAAATCTCCTGACAAATATCTTTTTTTTGGTTGGTGCAATGCTTACTTCCAATCGTCTTGATCGAGTAAAATCGACTAATTTAATCTGTTAACAAGGATGCAAGCAAATTTATTAGAAGTGCGGGGAGCCACCCGTCGATTTGGGGGATTAGTCGCTGTCGATGGCGTTGGCTTTCAGGTACAAAAAAACGAGATTTTTGGCTTAATTGGACCCAATGGGGCGGGAAAAACGACTTTATTTAATCTGATCACCGGTTTAATTCCCCTATCGAGTGGTGATTTAATTTATCAAGGCGACAGTCTGGCGAATTATCGTCCTCACCAGATCGCTCAGGCAGGAATTGCCCGTACTTTCCAGAATTTGCGCTTATTTGGTGAATTATCGGCTTTAGAAAATGTAGCGATCGCTGGTCACATTCACAATAGAGCCAATCTTTGGACAGGAATTTTGGGTTTACCAGTTTCGAGAAGGGAGGAGGAAAAAACCTATAAAAGAGCAGCGGAATTATTAGATTTAGTCGGATTAACCGACCAAAGCAATCGAAAAGCCCGTAATTTAGCCTATGGTGATCAAAGACGCTTGGAAATTGCCCGCGCTTTAGCTTTGCAACCCCAGTTATTGCTCCTCGATGAACCGGCAGCTGGGATGAATCCTAGCGAAAAGGGGTCATTAAGTCAGCTAATTCGACAAATTCGCGATAATTTAGCTTTAACCGTCCTGTTAATCGAACATCATGTGCCTTTAGTGATGGGATTATGCGATCGCATTGCCGTGTTAGATTTCGGTAAGTTAATCGCTTTGGGAGATCCAGCCACAGTCAGGGAGAATCGCGCAGTGATTGAAGCTTATTTAGGGGATGAATAAGGATTTTAGATAATTACTCTTCAGGTTAATGGGAGATAAGTAGGTAGGCGTTAAAAATTATCAGACACCACCCTGATCAAGGGGGGACTAAGGGTAGGGTTGATTCATGAATCAACCCTACTATGAATCAACCCTAGGACTGAGGGGGGATCGAACCTAAAATCCATTTTTAATTTAATTATAACCAGCTACTTAACAATGATTATTTAATTACCAGAGATAGTCAAAAAAAGAGTTAAAGTTTCTCCCGATCAATATTTTGTCATAAGTACGGACGCACAATTATTTGTAGGATGGGTTAGCGGTAGCGTAACCCATGCTAACTCATCCAGTCGCTTAATTCCTTTAATCTTGTTAGCGCGTAACAACTCTCGACGCACCTCATAATCAGCAATTTCTGGAAGAATAACCCTAATACCTGCTTTAATTAGTGTTTGTAGCCAACAATTACAAGCTAGACTTTCAGGCGCTCGCTTAGGATTAGTAATTAAACCGATAATTCCCGTATCTAATAAAACTACTCTATTCACCAAGTTACTCCCTTTAATTCAGCCGGAAATAAAGGACGCTCAGATAAACGATCTTGATTGAGTGCTTCGATTAAATATTCACCTGTTTCTTGTTGTTCCTGTTCATCTTCTTCATCAATCCAAGATTGAAGTAAATTAACCAGTTTGGTCTGTTTTTCTTGTTCTAAAATAGTATCTTTAAGTAAGTAGCTCGTTATAATTAAATTAAAAATGGATTTTAGGTTCGATCCCCCCTGCTCCCCTTGATAAGGTAGGGTTGATTCATGAATCAACCCTACCCTTGATAAGGGTGGTGTCTGATAATTTTTAACGCCTACCTACTTAGCTTGAGGACATAATCTTCTAGAGAAAGACCTTTCTCCCTCGCTTTTTGGCTGAGATATTGTTTGATTTCCGATGTTAAATTAAGAGTTAGTGGCATGGGCTTGACTTGAATCAATTTATCGTGTCTTTAACTATTATAACCAAAAAAGCGATCGCACTTTATCAATAGAGCGCGATCACTGCCAATTTAAAGCTAGATTTGCCAGTTTTTTATTTTAATTTGCGCTTCAAGACTGAACCAGCACCCAAAGCACCGATGGCGAGTAAACCTAAGACTGAAGCAGGTTCGGGGACTTTTTGACCTGTTAGGTAAAAAGCATGGTGTAGTCCATTATTAGACCAGTTGTTGAAAGTCCCGCTGGAGGATTGTTGACCTGTTGAACCAACACCTGGAGTTGTTGTACTCCAATAAATCTTGTCCTGGTCAAAGTTGCTGGAAAGGTGTAAACCTAGCCAGTATGTTGTATTTGCCGATAAATCGAGAGGAGTCTGAAGATCGAACGAATAAGCATATTCGTTGAAACCAAAAGGTTGGTTGCCAGTTGCCGTCTTCACCACGTTAGCCCCTGCGCCTTGAGCAAAGGGGGTACTGGCCGGCTGACCGCCTGCATTTGCGAATACAAAGTAGTCGAGGGTTCCATCCCATGCACCTGGAGCCTCAAGCGTCCAGAAATGAACATCTGTTAGCCTTGTCCCAATATCCTGACTAAGAATAAAATCCTGTGTCTGTACCCATTTCGTCATTTCACTTGCATCCTTTTGATCTGGACCACCCCCATCAAAAATTATAGATGCTGACGCTGTTCCCATGGTTGCAAGAGCAATAGATGTTGCTCCAGCACTAACTATCGATAACTTTTTAAGCACAGTCGAAGTTTTCATGTTCGGAAATTTTCCTCAAAACAAATAAACAAACAAATGTTCTGACTGCCCTTTAAAGGAGAAAATCTCAAATTAAGCGACATTGGCAAGGGAGAAAAATTGATTTTTTCAAAATTGCCAATCACTAAATTTTAAGCTAGTTCCTCAATGACAAGACAGAGCAACAACGGGATTTTACCCCCCCCCCCGATTTTGTCAAGTGTAAACCAACACAAATTTACAAAAATTTATAATTATTGTTACCCTTAAGAGTAGGGTAGTAAAAAATCTTTTAACGGGTTGGTCTTGGATTTTAAAACCTCTCGTTGTTTAATGAGAGTCTCTGCCTCCTGAGTAATCTTTACAGAAGGCAGCGCTTTCAAAAATCATTTCCAGGCGGAGCTTGGGAATAAGACGGCAAAAATCATTGCCTCTTGCCTCTTGCCTATCTTCACTAGGAAATTAATTTTGCACGACTACTTAGGCGTTAAAAATTATCAGACACCACCCTTATCAAGGGGGGACTAAGGGTAGGGTTGATTCATGAATCAACCCTACTATGAATCAACCCTAGGACTGAGGGGGGATCGAACCTAAAATCCATTTTTAATTTAATTATAACCAGCTACTTATCGTAGGGGCGAATTGCATTCGCCCTCTTTGATCCCCCCTTAATCCAAGGAGGGTATCTGACAATTTTTAACCCCTACCTAATTAACAGCCAATCCCTAATCTCTCAATAACAGATATTCGCGAATCTCAAAAAAGTTATCCCAAGGAATATAGGGGTGATTTTCCGCTTGCAGATAATCGATTAAACGATCCCTAGCAAAAACTAGATCGGCCCTTCTAGCCATGGTAATATCGGTAACGGAATCACCGATCGCAATAGTTTCTACTCCTGAATATTTAGCCATAATCAAGGCTTTAGCCACTAATTCTGTCTCATTTTCCCAATCGGAATGAACTTGCAAATATTCCCCTTGAGTATGAAGATTGACACCATAAATTGCCGTTACCTTATCTAATAGTCCCTCCCGTTTTAAGACCGTTTCAATCATGCCTTGGATACCACCGGAGATAATAATAAAAGGGATGGATTGCTCCTGTAAAAAAGCGAGAAATTCAGCTAATCCAGGGCGAATTGGCTTGCTTTCGGCATAGGCGATAATATCGGCGTATTTTTGGCTCGGTATCGACTCTAGTAGTTGACGGACACCCTGGCGCAGACTGAGAGTGCGGGCGTACATTTGGGGCATAATTTGGGCTGATAAATCGGGGGCGAATTCTTTGAGCATACCCGCAAAGGTTTCCACGGCGGTGATAGTGCCATCAAAGTCACAGAAAACAATTTTACTCATGGGGTGACAAAATATCTGAAATTGGATATAATCGAAGGTTATGATTAATTTTACAGAGATTATCTGACTCTAGAGCTTCAACCCCCATGAAATCCTATCTCGCCGCCGCCATTCAAATGACCAGTCAGCCGGATTTAGAGAAAAATCTCGCTGCCGCTGAAGAGTTGATCGAACTTGCCGTGGGTAAAGGGGCGGAATTAATCGGTTTACCAGAAAATTTCGCCTTTATGGGGGCAGAAAGCGATAAAATCGCCCAGGCCGAGACTATTGCTCGAAAAGCCGATAAATTCCTCCGCACCATGGCCCAACGGTTTCAAGTAACTATTTTAGGGGGTGGTTTTCCCGTGCCGGTGACGGGTATTCCCGATAAGGCTTATAATACCGCTATTTTAGTTGATGCCAACGGTGCGGAATTAGCCCGTTATCAAAAAGTCCATCTCTTTGATGTCAATGTCCCAGATGGTAACACCTATCAGGAATCGAGTACAGTCATGGCAGGAATCGATTTACCGCCGATTTATGGCTCCGATAGCTTGGGCAAAATTGGCCTCTCGATTTGCTATGATGTGCGTTTTCCCGAACTCTATCGCTATTTATCGCGGCAAGGAGCCGATGTTTTATTTGTACCCGCAGCCTTTACGGCTTTTACAGGGAAAGATCATTGGAAAGTTTTGTTACAAGCGCGAGCGATCGAGAATACTTGTTATATAATAGCTCCTGCTCAAACGGGCAATAATTACGCACGCCGTTACACCCACGGTCACGCTATGATTATCGATCCTTGGGGTGTGGTTTTAGCCGACGCAGGGGAAGAAGCGGGGGTGGCAATTGCCGAAATTAATCCCCAACGTCTGCAACAGGTGCGACGACAAATGCCGTCCCTACAGCATCGTGTTTTTGTTTAAAATTCGATTCGACAATTTTGTCGATAAAAACGCCTAATTTTGGGATTTAACTCGGTTTTTTCGCGTAACATTGCTCCCTGATAACAAGGGTCGAATCTAAAACCTAATTAGGGTTCTTCGGTTTGTCTTATGCAACGTACAGGGTTATAAGGAATTAAACTCTTATAGAGAAAGACATTTGGCGATTTTTGTTAATTGTTTTCGATCTAGAGCGAACTAATCAATTAAATCTCTTGCCAGATAAGGATTTAGTCCATTTATGCCCCCCTATCGAACCATACCAAGTAACGAAGAACCAAAAATCTAGTTGGTTTATAATATTAAATAATTAACTTTATTTTTAGAGATGAATCTGATTTTGTCAAGCAAAGCGGCCGAAAGACTTCAACGAGAAGTGCAGTCAAGAGAAGATTTTATCGCCGATAATAATGCTTGGCGAATTGATGTCCTCGATCTCAGGAAGAGAGGTATTTTTCTCATTACTCAGGAAAAGAGTTTATACACCTTAATTTCTTCGTACAAGCAGGGAATTAAGGGAATTATCGCTCAAATTACCACCATTGATCGGCATGAGGGCGATTCCCCTGAAATTCATTATCTCAAATCCGAGAATAGGAGTCTGGTAAGCTCCATGAATAACATGAAGAATTTAATCGCTAAATTAGATCAGTACAATGCGGTTGATAACGAAAGATTTGCAGAAATAATTAATCAGACTCCCTTTAAATATTTATCTTACCGTACCCCGACCGAATGTTACCAAAATCTCTTGAATCAATCGAAGGGAGTACAATAAAACGGTCGTGTTTTAATCTAAGGAGAAAACGCTCCCCAATCTTCACAGCTTAAAACTAAATAAATCTCAGTTTTGGATAATCTGAGTTTTGGATAAGTCGAAACCCTGAGACTCAATCGGAATCTAAAACTCTGATTAACAGACAAAACTCTCCAAACTGTGAACAATTGCTAAGTAAGTAGGTGGGTGGAATTAAATATAAAATGAACGTAGGTTGGGCTTCGGCCGTGAGCTCAGCCGAACGGTTGAAGCATGAAACCCAACGCCCGCATGGGTTACGCTACCGCTAACCCATCCTACAAATAATTGTGCCTCCCTACTTAAGTAGGTAGGCGTTAAAAATTATCAGATGCCCCCCTTATTAAGGGTAGATCCCCCCGCCTATCGGCACCCCCCTTATCAAGGGGGGCAGGGGGGATCAGACCTAAAATCCATTTTTAATTTAATTATAACCAGCTACTTATAACAACTTTTTAGCAAAATCGATCGCCTCCTGAAAAACTGTAACTTGGCCCTCAATTTGGGCAATTTGTACCTCGGTTAATAACTTACCGATAATCGGACTAGGTTTCAGGTGTAAATGGTTAATTAAATCATCGCCCCTTAATAAAGGTCGGGGATGGGCGATAATATTATCGGGATCGAGATAGGAAGTCAACAGAGAAGCGACGATATTTTTGTTAATCCCCATTGATAAAGCAAAAAGGGCAAAGACAGGAAATACTTTTCCCGTATTTAGATAAATAAAATAATGTTCCCGCAGACTTAAATTATCCGCTTCCTTCAGGGGAGGTAAAGACTTAATTACCGTGATTACCGTGCGAATTTCCCCCCTGGAATACTTGAGATCGATTAACTCTTTTTCCGCTTCTGCTAAAATATCCGATACCAATAGGGCCAATTTTGTCAACTGTAACTGAGAAGGGGAAAAGATAAATTTTTCTGGTAACAAAGATTCTAAAAATCCCGCTGCCGCTTCCACCCCCATAACTCGCTCCATTTTTGCGGGGGTAATCCGACGCAACCAGAGAGATAATAAGCCATCTTCCCAGGCACTTTTTAGCCATTTATTGCCACGGGAATTGAGCAAAAGGTAATTCAACTCGGATTGTACCCTTTCGGCGGCTACACGGTGCAATAAAGGGGCAAGAGAACGAATAGTTGCACGGGTATGGGGTTCGATCTCAAAGTCCAATTGAGCCGCTTGTCGATAGGCCCTTAATAATCTTAGGGGATCATCTTGGAGATTTTCGGGGGAAATCATCCGCAGGGATTGGCAGCCTAAATCTTTTAATCCCCCTAAAGGATCGAAAATTTCTTGGGTGTGGAGATTATAAGCGAGAGCATTAACGGTGAAATCCCGTCTTTTTAGGTCTATTTCTAGAGATTCTCCCTCCTGTTGTGCGAAATCAAGGGTCCCCTGGGGAAAAACGACGCGAGCAATTTGACGAACGGCATCTAAAACCACAAAACCCGCTTTATAATGATGGGCAATAGTTTGGGCAATTTCGATCGCTTTTTCGGGAACCACAAAATCTAGGTCAATATAGTCTTTCTGACGGTTTAATAAAGCGTCTCGCACAGCACCACCGACTAAATAAGCATTTTCTGGCAATTCTTGCCGATTAATCGCAAAAACTTCTTTAACTAAACTATCTAGGTTTTTTTGACAAGACATCGAGAAGATAAATTTACAAAAATATAATTTTTACCGGCCCCATTTGGGGAGAGACTGAGCTAGATTAACGGAAAAGACTTATAGAGTTAAACCTATGTGTATTTGTATTAACTGCTATTTTGTTGATCGCTGTCTCACCTATCATGCCGTAGAAACACAACATCAGGAACGTCATCTCACCGAGACACCGGACTTTGAAGCGAAGAACCCTTCTATTAACGTTAACATTCGCACCAAAGAAGATTATATCGAAATGGAGTGGGATGTGGTGGGTTGTGAAAGCTTTTTGCGCGAAACCGGTAAATGGTCTAGTTTGCGGCCAGGTGAACCAATTCCCACCTAAAACACCTGAACTACTCCATACATATCTACTACAAGAGCCGAAAACCCTTGTCCAGCAATGGATAGACCCGTTAACTTTTCTTGATGTACCCGTGCAATAGTAGTCATACTAAATCTGGTTATTAAAGACTGATTATTTATTCCCCTTTTTGCATGAGTAGAAAACGGGTTTCTCGGAGAAACCCGTTTTCTGTGCGTTACTCACTAAGAGTAAGGGGACCAGGGATCGATGACGGTTTCTCCTCGCTTCTCTTTTTCTGCTAATTCGAGGTTTAAGGTTAATAGTTTCTCTAAGATGTCGTCGTCAGCTTGGAAGTGATATGCTTCCATTACTAGCTTGTCTAATTTCTGATGGAGTTGATACAGTTGGCTACTGGGTTCGTTAAAGAATTGGTTATATAGTTTGGTGATTCCCCATTGTTTTTTCTCCATCTGTTGACTGCGGTATTCGTGTAATTCCCCGGCGGTTTGACGGATTTTTTCGACAAGTTCCCGTGAAGGTGTCTGGGGAAAGGGGAAGGTTTCAAAACAGGTGTTATGGGTGTAGGCTATTGTGCTTGCAAGTGTAGATTTTTGGGTGTGCATCCAAGTTCGGTGAATGTTAGATAAAAGAATACCTAAGATATAATAATCATCGGAAGCAACTACTTTAGTTTTATTACCTGGTAGCCAATCACAGGGACAAGGGACAAAAACTGCCCATTTGGAAACTTCTGGAACAGCAAAGTAGCAATCTAAAGGTTTAATTGCTGTTCTCATTGCTGGTCTTTTTTCACCATATTTCCACCAGTTTAGTTTAGTAACTTCTCGTCTATTTTGCTCTCTTTCTGGCTTAACATTTACTTTAATATGCTCGAAAGGTAGTGTATATTCACTAGCATCCTCTAAACTCATATCATTAAAATCAATAATCCAGCGTTCTGGCTTACCGTGAGGATTTTGGGCTAGATTTGCTCCCATTGAAAACAACTTAAGGACATTCCTATTTTTAGAATCTTGTTTAATCCATTCATCAACTTGTTTTTCACTAACTAGAAAACCTTTACCAACAGGAATCACTCCTTGAAAACATTGATTAAGATTAGCTTTTAATCGCGGAGATTGAGAAACATCTACAGTCGCTTTTAAAGAAGAATTAATCTGAGAAACTTGATGATTATCTAAATAATAACTTACTGGCTCAACTTTACTCCAATTGACAATACTAACATGAACATTAGCCTCACCAGACCAAGGCTGAGTAGAAATCGCCTCATGAATGTGTCCACCATTGTGAGTAATATAATCCAACGCTGCTACACGACTTTTCCCTTGACTAATAGAATTAGTTCCAACTAAACCCGCTCTTCCTTTCTCGTCTAATTGATTATGTGCTAGACGAAACCAATAGGAACAAAAATCAACCGAGTCTTTAACCTCAGAAAACCTTCCAAACACTCTATTAACATAATCATCACTGAGATTTAATCTCATGTGTTTACCTCCCAAAAATGGAGGATTACCGATAATTGCGTCTGCTTTTTGCCAATCCGTAAACAAAGCATCAGCACAAATAATATTACTATCCAAAGTATCCAAAGGTAAAGAAGCTTCCGTCAAATTAAACCTATCAATTGCCACCTTTCTGGCAATCATTAAAGTCACCCGCGCTAATTCTACAGCAAAAGGATTAATATCCATACCATAAAACTGTTTAGGCGTAACAAAACTAATCTGTAACTGGTCACTAGCAGAACGACGACGGTTAGCAATTTTTTCAATTAATAACTGTTCAATGCGCTTTAATTCTTGATAGGCGACATAGAGAAAATTACCCGAACCGCAAGCCGGATCTAATACCTTATACTGCTGTAATTCTAACTGAAGTGTATTTAACTCGCCAATCGTCCCAGCTTGCTCAATTTTCTCCTCCCAGTAACGGCTAATAGTTGGGCGAACAATTTTCATAATATCCGCTTCTGAGGTAAAGTGCATTCCGTAAGTATGACGTTCTTCAGCATTAGCCGTCCCCTCAAAAATATTACCAAAAATTGCCGGACGGATCTTACTCCAATCCTGACGCGCCGCCACATCCAGAAACTCTAATTCTTTATTAGTTAATTCAATTGGATGAATTATACTAAACAGTCCCCCATTAAAATAATCCACTCCCTGATACTTGCCAGTGGGGGTAATTCCGGGTTGGTTCATCTGTTGAAATAATCCCCCCAAGACATCATAAGAATTGCCACCATTTAGACATTCTTGTACACAAGAAATAAATAAATCTCTTGGCAACAATCCTCGATCCTCAGCAAACATTGCTAATACACACTGCAAAATAAATCGCTGGGCTGTCAACTCATCAAAACCGCTTTTCTGACCGCGTTTTTTTAACAGTTGAAATAACTCACCCATCCGCCGCGCCGCCGTTTCTGTAATCTCGACTTGATTATTCTGAAAAATAGGGGTACGATTCCCTACTTCCATAAAATTGAAGGCACTCACCCGATTTTTCAAATCGTTGAGATTTACTCGATCTACCGGTTCATCTATTTGAAGATCAAAATCAAAAATCCAGAACTGATCAAAATTACATAATAAGACATAGCGAGGGCGATTAGGAACCAATCGACTCCAGTATTCAAAAGCTTGGGGATAGTGCTTACTTAAATCTTCTCCTCGCTTTTTCATTTCAATTAAAACACGAGGTTTCCAAACTAAATCAGCAAATCCTGTTTTACCTTTCTTGCTACCTTTAGTAATCGCCTCCTCATAGGTTGCACCCGCTTCTAACGCACCTTTATGACCAAAAGCTCGAAAGAAACGGTCTAGGAAAATCTGAGCTTCTTTCCTTTCTTTGCCAGTAATGTGCTGTTGACAAAAATCAATAAATTCCTGTAAGCTTTCAAGAGTAGTAGTCATCTATAGCCTTTCCATTGGAGTAGGGTGGGCGTTGTAGTGCGATCACCATCTTACACAATAATTCATCATTCATCATTCATAATTCATCATTCATAATTCATAATTCATAATTCAGGCTCTTCTAGGTTCTGTGTGATCAGTTTAACTTACTCTATGATCGATCGATCTTTGTGTCCTCTGTGTCTGGAGGGGAGAGCCGATTTTCCATTGAATCAAACCAAATCAATCGACGATTAAAGTAGTCAAACCTATACTAGGTAAGCATTTGGGCGAATTATGCCAAAATACTCACTCTCATTAAGAAAGAAATGCTAAAAGCCTTAATTCTCGTGCTTATTGAGAATGAATCTGTTAGTTTGGCGAGTTTTGAGATTGTAGAAGCCTCTCTGTGAATGCGTTTGAGGCACCTGAATCTTTAGGTTAATTTTCTCCCCTATTATAAGTAGTCGTGCAAAATTAATTTCCTAGTGAAGATAGGCAAAAGGCAGGAGGCAAGAGGTGGTTAGATATGTGTAATTAATTTTGCTTAGGTACTTAGCTCAAATTGCCCCTCTCAAACTCCGAAAAACAGCGATCGCCCTTCTTAACCTCAGCTAAAAATGCGATCGCCCCTGATTAAGCAATAGCAAATTCTGTTAATTTACGACTTGCAGGATCATGAAATGCTAAAACAATATCTTCTTTGGGAATCCCTGCTTCTAATAATTGAGAGGTGATTCCTATTTCTGTCCAATCTTGTTCAATATAAACTCTTTCATTTTTAATACGAATATGAATCTGAATATTGTTGATTTTCTTTTTGTTTATCCAACCAATAGACATCCATAGATAATGATCATGATTTTCATCAAAAATTAAACAGGTTTCTAGTTTTTTTTTGGATGAGCTATTCGCAATTGTGTCTAGCTTTGTTAAGGTATTTTGAATAATTTGGCGATAGTTAGTTAGTTTATCCATTGGACAATCTCCTCTTTTTCGATGTTGACAACTAATAAATCTAATTGGTGTCTTTTAATAACGGCTTGAATAGATTTTCGTTGGAAAAAAGTCTCATAAATTTCATCTTTAATAGCCAGATAGATTTCTTGGTATTCATCTTGTCCTAATTGAATGAGATCACGATAAAAAATATATTGTCCCAAAGCCATTTCAAAGTCTTTGATCATTGAAGGGCCAAGAAAGCTTTTAATTTCAATGATAATTTTACGTTGTCTTTGTTCTTCGGAAATATATTTCTCGATCGCCAGGTCTGGATACAATTCAGCGTCTTCATATTCAATAGGATAAGGATCAGCCGTAATTGTCCAGCCGTCTTTAATTAAGGCATTTTTAACGGCTTCGTGATAGAGGTCTTTTGCTGGCATTTGCCTCCTTCTATTTTGATCACTGGATTTATTATAAGCGATCGCCCTCCTCTTCTCACAGTAAAATAGCGATCGCCTCTTCCAAATTTTTATTAAAAACGCGATCGCCTATCGGTAGATGTCCTTTCGATGTCCAATATCTAGAATAATCACCTTTTTTGCAGAATCATCTATCGCGTAAATAACGCGATAAACTCCAATCCGAATCCGCCAACCTTCTCGTCCTGTCAGTTTGAGACACCCTGCTGGTCTTGGATTGTCAGCTAATGCTCTAATCCCGTCTCGAACTTTCTGATAACTATCTTGGGGAAGATTAGCTAAAGCCTTAGAAGCTTGTTTTTTAATCGCAATAGTGTAATTCATTGACGACTATTTTCAATTTCGGCGATCGCCTCTTCAAAAGGAATTTCTTCCTCTTCCGAAATAGCTAAATCATAGGCTCTAATAGCATTTAATTCTTCAGAATCTTCTAGGAGTTTTCGATATTCCTCTATATCTAAAAGAATACCGATTTGATTACCCTGTTCATCAGTAATATACTTTTGCTTTAATGGCATTGATAATTACCTTGTTTGTTAATTTTATCCCCTATTATAGCTCAAATTTATCCTTCATCCTCAACTCAACAGCGATCGCCACTCTCTCTTTTACAGAAAAACTGCGATCGCTCCAATTAAAGTTAAGATGAGAAACTATACCTCAACTTATCCTAAGAATTAAAGATTAAAAAGTATTTCCTATTCTACAAACTAATGGTATTAATTTAGCTAGAGTTGAGGGGTTGACTTTAGAAAATTGGAATGCTATAATAATGCCCAAATACCAATATTCGGAATAAGTAATTATGCCATCTTTAGACTTCTTAATTAAAGAATTGAATAATAATGGTAGCGAAGTAATAGATATAATTAAAATTTATTCCCCAAACACCATTAAGCAAAAAGTTATGGGAAATCCGACATCGGGCAATTTCGGCTGGATTGCAACTGCTCAATGAAGAGGAAATAGAACAAGAACTTGCTGCACGTCGAGGAGGATGCAGTGAGTCATGAAATTGCTGGCACTTACGGTTTAGCGGCGATGGATGCACTTCATGTTGCTGCTGCGCTGCAAATTCAAGCTGATGAACTAATCACCACCGAAAAGCAAACCAAACCAATGCACCGAGTCAGGGAAATTCAGATTGTTTCAATAGACATCTCTTTTGCATGAGTAGAAAACGGGTTTCTCCGAGAAACCCGTTTTCTGTGCGTTACTCAGTCTCAACTTAGTTGGGGTTTAACAACCTTTCTAGGTTTTGTTCACAGTTCTCTTTATGGGAGAGCATATTTAATTTTTCAGAAAGATGTAAGGCGCGTTGCCAGTGATTAATAGCTGATTTAAGATCATGGGTTTTTTCTTCAAATTCTGCCAAAACAATTAAAGTCTCTAGTTCTACATATCGTTCTCCAATATCGAGGGCAATATCTAAAGCTTGATTAAGATATTGATAGGCTAGATCATCCTTTCGAGTGATACTATAAATTTCTCCTAATCCAGCGCAAGCATGGGCAACACCTGCCACATCTGAAATAGCTAAAGCTCTTTTCTTTTGTTGTTTAAAGTATTTTTCAGACTCCTGAAAATTTGCTTGTTGCCAATAAATTGCGGCTAAATTTCCCAAAGAAAAAATAATTCCTGCTTCATCGGTTATTTGCTCAGATAAATCAAGACTTCTTTGAGTATAATCGATAGCTGTATTCAAATCATTGATTCGCCGGTGTGCTTCTCCTAAATTTCGTAAAGCCGTTGCTTGATAAATAAGATTTTTAATTTTTTCTGCCCATTTTAAGTATTTTTCTAAACAAGGAATAGTCTGGTCAACTTTTCCCTGATAAACATAACAATTACCCAGATTTGAATGGGCAACATTAATAATCTCAAATTTTTCGTCACAATCGGGAATAATCTCGGCTAGATTTAAAACTTCATTCAGTCCTATTTCAGCGCTTAAATATTCCCCTTTTATTCCATCAATTGTGGCTATATTTCCTTTTCCTCTTGCTTTCCAAAGAGGATTATTTAATTGCTCGGCTAAGGATAAGAGTTTCTCCGTATAATTTTTTGCTTGGTCAAATTGTCCTAATTCTCGATACATATAACCGAGTTCACTTAAACAGATAAAATCGGTTTCATTGTCAAGATTTCCTAATAATTCTTTACACAGTTTTATGCCATCTTCATACCGTCCCCAGATGCGTAATTGTTTGTGCAAAGGTAAAGAAGTTGGATCATGAATTTCTAAGGGTAAAGAAAATAAAGATTTAGCTTCTTTGTACCAACCTAATCGACACAGACAGAGAAATGCTTCCACATAACGGCTTGCCCGTTCTTGAATAGAGAGCTGCTGTCCCATTTTATCCTTAATATGGCGTTCATAACCAATTAAATGCCAGATAAATGCGCCAAAATGTGCTTTTTCAAAATGACTCCCTGTCGCCCCTAAAATTTCCCCTTTTTGTTTGACTTGAGCGAGTTCTCCAAAAACAGTAAAATCGATACTTGTGAGACGTTCTTTGACTCTTAATTGAGGAGATTGAAAATCATTCATGATTTGGGTTTCCTTCTTTTGTTTGGGTAGATACTAGATGCTTGAAAGCAACATTGCGAATTAAGCTGTGCTGTTTGATATGTGGTTCATATCCCGGTTGTTTTTGAGTTTCTACTAAATAACGGTTAAACAAGGTAAAAAGAGCTAAGTCTAAATCCTGTTCCTCGTATTCTGAAAATAATTGAAGATTTTGAAACCACGCATTTTTAAATTCAAAAGATGAATAAGTGGAGCCATAGATAAGCAATAAATAAGCAGTTTTAAAAGTGTTTTCAAGCCGCTCTATTGTTTTTTTGATTTCCTCCTCTAGCAGTTGTTTTCGTAATTGTTTGGTCATTAAGTTAACTTTGTAATAATCATCAGGATTGGCTTTTTGAGCTTCATCAATCATTTCTCTTAATCGTCGAAATCGGGATTTATTCTCCTCATAATAAGTGCTTATATCTCCATTCAGTCTATCAATAATATCACCAGAAATTAAGCGGATAGCGAGAGGATGTCCTTCATAAAGTTTTCCGATCTCTTTAAGGTAAGCAAGGTTACGTCCATGAAGAATTAATTCGACTTCTGCTTGTTGAAATAAACGTTCAAATAACTGTAAACTTTCCTGATCCTCTAATCCCATTAATGGCTGAATATGCCAATATTGAGCTTGACTAAAAGTTTCAAAATCTTCAGGCTTATCCTGCGAAGTTATCACAATTCGAGTCTGACAATCTTCGGCTTCTAATATTTTTTGAAAAAAGACTCGCCAGAGGGGGTCTTTAAAGCGATTACTACCATCTTGTTGTTCTCCTTGTAAAAGATTTTCCATTGAATCAAACCAAATCAATCGACGATTATTGCTCAGATGATTAACCAGTTGAGTTAATAATTGTTCTGGGTTTTTTGCTTGTTTTGCCGTAACAGGTTCATCGCCACGATTGAGTAAATCAATAGCTGTGCTGATAAAGTTTTGTGCTTCTGATTGCGACTGTTGATCCTCCCGTTGATTAAACCCATCAAAATCAATAGGCAGTTCAGGAGGAAACCCTTCTTGACACAAAGCTAAGGCTAATTTGTAGGCGAGGGCAGTTTTCCCAATACCTGTTATTCCTGTAATTACGACAATGCGACAATCGCCTCTTAGTTTTTCCAGTAAATCACTTTGAAGAGACTCTCGCCCCACCCAAATAGGCTCGATATCTTGAGTCAGTTTTTGCAAAAGATTATCTAGATCTGCGACTTTTGAAGGGTCGATGTTCAAAGCTCGACAAAAGGAAACAAAACCTCCTAATCGAATGTTTTCCCTCCTTAAAAATCGATCTAAAGTCTCTGGGGTGCAATTCAAAGCGTAACGTCGGAGATTGAACAATTCCTCCCAATTGGTATCAGGTTCAGCAAATTGACTAGCTTCTGTGCATAAATGCTCTCTAGTCCAGCCTTCTTTTTGTTTTTGCGCCCATCGGGTTTTGACTTGCTCAAGTCCCGCTACGGAGAGTTTTAACTTCATTGCTCTCTATTCAATCTACATAAGTTTATTTCTCTATTGTTGATCAATTATCCCCAGAAATTCTCATTTTTTGAAAAACTTTCTCTCAAGGTGACTAAGTACATATCAGCTATTTGCTCAATTATAGGTATAGGAAGCCATTCAAGCTTTCTCA
The DNA here is from genome assembly GCF_000981785.2 of Microcystis aeruginosa NIES-2549. Taxonomy (NCBI): domain Bacteria; kingdom Bacillati; phylum Cyanobacteriota; class Cyanophyceae; order Chroococcales; family Microcystaceae; genus Microcystis; species Microcystis aeruginosa. The sequence goes on along the minus strand of NZ_CP011304.1, from coordinate 2,204,585 downwards.
TTCTTTCTAATTCCAGCTTCTTTTGCTTTTTGCGCCCAAAAATCATCGTTTTGCTTGCTTCTCCGTAGAAATCTAAGGATTTCTATCGCTTTACTCCCAATGAAGAGAGCCTCATTGCTCGTTGTCCTCTTCCTAAGGGTAGCAAAATGGCTATTTCTCAAATAATCAACCAAACCAATGGTAAACAGTTTATCTCATTATCATCTACATCGGTGCGGCTACTGTCATCGGATGGAGTTGATGTCAATCACTTATTTAGCGGTCAAATACGAGAGCGTCACTATGAGCAACTTTCTTGTTGGCTTAATTTAAAACCAAACGAGGAAAAGGATTCAACGGCACAAACATTTGCAACGCTAAAGACCACAAATTACACCCAAAAAGATCCCCTATTCACTTTAAGGACTGTCCGAAGAATGTTACAGGATAACGGTCTTCTCTTTGTCTATGATATATCCCAAACCCCTGATATTGAGCAATATGTGAAGATTCTGTTTTCTTGTGCTGGGTTTATTGTATTAAATAACATTGGCAACTGCTGGATTCTTTGCAAAAGAGCCTTACTTTCTTTTGATGTGCCAAAGGTCAAAGGTTATCTGGTCAAGGAAGCGGAAACACCGGCAGAAATTGAATCCTATTTCTTATTTCTCAAGAATCGCTATCCTGAGTCACAAAATTATCGCAAAGAAATCGACGATTTATTTACTCACCAATCGGTTATTTTTCTAGCCTATCCTGAACAGAATCCCTCTCAGGTAATCGGTGTTGCACGTTATACCTATTCTCTGCCTGAATATGGCTACTATTTGCCTTGTCAACTGGCAACATTTTGTGAAGGAAAACACACAGGAAAGCATTTGATGTTACCCAAAAATGTAACAAGCATCGGAGAAAGTCTCTCTCTATATGATGAAAAGGGAACTGGCAAAATAGGAACAAGTTATCTTGTTTATCAGCAATTGATTCGAGCTATCTTGACTTACAAACATGATATTGCTCACACTGAAATTTCCTACACGACTTATCCAAAAGGGGACGAAACCATTGAAGCACTGTATAAAGAACGTTTTGGATTTAAGCACACTCTACACGATAATGAAAAAGTTTGCTTAAAATATGGAACATTTGCCGGTCAATGGTATCTCATTGAACTGGAGCAGTGGATGATTAAGCATCAGTACCACAACGCTGACCAGATTTTTCATAAACACAAGCAAGCGTTTGCGGTGTGAAGTCTAGCTCAATAGGTTTCCGATAAATACTAGATTTTGGGAACTTAAGGTAAATTATCCTGAAAATTGGCTATATCCTTAAGTGTCCCGAAGTCAATCTCAGCTTTAGATGTCATATTCCTTACTCTATAAGGGTTTGAGGCTATTTTAAAATTGATACCAGTTTGGGTAGATTCCCAAATTATTCTCAAGCTATACTGGCATACCAGATGCGGCCTGTTCAGCCGAAACTTAGAAATAAGTGGATGATTGGCTTTTGTTGAGTAGCTGATAGGGTAGAGTTAGCACTTTAACCAAACTAAGGTTAGGGAACAACTTACGTTGCCTTAATATAAAATACCTTTTTTATCTAGGGTAACTTTTCACTTATGTACTCATCAGAATTATTCAAAAAAACATCAAGTAAAGGAGCTTAAGATGCAATTTGACACCCCATTAGGAAAAGATGAGTCAGTTCAGAAGGAGTATGAGTTTAGCTATTCCTTGATACTTTTCTTTCTAAAATCAGGTTTTTGGTTAACTAACAAGAGACTAATCGCCAGAAAACCCAATGTTCTCCTATTTATCCCTATAGGCCAAGATGAAGTAACATATCCATTAAGAAGCATAGCAGGTATTAAAACTAGAACTGAGTTCAAGTTCTTGCCTCTATGTGTTGGCGTAATCCTTCTCTTAGTTGGTTTTAGTGCTATTAGATCATTTGGATTCCCATTACTTCTACTTGGAGTTGCCAATATCATTAGTGCTTTTCAGACCGTCATTGCTGTTGGTTCAACTGGAGGTGGAGTTGTAGCATATTCTCATGTTCCTTGGGAAGGAACAGAAGCAAAGAAAATGATTAATGAATTAAATCAACTTATTGCAGATATTTGATAAACAGTTTGTTGTTTTTTTTCTGATTATGCTAGAGGGGTTAACTGGACTGTTTTAATCCTCCCTAGCATTTAACTATCTGTTATGTAGTCTTGCGAATTTTCTGTGAATCATTGATTCTAGTTTTTAGTATTCACCAAGAATTAGTCAAGCTTAACAGTAAGTAATGTTTTCAGCAATTGACCATCTTGCGAATTGAAAATCATGAAAAAAATTAACTTCATTTTATTCATTTTGATACTGAGTCAGCTAGGGTTTAGCTTACCACTTAAAGCTCAATCTCGCTGTCAAGCAACCATTAATTCTATTGTCAATGAAATAGAATCTAAAGGAGTTAGAAGGGTGATACTTACAAAAAGGACTGTAACTAATAGGAGAAATCCCACTAATAGAAAAGATGAAATCATTTTCGCATTAAGCCCTTATAATGAAAGCTATACATCTCTTGATACAAGAAGTTATAGGATTGTTTCAAACATTATAGCTTCTGGTGTTTTAATGAAAAGTTATGCCGATAGAATCGTATCTAATTGTCAAGATATTGCCGTTGTAATTTTCGGTATTGATCAGACAGAGTGGGGACCAGAGTTTGCTATTCAATCTGATGGAAAAACTCGCCTACGGGATTGTATTCCTTCTGGTAGTAATTTAACTGCTAATTGGAATCAGACGTATTGTCATTAAGCTTCTAAAAGTCTTAATTAACCTCAAATATTTCTTTCATTAATTTAGCAAAAAATATGAAAATTACTCATTTATTTGTTATCACCTGTCTTGTCAGTTTAACCAGCTTAGTCTTACCAGTAAACGCTCAAACATGGCGTCGTCATCAAGAAAATAACTATCGTAATGTGGTAGCTATTGTTAAACCTCATCGGAGTGGATATTGTAGCAATCATTTTATTCGACAAGATGGCAGGGTTTATGACGCAAGAAAGGGGACTCGTGGAAGTTATTTAATTGTTGATCAAGTCGTCTCATTAACAGGTGTTATTAACACCAATAATAGAGGTGATAAAATTTGGCAAGTTTTCTATCAACCCTCACGCACAACCATGTGGTTACATGACTGTGATTTATCTATTCCTCAACTCGTTGATTAATTAACAATAACCCAGAGGTTTAAACATGAAAACAATTCAAAATTCAATTGCTCGTATGATTGCTAATAGAGAGCAAATTTGGCAACAATATGATCGGGCTGATTCTAATCGAAAAGACCTAAGTAAACGCTTTGCTAAATATTATAGTAATCCAAGTCAAGTTACGACTATTTCCCCTTTAACTTCTCAACAATTACCCCCGGCTGAAATTGAAGCTTGTCTGGATAAATTAGAAGAAACAGACCGTAAAATTAACCAAGAACAGTCTAATATAGAATCTCATAAAAATGAGATAGAGTCTTTAAAAATTAAAGCTCGTAACCTAATCATCGGGCTAATCATTGGGCTGAGTGTGGGGGGTTCTTTCTTGTTGTTCACTTTATTTATCTTTACTAACAATAACTCCTCTGATGACTCTAATTCTTCTCAACTGTATCAGTTAAATACTCAAAAAAATGTTTTAAAATTATCTAAACAAGGAGAATAATGCTTATGTTTTGGCAACAACAAATTGAAGGGTTAAACCAAAAAATTGAACAAAGTAGTCAACGCATAACCGACTATTTAGGGTTTTGTGCTTCTTTGTTCAATCATGGTAAATTAAACGGCGAACAATTACCTAATTATTTTGGAAAATTTCTCCAAGATAGCTATCTATCGACTCAATCTTATTTAGAACAGCAACCATTAGAAATAATAGGAAGTTGGCAAGATTATCGTTGGGAAAATTGGAACATTAACGATAATTTATTATCCTCATTAGAGCATACAGAATTAATTCGTATTGGTCAATTAGTTGAACAAAGATCGAGTAATAACACTTTTTGTGTTCCCGAATTTGCTCCCTTTATTGGTGGGAATAAAACTATTATTATTCGCTGTAGCAATAATACCCGTAATATGGGGCTAGAATTACTGCAATCTCTTGTGATTCGTACCGCTATTTTACTTCCTTATCAAATACGTTATACCTTCTGTGATCCCGTTAATAATGGGGGTGCATTTTTAATGCGTCGTTCCCTTCCTGAGGCTTTGATTAGAGAAAATAGTGGCGAAGTTTATCGAGATTTATTAGAAGTCACCCAAGATATTCGTCGCGTCAAAGAAACCTATTTAGATCCTCAGTCTCCTGCCTTACATTTACTCCCCCCAGATATTCGAGTCAATGAAAGATTTGAGGGGATTTTTGTCGCAGATTTTCCTAAAAGATATGACCGTAGAGATATTGAAGAATTACAAAAAATTGGTAATAGTGGACCAGAAGCTGGAAGATATGTGTTTATTCACTATAATCAAGATATTGATCTCCCTAGAGATATTAATATGAGTGGGTTTGAAAATGCCTTTTATATTGATCTCAGTCAACAGTCAAAGACAGCAACATCTTGTCAACTTCAATTTAAAGCGGATAGTATTCCTGACGCAGATTTACAAAAACAATTACTTGATAAAGTTAAACAAGCTAAACCCCCCGAACGAAAATTAGATTGGGATGATATAGTAGGAATTGATCCGCAAAATTGGTGGAATTATAGCAGTGAAGAATGGATAACCACACCTATCGGTGGAAGAGGAAGTTCTGATCAATTAAATATTTGGTTTGGTAAAGATAGCGAAGGTCATCAATGCGCTCATGGTATGCTAGGAGCAATGACTGGATCAGGAAAATCTACCCTGTATCATGGGCTTATTTTAGGCTTGGCAACTCGTTATAGTCCCTCAGAATTAAGATTTTATCTCATTGATGGCAAATATGGCGTAGAATTAGCCCCCTATCGCAATTTGCCCCATACCGAAGTAGTTTCCTTACATTCCTCCCCTGAATTATCGCGTAGTGTTTTAACTGAATTAATCGCCGAAAAAGAACGACGTAACGCCTTATTTAAAAGATTAGGGGTGTCAGAATTGGCAGGTTATCGCCGACTAGGACAACCAGAGGGCAAAATGCCCCGTATTCTTCTAATTATTGATGAATATCAGGAGTTATTTTTTAACGACAAAGAGGATACTGCTTCCAGTCAACTACTGATTTTAGCCCAACAGGGGCGGAGTGCGGGTATTCATATGTTACTCGCTTCCCAAAGGTTTGGGGCTGAAGGAATGCGGAATCAAACGGGAATTTTGGGTAATATTCACCTGAGAATGGGAATGCAGATGTCAAAAACAGAAATTCAAGCCCTGACAGAATTTGGAAAACGAGGAAAACAATTATTAATGACCTGTGATTTGCCGGGGAAAATTGTTATTAATGACCGTAGTGGCGATGATAACTCTAATTATTTTGGGAAAGTGGCATTTATCGAAAAATCTCGCCGAGATATGATCATTAACGCTTTATCTCAAAAAGCTCATCAACTCTCCCCAGAAGATTACACGGAAACAGTGGTCTTTGATGGAGATTCTCAGCCTAATTTAGCAGATAATCCTCAATTACGCCATATTTTAGATTACGGTAAATGGTTAACCTCAGAAGATTGGGAAAAAATCGCCCGTTTACCTTTCTACAAAGGAGGATTAGGCATTTCTGACTGGTTTAGTGCAGAATACCCGGTCTTAACATGGCTAGGACAAGAATTCAGTGTGAGGCAACAGGCAAGGCTGATATTACGCCGTCGTCCAAGTGAAAACGTTCTAGTTATCGGTGGAGACTATAATACAGCCCGTTATGGAATTCTATCAGCTATTTTGACCAGTCTTGCTATTAATGGCAATCTTCAACAATCTCGTTTTGTTGTGGTAGATCGCAGTGTATCCGGTACACAATGGCATTTAGCATTGGAAGAAGTATGTCAGATTATTCTAAAACCTTTGGGCTTTACGACGGCATTTAACCGCGAAAATAGAATTATTACGGCAATTTTGAACAATTTAATTGTTCAACTTGACGAAAGAAACCAACTCAGTGAAGCAGACTTGATGACTCAACCTTCTATTTTCGTCATCATGACGGAATTAGATAGAGTAGATGACTTAAGACGGAGCAATGAGCAGTCTTATAGCCCAGAAAGTCACTTAACTACTCAAATTAAGCGATTATTGAAGGAAGGACCGAGTAAAGGTATTCATCTCATCCTCAGTTTTTCAGGGATCAAAGCTTTCTCTAATGTCCTTGATATTCGGCGAAATTTAGCTTATTTTCGCCATAGAGTCGCTTTACAGATGTCAGAAGATGATTCTTTCACCTTTGTTAGTGATCGCCAAGCCTCACGTTTACAAGCAGATGGAGATGTTCCAATTAAAGCCCTTTATCGGGATACGGATAGCGATCGCACTACTCTTTTTAAACCTTATAGTACGGAATCTACCCCCGAATTTAAGCAACAAATAGAGAAAATTGCTAATAGTTTGATCAAAAGAGCTTAAAGCTTAATTTAACCATGGATGACTCATTTTTACAACTCAAACACTTTCAACAGACCCTCGAACAATTCCATGATCGCGTTCAATCGGCGTGGCGAGAAGTGGAAACCACCTATGAGGATCTTTCTCCCCATTGGCAAGACCAAAAACGACAAAAACATGACGAAATGTGGCTTGATTTGCAAGAAAAGACTAATAATTATTATAGTCGCCAAATTCCCACCTATAATGATTTTTTAAACCATAAGTTACAAGTATTAGAGAGGTATTTAAACGGTGGATAATTCCCGAAAAACAGCCCTTTTAGCCTATCAAACTGCACTCAATCAATATTATTTGATTTTAAGCGAAGAATTGGAATTTCTCGATACGGCATGGCGATCGCTTGATGAAGTTTTTCAAGGATCAGCCGCCGAAGAATTTACAGGTTTTTGGACAAGAACCTTGGCAGAAATGGAAGATTCAAGGCTAGAAGTTCAGAAAATCCTCAATTTTATCCAAGAAATCCCCGATAAATCTTAATCATTATGACTATTCAAGATCCCCGTATTCTCATTAACCTTCTCAATGACTTAATTGAAGAACTTAGATACTGGAAAATAACCGCCCGTGATACCCTGGATCAAATGTCATGGCATCAAAGGCAAAGTGAAGAAAAAGTCAGTCAAGCTCTGTATCATGCTTCAATTATTCAAGATCAGGCTAAAAATGATCAAAAATTAGTTGATCAGGCTAATGATGAAGTTGCTCAATTGTTATCTAATTGTCATCAAGTCTTAGAAAAAGCTCAACAAAATTTGGCAGCAGCTCAAAATACCCAAAATCAGGCGCAATCAACCCTAAATGATTGGGAATATCAGTTAGGTATTGCAATTGACTGGTTAAGACGGGCAGAAGCCCGATTAGAACTTGCCATAAACGAAAGAGAGCAAGCAGAATTTATTTTAAGCAGTGCAGAATCTGAATTACAAAGCGCACAATCCGCCCTTACCAGTTGCCAAAATTCAGGCTATACTGACAAGGATGGACAATATCATGCGCCCAATTGTTCTGGTCAGCAAGCTAGGGTTAGTCAAGCCCAAAAAAAGGTTCAGGCTGCGATTGCTCGCTTAAATAAAGCCATTGAAGAAGAAAAAGCAGCAAGAGAAGAAGTCGCACGAGCGCAAGCTAGGGTGAATTGTTGTCGAAATGCCGTCGGATATGCCCAAAAAGCCGTCTATCAGGCGAATATTACTTTAAATTATGCCCATAATGCCCTGAGTTTTGCCGAACGTAGTTTAGAAAATGCGAATGCAGCTAGACGGGAAGTTGATAGAGCGCAATTAGAGGCAAGCAATGAGCAGGAAATGGCAGATTTAATGTCTTTAGCCGTAAATAATGCCCGCAATTTCACCGAAGAAGCCCGAAATGATTTCAAAGGAGCGGAAAAGCAAGGAAACTCCGCTCAATGTTTAGAAATTGGGGTAACAAGAGAAATAGAATATCGAGTAGAAAGTCTGATTGAATTCAACCGTCCTTTTCAATTTTAGTGATTTTTGGAGGATAAAAAATGATGGAAGATATTGTTTGGAAGATGCAGCAGCGATCTCGCACTCTGCAAGACTATCGTAAAGATATTCGAGGCCTATGGCAAGATGAGGCTGCCAAAACTCTTAACCGTCGTTATCTTGATCCCCATGAAGATGACGATCAGAAAATGATAGAATTTTTGCAAAAACAGGTACAAGGCTTAGAAAAAACCAATGAGGAGTTGGTTAAAGCCAAAGATTATGCTTTAGAGGCTGAACGCTATTCCCAACAAGTTGAACATTTCTTAGAACGAGAAAAACAGGAAGTTAAACAAGCTTATTATTCTTATGATCGATCTATCGAATATTACGGCTTAACTCAAGCAGAATTACCTAATATTCACAGATTAATTCAACAAGCTAATCGCAGTTGTAACTAAAAAAGATATTTATATTACGAAATTTTATTAAAAATAAATGTTTGATAAATATCTATCTTAGACAGAAAAAAAGATGAATAACTAAGAGAATAAAAACAATGTTAAGTTACCAGAATATCAAAACTATTTTTTCCCAGAAATCATTTTTAGCTATTGCAGCTGAAACCTATGAAAGCTATAAAACAGAAACAGGTGGCATTTTTTTAGGAATTAGAAACCCTAATAAATGGTATATTTTAGAAACCTTAGATTCGGGTCTAAATCCTATCTTTCGCCCCGGCTATTTTGAGTATGATAATGCTTATATCAACCACCTGTCTAACAAAATTGCCAGATTTTATCGAGAACCCATAGAAGTTCTTGGACTATGGCATAGACATCCGGGCAGTTTTGATTACTTTTCCTTAACTGATGATACAATTAATAAAAAATATGCTTCTCAACATTCTGAGGGAGCTATTTCTGCCTTAGTTAATTTTGACCCATTTTTTCGATTGACTATGTATCACGTTTCCCTCCCTTCTCAATCTGATTCACGACCCCAATATACTAAGCTTTCTATAGAAATTGGAGATCAATTAATTCCCAAAAATTTGCTAACTATTAAATCTTTATCTGATTATTTGTCAATAGTTAATGATTAATTTTATTCAATCTAGTTACACAAGTATTAACTTTTTTCATACTTAACTTAATTGACGGTGAATAGATTATCAGGCTATAATCCTAAAAAGTGAAATTTCAGACTATGCCCAATCTCAATACCAGTCCTACCGTCAAAAAAAGAATTCTGCTCTTCTTAGAAAGACTATTAACTCATGTTAATAAGGAATCACCAGATCACGAGTATTGGTCGAAATACCTATCCGTCAGGTGGCTCGAAGAAGGTGTATCACACCCTAAGTTAATTATCAATACAACTTTAAAAATATTAACAGATTTTTGTCAGGGAATTACTAAGCAAAAGTTAGGGGCTGCCATTACTGTTGAACAGATGAGAAATGACCTTAAGGTTTTACAAGAATGGGAAATACTAATAGATAATAGAGTCAAAACTAAAGGCGCAGCAAATTTGCACTTTACCCTAAATCTTTGGCATTCATCAACAGAAGAAAATTTGAAAAAATTTGAAGAAGAATGGGATAAGCGTAAATTTCCCAATCTTGAAAACTCATCAGTTAAAACAGAAATAAATTATGATAATTTCGGATTAATTCCTGATATTTCTCAGATTTATGGTAGAGAAAAAGAACTAGAATTATTAAAACAAAAGTTTTTTCAAAATAGTCCCCCGTGTAAAATTATCGGAATTTTCGGAATAGCAGGAATCGGAAAAACATCTCTTGTCTGTAAACTGATTGAGCAAATTCAAGAGGAATTTCCCCGTGTTATCTATTGGTCTTTTTTGAATCCTCCTTTACCCCTAGAATTTCTGGAAAATACAAGTAATATTATTTCACAAAATATCAGTTTTAAGGCAGAAGATAAATTTAAAATAAAACTGATAAAATTTATCAAGATACTAGCCAAATATCGTTGTTTATTATTTTTAGATAATATTGATGCGATTATTGAGCATGAAAACTATCGAGAATATAGCGAAATTTTACAAGCAATTGGTCAGTCAAAGCACAATAGCTGTTTAATTATAACCAGTCGAAAAATTCCTCAAGAACTTGAATCGTTAGTGGGAAATAAAACTTCAACTTATTTCCGAGAGTTACAAGGACTTGACTATCAAACTGGACGACAAATTTTGGGAGATATTGACACCTTTCATGGTTCAGAGGATGAATGGCAATTTTTAATTCAACAAGTCTGTCACGGCAATCCTTTATTCATCAAATCTATCGCTCATCATATTCAACGAGTTCATCATAATAATCTCTCGGATTTTCTTTTAAAAGGTAATCTTCTGATAGAAAAAATCGAGTCTATTTTAAATTCTTACTTTCAGCAACTATCTGATTTAGAAAAAGCGATTATTTTTGAGTTAGCGATTAATCGAAATCCAGTTTCTTTGTCGGAACTAGAACATAATATTATCATTGAACCTGACGGTAAAAGTATCCAAGAAGGGATCAGATCATTATCTAGCAAAATTCTGTTAGATAAAAAAGATGACTACTTTACCATACATCCTCTACTGATTGAATATTTCACTCAAAAAATTATTACCATAGCAACCGAAGAAATCAAAACTGAAAAATTCCAATTATTAAGAAGTAATTCCTTGACTAAAACTACTGTTCCTGATTATCTAAGAAAGATTCAAATTAATGTTATTTTACACCCAATAATCAAGAACTTAATCCATGATTTTCAAGAAAACAATCTGTCAAGCAAACTAATTGATTGTTTAAAGACATTAAAACATCAACCTTCTGGACAAATTGGGGGCATTGCTGGCAATATTATTAACTTACTTAATATACTGAAAAATGGTCATTTAATCGGCTACGATTTTTCCCATATCCCTATTCGACAAGTCGATTTTTCAAACATTAGACTCAACCAAGTAGATTTTTCCTATTCACAGTTTTTTGACTGTATTTTCCCTCAAACTTGTGGCAGTATTTTATCAATTTCTTGCAGTCAGTTTAATCGCTCTTTTCCAAGAGAAGAGCTTTTAGCAACTGGTGACAGTCATGGGATGATTTACCTCTGGAAAGTCAAACAAGATGGAAAATTAGAATTAAGCAAAAGTTTTCCTGCTCACGGAAGTTGGGTGTGGTCAGTAGCCTTAAATTCTGAGGGACAGTTACTAGCAAGTGGGGGACAAGACGGAATTGTTAAAATTTGGTCTATTACAACAGATATATCTATAAATTGTCATTCTTTGCCCCACCCTTCTCAAAAACATTATGCTCCTATTAGAGCCGTTACTTTTAGTGCTGATAGTCAGTTTTTAGCCACAGGAAGTGAGGACAAAACCATCAAAATATGGTCAGTTGAAACAGGAGAATGTCTCCACACCCTTGAAGGACATCAAGAACGAGTAGGTGGTGTTACCTTTAGTCCAAATGGTCAACTTTTAGCCAGTGGGAGCGCTGATAAAACCATCAAAATATGGTCAGTTGACACAGGAAAATGTCTCCATACTCTTACAGGACACCAAGATTGGGTTTGGCAAGTTGCCTTTAGTTCCGATGGTCAACTTCTAGCCAGTGGAAGTGGGGATAAAACCATTAAAATATGGTCTATTATAGAAGGAGAATATCAAAATATTGATACTTTAACAGGACATGAAAGCTGGATTTGGTCAATTGCTTTTAGTCCGGACGGTCAATATATAGCCAGTGGGAGTGAAGATTTGACACTGCGATTATGGTCAGTAAAAACCAGAGAATGTCTTCAATGTTTTAGGGGATATGGCAATCGATTATCATCAATTACTTTCAGCACCGATAGTCAATATATTTTGAGTGGTTCTATAGATCGTTCGATCCGATTATGGTCTATCAAAAATCATAAATGTCTTCAACAGATTAATGGTCATACTGACTGGATCTGTTCAGTAGCTTTTAGTCCCGATGGAAAAACATTGATAAGTGGAAGTGGAGATCAAACGATTAGATTATGGTCAGGGGAAAGTGGCAAAGTAATTAAAATTTTACAAGAAAAAGATTATTGGGTTTTATTGTATCAAGTCGCGGTTAGTCCGAATGGTCAACTGATTGCTAGTACCAGTCACGATAACACCATCAAACTTTGGGATATTAGGACAGATGAAAAGTACACTTTTTCCCCAGAACATCAAAAGCGCGTATGGTCGATCGCTTTTAGTCCTAATAGTCAAATGCTGGTAAGTGGTAGTGGAGATAATTCTGTTAAGCTTTGGTCAGTTCCGAGAGGATTTTGTCTTAAAACTTTTGAGGAACATCAGGCCTGGGTATTATCAGTAAATTTTAGTCTTGATGGAAAATTAATAGCAACTGGTAGTGAAGATCGAACTATAAAACTCTGGTCTATTGAAGATGATATGACTCAATCTTTGCGGACTTTTAAAGGTCATCAAGGAAGAATTTGGTCTGTTGTCTTTAGCTCTGACGGTCAGCGATTAGCCAGTTCAAGTGATGATCAAACGGTCAAAGTTTGGCAAGTCAAAGATGGTAGATTAATTAATAGTTTTGAAGGTCATAAGTCTTGGGTATGGTCAGTAGCTTTTAGTCCCGATGGGAAGTTACTAGCAAGTGGGGGGGATGACGCAACAATCCGAATTTGGGATGTTGAAACAGGTCAACTTCATCAACTCCTGTGTGAACATACTAAAAGTGTCAGGTCAGTCTGTTTTAGTCCCAACGGTAACACATTGGCCAGCGCAGGTGAAGACGAGACGATTAAACTTTGGAACCTAAAAACAGGAGAGTGTCAGAACACTTTACGCTCTCCTAGACTTTATGAACAAACAAATATTAAGGGAGTAGAAGGGTTGAATTATGAAACGAGCAACACCATGAAAATTTTAGGAGCTTTTCTGTCACGTTGAAAAGAAGATAGAAGTTAGTCAAGGGAGTCTCAATGAGAGGTAATCCCGATCTGAAAATCCCTAAAACCCCACACCCCACTTCATAATTCATCATTCATAATTCATCATTCATAATTCACCCTCCCATGTAGTCTTAACGGGTTACTCCATCCACCACCGGACGGACATCGCTGCCCTCAAAATAGCCGGGGTTGCCTGTCCAGTTGAAATCCGACACGCGGATGTTGAGTATTCCCAACTGCAGCACTGGGTTATAGCGCAAAATTAAACTATAGGTGCGACGACTCCATTCGAGAAAATATTCTGTACTGATTTCCTTAGCTTGATCGATACTATAAATGCTCTGGAAACCCACGCGAATCGGACCATATACCTGTTGAGTTATACTATATGAGATTGTTTGTTGATCAACAAAGCGATCGAAGAAAAAGGGTGATTGTCCGTTAACTAAACCCTGACTAAAACTGATATTAAACCCGGTATAGTCGAAAAAATTGCGGGAAAAACGCCCAAACTGTCCTAATAATCCCACGGTTCCCGTGACGGAATTTTGCGTCTCTCCATTAGTGTAATAACTGGTGACACCGGTGACACCAGTGACAAGAGCAATATAGGGTTGAACGGGAAGGGGAGAAAATCTTAAACCTTGGTCGGGGGTCGGTGGTAAAGTAGGGGCAGACCAGAGTAAAAAACTGCGATTGAGGGAGACAGCACCCTGAAAACGGCTTAAATTAGTAACATTATCCGTTGCATTGGCCGCTAAGAGATTACTGCGATCGGTGGGTGCATTAATATTCTGAACAGAAGCTTGATAACTGAGTCTAATATCCGTATTCGGGATGACAATCACAGGTGAGGTCAAAATTGCCCCAAAACTGCTATTAACCGTCTGAAACCCTAAAGAACCGTTAAAGAGACGCTCGCGATAATTGTACTCCACATTGAGCAGATAGGGATCCTGCAACTGTCCGATCGTCTGTTGAAAGCGAATTTTAGAACGAACCGTATTTTCGATCTGTTCCAAATCTAAATTAGAAAAAGAGGCTGTTGCTTGCAAAAACGAGCGCTCACCGAAATTAGTGGCAAAATTGCCCAATAAACCAAAAGCTTTCGGACTAAGGGGCGAAACTTCGCCACCTCCGGGGTTAGCTGAGGGAAAAGCATCGGGATTAAGGACTTTTTGAATTAAATATTGCGGTGTCAACTCAAAAAGAGTCTTCGGTGTCTCCACTAAAGTTAGGGGACTTTCTATGAAAAATCCGCCCCGATCCTCCCCATCATAGCCCGGGGCAATTAAAAAAGGACGACGACGACGGCGATCGAACGTAAGACTATTAATAAAAGTGGGTGCCACTACCCGTTGATCGAAAACCAACTGGGAATTACTCATCCGCAGCTCATCGGTAAAAGGGCCGGTACTGCGAAAAGTGGCGGAATTGGCCCGAACTTCCAATTCAGGGGGGGAAAAAGGGTCATTAGTCAAACGCACATTAGTGGCATTCCACACCTTACCATCAAAATTCAAGCGTTCGGCCTGAAAACGGACACGATTAATCGTTCCCCCCGATGGACTACTAATATTCTGTCGATCGCGCCGACTGGGATCCTGTCCCCCGACGACAAATTGAAAACCCTCTCCCGTGGTGATTCTCTGCAAGGGTTGATTTAATGCCAAACGATCAGTTAGGGTTCCAAAAGAACTACCGGCCCCCACATCCGTGGGCAGCGTTTGCCCTAAATCCCTAGCGGTGCTGGGTTGAAAAATCTCCCCATTAGCATTAAATACCACACCGCTATCCTGGACGAAATAATACTCAAAGCGATCGCCGCGCAGGATCTGATCTCCCCGGGTTAGGATCACCTGGCCCTCCGCTACCGCTAACTTTTCGGGAAGATTAATCTGTAAGCGATCGGCCGTTAGTACACTTTGGGCAAAACGCAGGGTGACATTACCTCTAGCGGTGATAATCTGCCGATTTTGGTCAAATTCCTGCTCATCGGCCACTAATTCTAGGGGTCTTTCCCCTTCTGGATTAACTGCAGCGGTCTGAGCTAGGCTGTTATTGAGGGAAATCAAGTATTCTTGGCTGGTTTTTTCGCCTTTTTTCCGCACTAATATCCGAGTTAAGCCATTTTTCTGGTTAAGAGCTTTTTGATTTAATCCTGAAACTATCTCGGTTTCGGGATGAATGGTGACACCAACGGCTGCGGGGGGTGGAGAATTCTGGACAGAAAGGGGTTTTCCTAAAGCTGCCGCATCCCCCGCACTGCTAGGTAAAGGTTCTAGGGGAATACCCTCATCGGGAACCAAGGGTTTTACCTCGACGGTTTCCGGGGGTGGAGTGACGGTGAGGGGAATAGAAACGCTCTCTTCTGAAGGCTTTTTTGCCTCTAGAGGTGCTGGGGTGACAGGGAGAGGAATTACAGACGTGGGAATATTTTCAGCAACTTGGCGCTCCTCCGTTTCCGGTTCAGCTACAGTATTAATTAGGGCAGGTGGTTCAACAGCTAAGATAAAAAAAGACATGACTGCACGAGTCGGCGATCAAAATAGAGGACGAGCGAACCTCATTGATACTACCACGATCATTATTTCTAGGGAGACAGGGAAAGTTTAATAACTTGTTCCCTGTGCCTTTACCCTAGAACCGGTTTGTTAATTGTCTTCTACTCAAAGTCTTTGCGTCCGGGGTTACGGGTAGGATCGCCAGAAAGGAAGCCAAAGATAAAAAGTAAGACAAAGAAGGAAACAACGATATAAACGGCGATTTTTAGGGTTAACATTACTAAGACGTTCTCCTTAGACTAGATTAATTCAATAACAGGGGTGAGCATACCTTGACCTACTTTACCCCATTTGGGCGATCCCTGAACAGAGAAAAGCGATCGGTCTTCAGTTATCAGTTATCAGTTATCAGTGAGCAGTTATCAGTGAGCGGTGAGCAGATGTGAGTTTTGGCTCTTCTAGGTTCTGTGTGATAAGTTTAACTTACAGAGGATTGATCGATCTTTGTGTCCTTTGTGTCTGGAGTGGTTCGTTCCACTCACTGCCCCAAGACTGTATCTTAGAATACATTTTACCCACCAAACCTGGGAGAGCCGAGTTTTTAGTTTACTGATTACTGGGTACTGATCACTGAAAATACGACTAAATAGCCTATTTTTAGCTAATTTATGAATAATATCGGTAAATTGTATGTGGTGGCCACGCCGATCGGCAATTTAGACGATCTGACTTTCCGGTCCTTGGCAACTCTCAAAAAAGTCGCTCTCATTGCTGCCGAAGATACCAGACACACCGGCAAATTATTACAGCATTTTGATATTTCAACCCCTCAAATTAGTTACCATGAACATAATCGCCTTTCCCGTCTCGATCAGTTATTAAATATTCTCAGCCAAGGTCAGGATATCGCTTTGGTTACTGATGCGGGAATGCCGGGGATTTCTGACCCGGGTTATGAGTTAATTAAAGCTTGTATAGAAGCTCAGATCGAAGTGGTTCCCATCCCGGGAGTAACGGCGGTAATTACTGCTTTAGCGGTGTCGGGATTACCCACGGAAAGATTCTGTTTTGAAGGATTTCTTCCGGGTAAGGAAAAGCTGAAACAAGAGCGCTTAGAGGGTTTAAAAACCGAAACAAGAACGATGGTTTTTTATGAAGCACCTCACAAACTTATTAAGACTTTGGAGGATTTACGCGAAACTTTCGGCCCGACGAGAAAGATAGTTTTAGGTCGGGAATTAACCAAGCTTTACGAAGAAATTTGGCGAGGAACTATCGCCGAGGCGATTAATTTATATCGGGAGAATAAAACTCCTAAAGGGGAATTTACAATCGTAGTTATGGGCAACAATCAGGCCGATAATATCCAATTATCCGATGAGGAATTAAAACGGGAATTAAAACAAATTATCGAAGGAGGAGTTAATCGATCGCAAGCCAGCAGACAATTAGCACAGGTTACTAATTTATCCCGCAGTCGTTTATACAAATTAGCCCTAGAAATTTGATAATTATCAATTTTTATTTCTACCGCTAACCCTCGATTATTTAGCCGATTGAAGTAACAAAATTCCCCCGGCAGTTAATCCTAAAATGTTGGGCAACCAAGCGGCCATCAAGGGGGTTAAAACTCCGCCAATGCCTAAGGAACTGGTGACAAAAGATAGGAGATAATAGGAGAAAATTAGGACAATACAAATACCGAAACTGGTGGCTTTATTAGAATTTTGGGGACGCAATCCCAAGGCTGCCCCAATCATCCCAAAAACTAAACAAACAAAGGGTAAAGATATTTTCTGCTCGATTTGAACCTGTAGTTTTCTAATTTTGGTTGGATTGCCGCTTAATTGCAGTATTTCTAGGTATTCCCGCGCTTGTCTTAGGGTCATTTCTGAACCATCTCGCGCCCGAAAAGCTAAATCTAAAGGGGTACGCGGTAGGGCTAATTGTTGATGTTGAAAGCGGACAATATTACGATAGGAACCCTTAGGATCAATTAGATAAATTGTACCGTTATAAAAATCCCAGATATTTTTTTCAATATTCCAAGAAGCTGATTCTGAGGTAATAATTTGATTAACTTCCGGTTGGGTGCGATCGAGAATGGTTAAACCTAACATTTCTTGACCGTTAAATCTTTCGGCATAAAATAACCTTCTTAATACCGTTTGGGGTTCCCCTCCATTCGCTGGCCGCACTTTGCCGTATTCAGGATAAATAATATTATCTTCAATAAAAGACTTACGATTGGGTCGCAGGGCTTTGGTCATGGTAGCATTAGCTTCATAGCTGGCAGCCGGAGCCACATAATCGTTAAAAACGTAGGTTAATCCCGTCACTATTAAACTTAGCACAATGGCCGGAATTATTAGGCGATAAACACTAATTCCAATACTTTTAAAAGCAATTAATTCGCTATCACTGGCTAAACGACTGTAGGCCATTAAAGCCGCTAAAAGTATTGACATGGGAAAGGCTAAAACGATAAACTCTGGCATTTTTAATAAGAGAATTTTTAGGGCCAAAGTAAAAGGTAAACCCGATTCAGTAATCCGTCGCACTAAATCAAATAAAGTGCCGATCGCCACTCCCAAAGAAGTGAATAAACCCATACCAAATAAAAAGGGCAATAATAACTCGACAAAAATATAGCGGTCTAAGATGCTAAATCCGGGTATTCTACTTAAATTTCCTTGCCAATTGCCAACTTTCATGATATAATTATCGATTTTTTTATTAATAACAATTATCTTAAAAAATTATCACCCAAATAATACTGACGCACCAGAGGATTATTATAAAGTTCTTCGCCACTTCCCGCCGCTAAAATCTGCCCTTCGCGCATAATATAAGCCCGATTAGTGATAGCCAAAGTTTCTCGCACATTGTGATCGGTAATTAAAATTCCCATCTGACGATCCCTTAAACCAGCAATCATCGTTTGAATCTCGGACACGGCGATCGGATCCACCCCGGCGAAAGGTTCATCTAATAATAAAAATCTTGGTCCGTTGACTCCCACCGCTAAAGCGCGAGCTAATTCCGTCCTTCTTCTTTCTCCTCCGGAAACGTAGGCTCCTTTAGTGCGAACAATCTTATCGAGGCGAAATTCTTTTAATAAATCATAGAGACGATTTGCCCGTTGGGAAAAGGGAACTCCCGACTGTTCTAGGGCTAACTGAATATTTTCTGATACAGTTAAATAACGAAAAATACTGGCCTGCTGCGTCAGATAGCCAATACCCAGACGCGCCCTCTGATTAAGGGGTAATTTGGTAATTTCTTTTTGATCGAGCCAAACGCGCCCTTGATTCGGTTTAATTAATCCCGTGGCGATATAAAAAGTTGTGGTTTTTCCCGCACCATTTGGTCCTAATAACCCGACAATTTCCCCCGGGGCAACCGTAATACTCACCCGGTTAACCACGAGCCTTTTACCGTAGGATTTATGGATATTTTCTAATACTAAAGTCATCTTTATCCGGTGTTGGGGTGTTGGGTGTGGGGTGTGGGGTGTTGGGGAAGTGGGGTGTGGGGTGTGGGGGTGTGGGGTGTAGGGTGTGGGCTTCGGCCGTGAGCTCAGCCGAACGGGTGTGGGGTGTGGGAAGAATACTGCCTTTTGCCTTTTGCCTTTTGCCTTTTGCCTTTTGTCTCCCGTCTCCTGTCTCCTGACTCCTGATTCCTGACTCCTAATCACTGCGGGTTAATAATTGGGGCAGCGGGGAGGGAAGGGGAAGGTATGGGTGCGGGTACAGGGGAAGCAGCCGGTGGGGGAGAGGTTTCGTTATCTTTGACTAAATAAATTGACTCCACCTGCTGACTGGTTTGGGGAGTAGCGATAAATCTGCCCTCATCGACTAGATAAGTCATCGTTTCAGCGCGGATACTGTTGCCTTCCTGCAAAACGTAAACGTTACCCGTCATCACTAAACGACGTTCGCGGCTAAAATACTGAGCTTGGGCGGAAGTGGCCTGCATTTTGCGGGCAGGATAGAACACTTGTACGTTACCACGAGCGGTAATTACGCCCGTTTTTGAGTTTGCCTCCTGAATATCCGATCGCACTGTCATGGCATTACCCGGTACAATATTCTGCTGTGCCTTGACTAGGGGAGAAGTACCTAATCCCATGACTAAGCTAGTAGAAACGAGGGTAACTAGCCATCCTCTGATTTTTGCGGATCTTGCTCTCATAGAAATGTCACCTATAGACGTAATTGTATTGACTAACTAATCTAGCTGTTTAGAGGACGGGATGACTTTTGAGGATTTTCGGCAGAGAACAGATAGATCGATCGAAGTGGGGATGAGGATGTTCCTGATTGCTTTTCATCGCTTCTAGCACTGCCGGTAAAGCTTGGGGATCGAGATTCTGTAAAAAGTTTAATAGATCCAAACTCTCCCCGACCAAATGCGTCACGTTGATCCCCTCGTAATCGGGTTGATAGTGTTGTAAACGTCTAACCCCTTCTCCCAAAAGAATTACCGCCCCGCGCCAGTTATTATTTTCCAGATGGTAGCAAGCGACAGCAATCTGCAAAATGCCTTGATAAAAAGTTTTTTCAGGCTCTGCGGACTCCATCCACAAAGCCTCTAGGGTATCATGACAAGCATAGAATTGCTGGCGATTAAATTCGTCGATTCCTTGGCCAAAAGCGGTAGCTGTCATTACCCTAAACTAATGCCCCTTCATCGATTCGCGGACTTCTTGGATATAGTCGAGGGGAATTGTCTGTTCTTCTCCGGCAAACTCGTTATCGGGGGTAATAAATAGCATACAGTGACATTCTTTCCGTTCCCGCATCGGTACACAGGGACAATTCCAAAAAGTATTTTTTACCTCCGCTTCTTTGTCTTCGTAGTGACGACAGGGACATAAAGGAGCGCCTAATTCGTCCTTATGACGCGCTAATCCCTCAATTACTACGGCTGTCACCGAGAGATCGCTACAGAAATAGGTATTTGTACCTTTAGCGTACTGTTCGGCAAACTTCTTCATGGCCTCAAGACTCTTATCCGTGTTTGCGATCTGGCTCATAGTTATCTGATCCCCTTAGCTTTCTACAAAAAAACTTTTTACTATCCTATCTCGATCCGCTTCCCCTTGGCCGAGGGGAATTTTTAGAATCTCTTTTGATTTTGCGAGCGATCCCCTTGTTAATCTAATACGATAAAAAGACTCTCTTGGGCCAGAAGCTCTATTTTTTGGCCAGCAAATCGGAATTATGGGGGCAAAGTTCCTAAAAACCTGTCCTTGATTCCCGCAATCCCTCTACCCGATCAATACCAGAACATGATTTTATCTTTCTTGCAGACAAATAAAATTTCTGACGATAACACGCCTTGGTGGCTGAAAATTACCTCCCTTTATCCCCACTGTATCTACTATTTTGGTCCCTTTGCTTCTTTTGAGGAAGCACAAGAGCATCAGGGGGGTTATCTACAAGATATAGAGTCCGAAGGAGCGCAAGGAATCAGTATTTCGATCGAGCGGAGTAATCCCCATTATTTGACCGTTTTTGACGATGGAAATCAGCATCTAGCTAAAAATTTTGCTTCCCATGCTCGAACCTTTTCTCGCTTTATTTCTTAAGTCTCCCTGTCCTCTCTGTCAACGGCAGAGCGATCGAGAGCTTTGCCGTGATTGTGAGGGACAATTACAGTCCTATCGTCAGAATAACCCGCTTTTTCTCTGGCGTGGTCCTATTCCCCTGTTTATCTGGGGACGCTATGAAGGTAAATTAAAACAGGCGATCGCTAAAATGAAATATGATCGCCATCCCGCTCTCGGCTCTTTGCTAGGCAGTTGCATGGGGGAAACTTGGCTCCTTCGTCCTCCCCTCACCGATAAACGTTTGACGGTGATTCCCATCCCTCTCCACCCAGAAAGGTTAAAGGAAAGAGGTTTTAATCAAGCAGAAGTTATTGGCGAAGGTTTTTGTCGTTTAACCGGTTATCATCTGGCTAGTCGCGGATTAATTCGGATTAAGAACACGGCAGCTTTATTTAGTCTGGCAGGCGAGGAAAGAAAAAAGACGATGCAAGCGGCTTTTCAATTGGGAAAAAATTTACCCAAATCAGTGCCGATTCTCTTAATTGATGATATTTATACCACGGGAACCACGATCGAGGAGGCTGTGCGGGTTTTACGCACAGAGGGATATCGGGTAATAGGGGCGATCGCTGTTGCCAGTTCCAAAATTAGCTAAAATGCCCAGACGGAATCGGTCTAGGCATTTTAGGGTTAAATTAAATTAAGTCCGTTTGATCTTGTCGTATTGACTGATGAAAATCAAACCGATAGTGGCGGGGATCAGGACGATAACCGCACCTAAAACAAGGCTCCAGAGAAAGTTAGCTAAAGAGGGTGTCATGATAGATAAATCCTTTGTCATATTTTCAAAGACTTAGTTTTTTATCTTATCACCTTGGGCGAGAAGGCCCCCAGTTCCACGACCAGATAAATGCGATCGCAGGTTTTATATGTCTTCAATCGCTGAAAATAAAATCTCCCTTGACTTCTCAAGGAGATAGGGATGTTTGACAATGGGTGATAGTTACAAAAGTTCACACTAGACTGGCAAAGATTTTTATGGCTACTGACGATCGCAAACGGCGCATTCTCGATCATCTCTCCAGAAGTACCACTGGTGCTGACTATATTCCCCAAAAACCGCTGCCAATTGTGGAAACTCCCCCGGTGGCAGCGGAACCCGTGGCAGCGCCGCCGCCAGTGACTCCTTCACCGGCATTAACTGCTAAAGAGCGCAAAAGAAAGATAATGTCCCATCTTTCCATGAGTAGTGAAGATTTTGGCGAAATTACTAGCACTACCCCCCAAGAAAAGCGTAAACGCCAAATTAACGACCATCTGCGCCAAAGCCAAGGATAAATAGTAAGGAGTGAGAATTAGCAACTAGGCATCTTCTAGACTGTTCTCACTCCCTCATTTTCTGCTGTCGATGGCAATAATGACAGTTGTTGCAAATCAGTTCCTCGCTCTGGCAACAAGGGAATGTTAAAGTTAGTGATGATCGCTTCGGTGATCGGATGACGCAATTTTTCTGTGGAACCAACATGATAAAAATGCTGTTTAGTATAGATATAAAACTTATCAGCACTCCAATTTTTTTTAATTAAAGGATTGCTTCTAAACTGATTACTGTGCCAAGTGGACAAAATAAACCGACAAGAAATATCCTTTAAAATAGTAACCAAACAATCTTCATCCTCTTGAGACCAAGAGTTAAAATAATCGGTGTGTCTCCCTAAATAAGGAGGATCGAGATAGATCAAGTCTGTTTTTTGCCAATCAGATAAAGTCTCTCGAAAGTCAGCAACTTGAAAATTATAATCAGTTTTAATAAGAATATTTTCTAGGGCAATAACTTGATTGACTATTTTGGTAATATATGCTTGAGAAAATCGTTCTGATTTATGACAGTAAGGGACGTTAAACTCTCCCTTACGATTGAATCTCATCACGCCATTAAAACAGGAGCGATTGAGAAATAAAAAATCTAGAGAATTAGGAGCTTGATTAAATCTTTCTCGTACTTGATAATAATAACTTTCTCCCTGCTCCTTAAGAACTTGACCATTTTCTTGCAAAAAAAGCTTAACAGTTTTACTGGTAATAACTTGATTTTTTAGATTATTATAAAACTGGATAATATGAGTATTTGTGTCCGCAAGTAAAGCCGTTTGGGGATTAATATTAAAAGCCACCACTCCCGATCCAGAAAAGGGTTCTATCCAACGCCCAAAGCTCAGATCAGACACAATATTTTTAATATCTTTCACCAATTTAGTTTTAATTCCTTGACACTTAATCGGTGGTACAAGTGGCGTTAACTTCACTAAACACTCTCCTCATCAATAGTAATTTCTATCCACAGCAAACTTAGCTCCTGTTGGCTCGTGAATAAAGGTCAAATCAGGGTAAAAATTTTGTTGAGATACTAACTCTATCTTTAATTGGTTACATCTAGCAAAATTATCAAATATGGGAAAAAGAAGCAATTCTAGGATTTTGGAGATGATTTTCGTATCAATAGATATAGTATATACTTCTAGACAGTTTAAATTCAGTACAGCTTATCCCAGAAACCATGAGACCTTGTTAGAACAAATGAACTCAAAAATCTGGCTCTTCTCGGTTCTGTGTGATAAGTTTAACTTACACAGAAGCGATCAATCTTGGTGTCCTTTGTGTCTTTGTGGTTCGTTCCACCCCCCCGCTAGGAAGAATGTATCTTAGAATACATTTTACCCACCAAACCCAAGAGAGCCAAAATCTCTCGTCACCATTCTTGTCAGAATTATGAGAATTACGTTACATTTAGTTAAGATTTAATTGGCTGCGGGGATTAATCTCAAAAAAATAACGTAAAATCCTTGACAAAAACAGCTAAATGAGTTAAGCAAAAATCTTTATCCTAGAACCACTAAACAAACATGAAACTATCTTGGAAAACGATTTTACTGTGGACATTGCCCGCCCTTGTGGTCGGTTTTTTCCTTTGGCAAGGCACTTTTGCCACGGCCACCAGTAATATCGGCAATAACACCGCCAGTACCCGCATGACCTACGGACGCTTTCTAGAATACCTAGACAGTGGTAGGGTTGTTAGCGTCGATCTCTACGAAGGGGGCAGAACCGCGATCGTACAGGCCCTGGATCCGGAACTAGAAAACCGAGTACAACGCCTACGGGTCGATTTACCTGCCAATTCCCCGGATTTAATCGCCCGTTTACGCGATTCTAAAATTAGTTTCGATGCTCACCCGATGCGGAATGACGGCGCTTGGTGGGGATTCCTCGGTAATCTAGTTTTCCCCTTTTTGCTGATTGCCGCTCTCTTTTTCCTGTTCCGCCGTTCTAATAATATGCCAGGCGGCCCCGGTCAAGCGATGAGTTTTGGTAAATCAAAAGCTCGCTTCCAGATGGAAGCAAAAACCGGCATCACCTTTGATGATGTGGCAGGAATTGACGAAGCGAAGGAAGAATTACAGGAAGTCGTCACTTTCCTCAAACAACCGGAGAAATTTACCGCCGTCGGGGCCAAAATCCCCAAAGGAGTCCTGTTAGTTGGCCCTCCGGGTACGGGTAAAACCCTGTTGGCTAAAGCGATCGCCGGTGAAGCGGGTGTGCCTTTCTTCAGCATTTCTGGTTCGGAATTTGTGGAAATGTTTGTCGGTGTCGGTGCTTCTCGCGTGCGCGATTTGTTCAAAAAAGCCAAGGAAAATGCTCCCTGTTTAATATTTATCGATGAAATTGACGCGGTAGGTCGTCAACGGGGTGCCGGTATCGGTGGTGGTAACGATGAACGGGAACAAACCCTAAACCAATTATTGACAGAAATGGACGGTTTCGAGGGGAATACGGGAATTATTATCATTGCCGCCACTAACCGCCCCGATGTTCTCGATTCCGCTCTCATGCGTCCGGGCCGTTTTGATCGCCAAGTAACCGTCGATGCGCCCGATTTTAAAGGTCGTTTAGAGATTTTAGACGTTCATGCCCGCAATAAAAAGCTGGCTAACGACGTTTCCATCGAAGCGATCGCCCGTCGCACTCCGGGGTTCAGTGGAGCAGATTTAGCCAATTTACTGAACGAAGCAGCAATTTTAACCGCCCGTCGTCGTAAAGATGCCATTACCCTCCTAGAGATAGATGACGCGGTAGATCGCGTTATCGCGGGTATGGAAGGCACTCCTTTAGTCGATAGCAAGAGCAAGCGCTTAATCGCTTATCATGAAGTGGGTCATGCGATCGTGGGTACGCTCTTAAAAGATCACGATCCCGTCCAGAAAGTGACTCTGATTCCCCGGGGACAGGCCCAGGGTTTAACTTGGTTCACTCCCAACGAAGAACAGGGTTTAACCACGAAAGCGCAGTTAATGGCCCGGATTTCCGGTGCGTTAGGTGGTCGGGCGGCTGAGGAAGAAATCTTCGGCTATGATGAGGTGACTACCGGTGCCGGTGGCGATTTACAGCAAGTTTCTGATATGGCCCGCCAGATGGTGACTCGTTTCGGGATGAGCGATTTGGGTCCTTTGTCCCTAGAAAGTCAAGGGGGTGAAGTGTTCCTCGGTGGCGGTTTGATGACTCGTTCCGAGTATTCTGAGAAGGTCGCTACTCGCATTGATGATCAGGTGCGATCGATCGTGGAACACTGCCATGAAATTTCTCGGCGAATTGTCCGCGATCATCGCGAAGTGATCGATCGAGTGGTGGACCTGCTGATCGAAAAAGAAACGATCGATGGGGAAGAATTCCGGCAAATTGTGGCTGAATACGCCTACGTTCCCGAAAAAGAACAGTTTGTACCACAGTTATAGGTTGATTTCAATCTATATGCGATCGGGTGGGTTAAGGCTCACCCGATTTTTTTATACTAGGGATTTAGTTATCGTCATCATCATCGTCATCGTCTTTATTCTGGTCATTATCACCGTCTTTTTGCTGGCTTTCCCCGTCTTCATCGCTATCTTCGTTTTTTTGGGGGGATTCCACCCCAGGAGAGCCATTTTTCGGTTCTTCGGCTTCTTTTCCTCCCTGACAAGCGCCTAAAACCGTAGTCAAGGTTAACAGAATCAGCAAAACTAAGGATTTGATTTTCATAGTCTTTCTCCCCACTCGATCGATAAATATAACAATTTTAAGGCTTTTGGGCGGTGGATAGCTTGGCTAATGCCAAGAAAGTGCATTCCCAGACTAAACGGGGTTGAACGTAGGCTAACAGCTGCCGGCGGGTTTTTTCCAAGATTTCTAAAATCGATCGCTCTCGTCGTCGTTGCCAATCCTCATACTGAAGATAACTCACATACCATAATTGGGTTTCCGTGTCAAGAGTTTGGGCGATAATTTTGGCTAATTCCAGTGCTTGGGAGAGTTTTAGGGGAAATTTGCTCAAAGATCGCGGTAAATCTTGGGGGAGACTGTCGAGAAACTCTAAAGCGGCGATCGCTTCTCCGGGGCTACCTTGGGCTAAACCGAGAATTGCCGGATAATTGAGAACGCGAGCCTGTCCGTTAGAGCGGAGGACTTGAGCGAGATTTTCTTCCGAAAGACGCTGAAAAGGGATGTGTTGACAGCGAGAAACGAGAGTGGGTAGTAAAGAGGAGGGACTGGGAGCAATCAGGATTAAAGTCGCTTTTCCAGGTTCCTCAAGCGTTTTTAAGAGGGCATTTGCCGCCGCTTCTGTCATGGTGTCTGCTTGCTCGATCACTACCACAGAGCGGGCCGATTCGAGGGGAGGACGACTTAAAAAGTTAGTAATCTCGCGGATTTGTTCGATGCGGATTTGCGGGGGAGCTTTACGCTTGAGATTGCTTTCCTGTGCTTCTTTTGCGGTGAGCAGTTTGCCTTGGTGTTGATAAGTGGGTTCAATCCAGAGTAAATCGGGATGATTACCCCCGAGAAAGCGTTTCAGGATTAATTCCCTTGTTTCCGGCGATCGATCTCTAGTTAACAAGTCTTGGCAGAAACATTTTGCGGCCAGATTGCGTCCAATCCCCTTAGCGCCGGCGAATAAGTAAGCGGGAGCGATCGAATTGATTTCAAGCGCTCTTTGTAGTAGTTCAATGGCCTGATTTTGACCGATTAACCGTGACCAATTTATCATCTTTTCCCTGCCATGGCTCGCTATTCCTGTTCTTATTTTGTCGGAATTTCTCCCCATCAAACCGGGCTTTTATACGATGATATCCTAAGTTTGGGTGAATTTGAAATCATCAAGCGCCGACCTGATGTGTTACTTTTATCGGAAGTTCCTAACGATGCTCTCTTTCCCCAGTTGGTGAAAGTGGAATTATTTATTCATCCCCCCACTAGCTCGGAACTTCAGATCGATTTATTGGTTAAAAATCATGAGCTGCCCCTGAGAACTAATAATCGTTGTCGGCAATTTTTCCAATCTATTCACCAGATTATTACCAACAATTATCAAGGTCAATCCCTGACCAGAATTACCGCTTAACCCGATTGGTTCCTGTCTCCGTCAACTGACAAAGACGGGGACAAAATACCATCTTGGCTCTCTTGGGTAACGAACCACAAAGACACAGAATACACAGAGATTGATCGCTCCTGTATCAGTGAAACTTATCACACAAAGAATAAGAGAGTCGCTCTTTTTGGTGCTTGATGGATTGATCGAGAAAAAATCGGTAATTGCTTTAATTTTCGCTTTCCTGCGTCGATGAGAGCGGGGGAAATTGACGACGTAAAAGCAAGGAATTACTCACTACCATAACCGAACTAAAAGCCATTAAAGCTGCTGCTAGGGCCGGACTGAAAGCTAGACCCCAACGGGGCAGTAATAAACCACCGGCAATGGGAATAGCAAAGGTATTATAACCCAAAGCCCAAAAAAGATTTTGTCGGATTTTTTGCCATGTAGCCAGACTTAAATGCAGAGATTGCACCACATCCTCTAGGCGATCGCTAATTAAAACGATCCCAGCCGTTTCCATGGCCACTTCCGTGCCACCGGCCAGAGCAATACCGATGTTAGCCTGTCCTAGTGCGGGAGCATCATTGATACCATCCCCGACCATAGCCACGATTTTGCCCTCTTTTGTCTGTAGGTCGGCAATTAAGGCCGATTTTTCGGTGGGGGCAACTTCGGCATAAAATTGGCTAATACCCAAACTATTAGCGATCGCTGTCACCACTTCTTGGCGATCACCACTGAGTAAAATCACCTCTAAACCGAGTTTTTGTAACTGATTCACGGTTGTTTGAGCATCGGGACGCAATCGGTCCTGAAAAGCGATCGCGCCGAGTAATTGTTCTTCCATCCCCAGATAAATCACCGTTTTACCCGCTTGTAAAAGCTCTTGAATCCCCCAGATAGTTTCATCGATTTTAATGCCGTTCTGTGCCAACCATTGCCGATTTCCTAGAACAATTTTCGACCCCTGCACCCTTGCCGAAACTCCCAATCCGGCCACAGTTTGAAAATCTTCCCCCGTCAGGTTAGTAGGGGGAGTAACCGCGTCTAAAATCGCCTGAGCAAGAGGATGATTAGTACCACTCTCCACTACTGCCGCTAATTGTTGAATTTCCAGGGAATTAAGGATAGAAAAACTCAAACAATCGGTAATTTCTGGATGACCTTGGCTAAGGGTTCCCGTTTTGTCAAAAACCACCGTTTGCAGTTGCGAGACGGTTTCCAAAACATCACCCCCTTTAATTAAAATGCCCCGTTCGGCTGCTAAACTGGTTCCCACCAGTAGGGCCGTCGGTGTGGCTAAACCGAGAGCGCAGGGACAAGCGACCACAAGCACAGAAATCGCTAATTTTAGGGACAAAAGTAGGGGAGAAGTGGGTTGAATCAGCTCATGGTGTCCCGTGGTTGACCCTAACACCTCTGGAAAGAGCCTAGTTCCCCAAAAATACCAAAAGAGCAGCACAATTAGGGCAATTATCATGACTCCGTAGGCAAAATAACCCGCTACCCGGTCCGCTATCTTCTGTACCGGGGCCTTGCGAGTTTGGGCTGATTCCACGGCTGCGATAATCTTAGCTAGGGTGGTATCGGTCCCCACCTGACGAGTTTGCACGGCGATCGCACCGGAGAGATTGAAACTGCCAGCAATGACTAGATCTCCCATTTCCTTAACCACCGGGAGCGATTCCCCCGTTAATAAAGCTTCATCTACCGTGGTTCTTCCCTGAATAATCTCCCCATCCACGGGAATTTTTTCCCCGGGTAAGACGCGCACCCATTCCCCGACGCGCAGCTGTTCCACGGGAATGGCCACGCCCACACGGTCATCTGTACTACCAATCAGGTGAGCCACTGCCGGTTGTAGGGAGGTAAGCGCTTCTAAGTCTGCGGCTGCGCGATGACGGGAATGCGCTTCTAGAGTCCGTCCGAGGAGAATAAAACCTAACAGCATGACCGGTTCATCGAAAAAGCACTCTAAACCGAGATTAGGGAAGATAAGAGCCAAACAACTGGCTATATAGGCGCTACCTGTGCCTAAACTAACGAGAGTGTTCATATTTGGCATCCCGTGCCGTAATCCCCGCCAACCATCGATGAAAATATCGCGGCCGGGGAATAAAATGGCTAGGGTGGCTAAAGTCCAGTGAAAAGCAATACTTTGAAAGATAGGGATTTCTGGTCCCCCGATGTGGTGTAAGTGACCAATCAGGGAAAAAACCAGTAAACAACAAGCGATCGCTAATCGGTATAATTGTTGTTGCTGTTCTTTTTGTTGGTTTTGCAGCCGTTGATTTTGTTGAGAAAGGGGAGTCGATGAGCTGCGCGGTTGGGTGGGGAATCCAATCGCGGTTAATTTTGCGGCTAACTGCTCTGGTGCGATCGCATCCGGTTGGTATTCAATCACGGCAATTTCCGTGATTAGGTTAACTTGGGCCGATTTTACCCCTTGATTTTGGCTGAGTTGTCGTTCTACGGCACTCACACAGCCGGCGCATTTCATGCCTTTTACGTCTAGAGTAGCGGTTTTTAGTCCAGTTTCGGCGGCTAGGATCATGGAAAAAGTAGGCAAGGATGGTCTTTACTTCTATCCTAGAAATTCTCGGCCGATTTTTAAACTATTTTGGCGATCTCTTCCTGAGCCATTCTCGATCGGCAATAATATTAGAAGAGACTTGCCGCTCATTGTCAGTGCTTGCGGCATAATTACGAATCATACCGATTGGTGGCGCTCAATTAGGGGGGGCAGTGCGATGCCGAAGGCACTGCGTAGCAGTACGCTATCGCTGTAGGGTGCGTTCCCTAATACAAGTCCTAAGTGGGTGGGTGGAATTAAATATAAGATGAACGTAGGTTGGGTTGAAGCATGAAACCCAACGCTAAGATAACTGCTATAGTTGGCATCCAGCTTTTTGTAAAGAAATTTAAATTTCACACATAGTTAAGCCTCTTCAGCCTAAATAAACGAATAGAAACAGTTTTATTGTTCAGAAGCAAATCCAACACCTGTACTCAGGAAAAATCATGAACGCTAACTTCAAAACCAAACTGCTGCTCAAAATCGCCAACAAGAAGGCTAACAAAGGTTTCACCCTAATTGAACTCTTAGTCAATACTATTATTGTCGGCATTCTCGCAATCAGCGCCGTTTCTTTCCTAGGACAGATTTTTTTGGGCAGGAGTTTTGCCGAAAATCAACTGAGAGACCATGTTAATTCCGTTCTTAGAGAAGACCTAAAAGGAGCGAACTGTCAGGCAATAGATAGCGACGGTAACGGCTATGTCTCTTGCGACTATACGGTTGTTTCCCGACCTCAAGAGACTCGCCCGATTGAATGTGCCGCTTGGGGATGGTATGGCTTGATCAATCGCGGATGCCGCACTCGCTTTCCCAATTTCCCTAATCGCTAAGTTTTGGTGAGATGTAAAGCATCTTTTTCGGTATTTAGGGTAGATTTTGCCCCCACAAGGGTATTTGGACACACGCGATCACTAGTGTGATCGCCGATATGGTAGTGGACTGTTTCAGCTAATTTGGTGTATTAGTGCGATCGCCGATCTTGTAGGGTGCGTTAATGAAATGTAACGCACCTTATCTAATGTTCAAAATTCGTGCGTTACGCTGACGCTAACACACCCTACTGGACTGTTTCAGTGCGCTCTGGTAGGGTGCGTTAATGAAATGTAACGCACCTTATCTAATGTTCAAAATTCGTGCGTTACGCTAACGCTAACACACCCTACTGGACTGTTTCAGTGCGATAATGCAAGTCCTACTGCTCCACCAATAGATTTTGGGGACGCACCCTGCTTATTGATTGAAGTCGTTAGACCGCTTCAATTTTAGGGTAATAGTTGCTAAGGTCAGCTAACTTCACCGGTGAACCCGGGAGAGGTTTTTGAGGGCTAAAAAATTCTTTCCTCTCCATAAAGACAATAAAATCTCTATTCTGGAAGCATAAAGAGGCTTCAGGCAGATTTAAAGGCGCATTTAAGCGGTATAAATCGAATATTTCCATTTTTTTTGAGTTAATCAAGCCATTAATGGCTTGATTTATTTGCATCTAACCCAAACAGTATAATTTTTTCTTCAATGTATTGTAATTGTTTTTTATTTCGTATAGAATACGATTCTAGAAAAAATACCTAGCAATCTCCCATAAATAAACAAAGGAGCCGATGACATCGTGATCCCTGATCCTAGATCCCCAAAACCGAAAACCCTCTTACCTTTTATTTCTCTAGCTACGGCTGCCGTCGTCACAACGGGAATCGGACTAGCTTCTAGTCCCCTATCAGCATCGAGTAATCTGCTGGCAGCTGCGGATAAAGAGCAAGCTAAACAACAAACCGTGGAAATCACCCTGGTTTCCTACGCGGTGACTCAATCGGCCTACTCAAAAATCATTCCTCTATTCGTCAACAAATGGAAAAGAGAGAAAAAACAGGATGTGGTGATTAAACAGAGTTATGGCGGCTCTGGTTCCCAAACCCGCGCTGTTATCGACGGATTAGATGCAGATGTGGTAAATTTGGCCATCGGTTCCGATGTGGAACGCTTGCAAAAAGCGGGTTTAGTTAACCCCGGTTGGCAGAAAGAACTCCCCAATAATGCCATCGCCACTCGTTCCGTGGTAGCTTTAGTTACTCGTCAGGGCAATCCCAAAGGAATCCGCAACTGGCCAGATCTAGCCAAATCGGGGATTAAAGTCATTACTGCCAACCCGAAAACCTCTGGGGTGGCACGGTGGAATTTTCTGGCCCTGTGGGGATCGGTAACTCGGAATGGAGGCAACGAACAACAAGCGACCAATTTCGTCCGCAATGTCTATAAAAACGTGCCTGTACTACCCAAAGATGCCCGGGAAGCCAGCGATGTCTTCTTTAAACAAGATCAGGGGGATGTGCTGCTTAACTACGAAAACGAGGTGATTCTGGCCCGTCAAAAAGGAGAAACCGGGTTTTCCTATACTATTCCTCCGGTCAATGTTTCGATCGATCCGCCTGTGGCCGTAGTGGATAAAATAGTTGATAAACGCAAAACCCGGGAAGTAGCGACAGCTTTTGCCCAATTTCTCTTTACTCCGGAAGCGCAGCGGGAATTCGCCAAGGTGGGTTTCCGTCCCGTTAATGCTAATGTGGCTAAAGAGTTTAGTAAACAATATCCAAAAGTGTCGAATCTTTTCCCCTATACTGCGGTTGGTAGCTGGGATGCGATCCAGAAAAAATTCTTCGCTGATGGGGCGATTTTTGACCAAATTCAGCGTTAATTAGTCGTGAGCCGTCAGCTAGATAGCAGAGATAGTTGATTGCTGATGGCCAAAAAAACAGGCTCTCTTAGGTTTGGTGGGTAAAATGTATTCTAAGATACATTCTTCCTAGCGAGCGAGTGGAAGGAACCACAAAGACACAAAGGACACAAAGATTGATCGATCCTCTGTAAGTTAAACGTATCACACAGAACCTAGAAGAGCCAAAAACAAAGCTGATAGTTAGTAAATAAAAAAAAGATGTATCTACTGGACAAAATAAAAAACGGAACCTTGGTATTGATTGGTTACTTATTATCGCCCCTGTGTTGGTGGAACGATCTAATTTTTAATCTGCCGATCGCCTACGGTTTCGGTCGTTTAATTGCTTGCTTACACGCCGATTTTTTTCTGCCGGCGGCCATGGTTGGTTATTGGTTATCTAATGTTGTGGGAATTCTGCTGATGCAGTTCGGAACGAAAGAATTAATCGGTGGAGAGAAAGAAGAACGCAATTGGCAAAAAGAATTAAGAAATGGATTACTTTCCTCGACAGTTTATACTTTAGTAATCCTAGCTTTGCTGCATTTTCAGGTTTTAGAAATGCCCCTGTTATCCTCGATCGCCACTTTTTCCCCGTGATTGCCAAAACCTACTTAAACAATAGCTTATTTTTCTTAGCCATCTTGTTAACATCGCTAAGTTTTACGGATTTAGCGATCGCTATTGACCAGCATCCCCAAGGATTTGCTTGGGAAAAATTCCTGCTGCTATCTATTCATCAAACTACTAATTTAAACCTAAATTTTTTGGCCATAAAACTAACGGGATTGGGTACTTATTGGGGAGTAGCCCCGATACTAACAATTTTACTGCTGATTTTTGCCCTAAAAAAATACTGGTATGGGTTCGCTTATCTTCTTGTAACTATGGCGGGAGGTTGGGCAATTAGTTATAATCTCAAGATTTTTTTTCATCGAAACCGCCCGCAATTTTGGCAGTTATTTTATCCGTTACCCGATGATTTTGCCTTCCCTAGCGGTCATGCTTTATTTAGTTCCCTGTTAGTGGTTTCTTTACTGATCCTATCTTGGAGAACGCGCTGGTTTTTCGGGGTAGTTTTACTGGGGATTCCCTTCGTCTTAGTTATTGCCTGGACTCGTCTTTATTTAGGTGTTCACTTTCCTAGTGATATCCTTGCCGCTTGGCTTTTAGCGATCGCTTGGTCTTTCCTATTTCATATCTGGTGGCAACAGTTATTAGAGACACCCAAGGCGATCAACACCCAAGAGAAAATTAATAATTAGTTGACCGACTTGCTGCCAAAAAAAATATCACGCTATACTTAAATTTTTGGAGAAAGCTAATCAAAGCCCTATAGTGATTATCATTTGATACTCGTCGCTGACACTGAATCATGAAACCAAAACTGCGTCAAGGGAAGGGTCTATCCCTGGGACGGTTTCACAGCCGTCCCCTTGCTTTTTTCACTTTAGTTCTCCTCTGCATTTTAACCTTTACCTTAGCCCCGTCATCGCCCCTGATGGCCACGTCTAAATCTGAGACTAAGATAGACTTTGTATCGCCGGGGTGGGTAGCACAAAATCTCAACGATCCGAAGTTAAAAATTCTCGATGTGCGGATTAATCCTTTAGAATATATCACCGGTCATTTACCGAAAGCGGTGAATATAGCCGACAATAATTTTCGTGGTCCAAACGGATTTTTGCCGGTTCAATATTGGCAAGAGGATAAAATTGGCAGTCTCTTTGCCGCCGCGGGAATCACTAATGGCGATCGAGTGGTAGTATATTCCGATGGTCGCGATGTCTTGGGGGCAACCATGGTGGCCTATTTACTAGAGCGCTCGGGTTTCCGAGATGTGGCGGTCTTAGATGGCGGTTTTAAGGGTTATAAGGGCTCTGAACAAAAGGTAACTAAAGAATTCCCTAAATATCAACCCGGGAGCTTTACTGTCCGTGATAATCCCTCGATTCGGGTAAATTTAGCAGAAGTAGAGAAATTGATCGGCAAACCAGATGTGGTTTTTATCGATCCTAGACCGGAAGAACTTTTTCAGGGGAAACAGGATATCTGGCTGAGAAATGGTCATATTCCGGGGGCGAAAAATATACCCTGGCCGACTTTTACGGAAGCGAATAATCCCGATGAATCCCTGAAAAATCCTCATAAATTGAAATCTTTAGACGAAATAAGGAAGATTCTTGCCCAAAGCAACATCAAGCCCTCGGATAATATTATCGTCAGTTGCAGTACCGGACGGGAAGCGACTTTACAGTATATTGTCCTCAAACATCTGCTCGGTTATCCCAAGGTGCGAATTTATGAGGGTTCTTGGACAGAGTACAGTACCACAGATCTGCCCGTCGCTACCGGGCCAGAAAAAGCGGTCTAAAATCAAGTTTGTCGGTTTATACTCGTTGTGTTTAACCATCTTGCCCAAGATGGTTTTTTTGTTAGGGTAGGTTCCCGACGACGACCAAGTTAGACGGACGCAAAAAAACCTCGGCGCTCATCCCGAGGTGAATTTAGGAGATTTGAGCTTGTGTTGACGTGAAGTTGACGTAAATTAGCTAAGGGCGTTGATCACATAATCGATGTAGGAATTAGCTTCTACAGCAGCATCCCCACTTAATCCGTGATTGGTTTTGATGTATTTTAAGGCTTCGATATACCAACTAGGAGATAGTTCAAAGGCACTATTAATTTCACTCAAACCGGCGACTAGATATTCATCGATCGGGCCTGTACCGCCTACCACGAGGGCATAGGTGATAATCCGGATATAGTAGCCGATATCGCGAACGCACTTGGATTTCCCCCGCTCATCGTAGGCATAGTTCGGCCCCTGGAGTTGGGTGGTGTAGGGAAATTTTTGATAGACAGCGTTGGCTGCTTCTTGGGCTAAACTGGGGGCTTTTTGGGCGAGGATTTTTACCGCTTCTAGGGTGATGGCGGCCTGACGGAAACGACCGAAGGCTACTTGTAATTCTGCACTGCTGAGAAAACGGCCTTGGGAATCGGCAGTAGCCACCGCTTCGGTTAAAGGTGTCTTGGTCATCGATGGAATTGCTCCTACAAAAGTTTAATCGGATTGAGAGAAGAAAGTCACAGCATCAGGAAACTGCCGCCGCCGCTCGATCGAAGTAGGAAGCGACTTCTGCTAGTAAAGAACTGCAATCCCCGCGAGTGATCCCGTTGGGATCGGCCGCTAGGGCAAGGGAAGCGTCTTTGAGCTTGAGAATTCCGGCCGCAACAGAAGCACCCGGAACTCCTAGGGCGACGTAGGTTTCCCGGAGACCATTCAAGGCGCGATCATCGAGGATGCTGGCATCGCCGGTGAAGGTGGCATAGGTAACGTAGCGCAGGATAATTTCCAAATCCCGCAAGCAGGCGGCGGCACGACGGTTTGTATAGGCGTTGCCACCGGGGGCAACTAAAACGGGCTGTTCTGAAAACAAACTACGCGCGGCATCGGTAACGATCGCAGAAGAATTACTGGAAAGACGATTGACCACATCCACGCGTTTATTACCATCTTTGACGAAGGCAATTAGGGCATTGACTTGATTCTCGCTCAGGTATTCCCCGCGGGTATCGGCCTGGGAAACGACTTTGGCAAAGGCATCTAACACCATAGTTTTCATCTCCTATAATGATGATTGGTTTCGGCAAAATATCGAGGTAAATTTTCTGGCTTTTCTTTATTTTTCCGATAAAGTATCTAGGAGTTTTTTTCTTGGGACTATACTATCGTCCTTGAAAAAAGTTTTACTCTCCCTTGGCCAGATTTTTTGTATATCGAGGAACAATTCTTTTAAATTGAATTTAGCGTTTATT
Source organism: Microcystis aeruginosa NIES-2549 (assembly GCF_000981785.2). Taxonomy (NCBI): domain Bacteria; kingdom Bacillati; phylum Cyanobacteriota; class Cyanophyceae; order Chroococcales; family Microcystaceae; genus Microcystis; species Microcystis aeruginosa. Next base: position 2,168,007 of record NZ_CP011304.1, on the reverse strand, counting down.
GACGCTCCTAGACACACCTCGTTTTTGCCATAAATTATTTTATAGACGATATTTTCACCTTTATTTATTAAAAATTGTTTCCTAAAAAAACAGCAAAAAAATAATTTTTTAGGATAAATCTCAGAAAACTTTTCCAAATGTGTAACCCTATACTAAGAAAAAGTATCACTCTTTTCATCTCTCTAATAATTCCTTTAAGTTATTTAAACAAATGTGCTTTTATATACTAATAATAATTAACTAAATTGAGAAAAATTTCCCAAGACGATTTTATCGATTGTGCTTTGATATACCAAAAAGAAACTATCAAGGCAAAAAAATCGACGGGGATAATCCCCGCCGACGCACTGTACTCCAATCTAAAAAGTATTGTAAAACATCTTAAATACATATATAATCAAAAATAGCCAACAAGTATAAAGCAAGTGGGATTATGCCGATCGCAAGAGACATCACCCAATTGGTAGGACGGACTCCCCTAGTCCAACTGAATCGAATCCCAGTAGCAGAGGGAGTAAAAGCCCGCATCGTCGTCAAACTAGAAAGTATGAACCCCGCCGCCTCGGTTAAGGATCGCATCGGGGTCAGTATGGTGGAGGACGCTGAAGCCGCCGGACTAATTCACCCCGATAAAACAATTCTGGTGGAACCCACTTCCGGCAATACCGGCATCGCCCTGGCCATGGTAGCCGCTGCCAAAGGCTATCGCTTAATCCTGACTATGCCCGAAACCATGAGTTTAGAACGACGGGCGATGTTAAAAGCCTACGGAGCGCAATTAGAATTAACCCCGGGTAGCCAAGGCATGAAAGGAGCGATCGCCAGAGCCGAGGAAATAGTCGAAAACATCCCCAACGCCTATAGTTTGCAACAGTTCCGCAACCCGGCTAACCCGAAAATTCACCGAGAAACCACCGCCGAAGAAATCTGGACCGATACCGACGGCCTGGTAGATATCGTTATCGGTGGCGTGGGAACCGGGGGAACCATTACCGGTATTGCCGAAACCATTAAACCCCGTCGTCCCCAATTTCAAGCGATCGCAGTTGAACCCTCTAATAGTCCCGTCTTATCGGGAGGACCACCCGGGCCGCACAAAATCCAAGGCATCGGCGCCGGTTTTATCCCAGCCATTTTCCGACCGGAATTAATCGATGAGGTGATTATCGTCGATGATACAGAGGCTTTCGCCTACGCGCGACGGTTAGCTCGTCAGGAGGGACTACTATCGGGCATTTCGGCCGGGGCTGCTTTATGGGCGGCGATTCAGGTGGGCAAAAGACCCGAAAACGAAGATAAATTAATCGTCATGATTCAGCCTAGTTTCGGGGAACGTTACCTCAGCACGGCCCTGTTTAAAGACCTCGAAGATATCGACTAATAGGACAATAAATTGATGGAATTTGAAACGAGGGCAATTCATGGGGGGCAAGAACCAGACTCTAGCCATGGGGCGGTAACGGTTCCCATTGATCTCACTTCCACCTATAACACCAGCTTTACTAGGATTATCGATCGGGATCGAGAATAGAAACGATTTAAAGCGGGATCTGGAAAAGGCCTTGATTAGTTAGGCGAAGTTTTTATCTCATTTGATGGGTTAAGCAATGTTTTTTGACTCGGAAGATTGGCAAACGATTATTTTTCGGCTCAGTATGGCTATGGCCGTCGGCTGTCTGATTGGTTATAACCGACAGCGAGGCGGTCGTCCGGCTGGATTGAGAACTTTTATCATCGTTAGTCTCGGAGCTGCCATGTTCGTGATGATTCCCCTACAAGCGGAAGGAGATGTGGGTTATGCGTCTTCTAATGCCCTCAGTCGCACTATTCAAGGGGTCGCTTCTGGTGTCGGTTTTTTAGGGGCGGGAATCATCCTACAACAGTCCCATCGGGAACTAAATAAGATACAAGTAAAAGGTTTGACTTCGGCGGCGACTATCTGGTTAGCAGCAGGATTAGGGGCCGCTTCTGGCTGCGGTTTATGGCAGATGGTTCTCGTGGGTACTTTATTCACTCTCTCCACTTTAAGTGGCATTAAACGACTGAAGAAAAAACAACCTTTAGCCAAATATATTAAAGGTCGGAAGAAAATATCTCGGATCAATCAAGAAATAGACTCATCGGATAATTCAGCATCTCATTAATAACGGAGGCAGGAGGCGGTCGGCAGGAGGCAATTTTTGTAAAGGGAATTTATACCCCGCCCCAAAAACTTTTCGCCTTAAGGCGAGGTTTTAGACCAGATTTTTTCGATAAAAATTATTTTTCTATTAAAAGGGTATAAGCTTTTCTATAATAGTTTTTAGCTCAAAAAGTTTATATTTTATCTGCAATTTATTAGTTAAAAAATATAATAAATTTTTTATAAAATTTTCTGTATATAGATAACACACAAGTATTTTATATGATAATATTTAGATTGAATAACCAATTTTTTGAATATAGGAGAAAATCAAATTATGATCAACCGAAATAAGAGTTTTAAAAACCTCAAAAATCAAGTTTTCCGGCTGCTGATTTTCCTCTTAACTGTCACTTTGCTCCTCGGGGGAAGGGGAAATGCGATCGCCTTGCCGCTACTTCCCGAACAGTTGGCTGTCATCGACCGTGCCACGGCAACCGGTGGCACTGTGGTGGAACCAGTTAAGAAAAAAAATGAGGTTTCTAGGTCAAAAATTCTCGAAGATGCCCAAATTGCCTATGAAAAAGCCATCCAAGCGACAAAATCGGCTATCGATGACCTAAATGCTCAACTAGCCGCCCCTTCTCTCGACAAGAAGATTATCGAAGCTCAACAGGACAACCTAGAGGACTTAGCAGATAATATTGACGATCTAGGGGAAAAAGTGAGCAAATTAGGGAAAAAGTTGACAAGTTCTGGGGCTAAACTCGGTGAAACCCTGCAAAACAACCTTATTACCCTAGAAAAGAGCCTCGTTAATACCTCCGAGACGATCGATATCTTAGCCGACGACACCGAACGACTCAAAGACAATGCTTCCCCTTTCCTGAAAACTCGCGTGGAAAAGACCATCGACGCAGTTAAACAGACTCTACAGGAAAGCGATCGAGCTTGGCAAGAACTGATCTCCTCGGCGACGACGGAACTGGAGAAGACTAGCACCCCGAAATAAATAGGGCTTGCAAGGGCATAAAATCAGTCTTTTTTGGGGTAATTATCGTTTTTACCCCAAAATCTCCCAAAAAGCCTTAACTTGTCTAAAAAGCCCCTTTACCGACAGCCTTGTGCTTTTTACTAGCTAAGTACCTAATCAAAATTAATTATCAATCATGACGCTTACCTATCAACCACCAACCCCCCATCGCTGGCACTTTGATAATCGGGCAATTTTGCCCCTCAGAAATCCTAATTTCTGGAAAATCGAGAGTGGAGTCGTGAAAACCTCCACCTGGTTAGAAGATGGAACCCTCATCGTCTTGGGATTGTGGGGACCCGGCAGTTTTGTTGGCAAAACCCTAGAGAGAGTCAATCCCTATCAAGTTGAGTGCATTAGTCCTGTGCAAGCAGTTTCCTTTTCCACAGTTGAGAGTTATCAAATGGCAGAAATTCTGCTGTCTCATCTTCAGCAAGCACAAGAACTAAGTATTATTCGTAGCTACAAACGTACTGATGTTATGGTCCTGAAATTACTGTCATGGTTAGGCAATCAATTCGGCAAACAAACCGGTAACGGACAATTAATTGATGTGCGTCTAACTCATCAGGATATCGCTGACTTATTAGGAACTACTAGAGTCACAATTACCCGCGCACTTAATCATCTTGAACAACAGGGGGCCGTGGAACGTCTTCCCGTCCATCGTCTTCTTTTACGAGAGGAGGAAATCTGGCACTACGAGATTTAGAATGGGAAGGATTATCCCTTTTTTCAATCTATGAATTGGTTAGTAGCCCTTTTAATTACTAGCGTGACGAGTTTTGTAGCCACAAATCTCGATGATCTGATGGTGCTAATGTTGTTTTTCTCGCGACTTAATGCTAATTTTCGACCTCGACATCTGATTATCGGTCAATACCTCGGTTTTACCCTCATTCTCCTAGCTAGTTCCCTCGGTTTACTATTTGGGTTACTGGTTTCTAAAGAATGGATTGGTCTATTAGGATTTATACCGCTAATTATTGGGATTAAACAGCTTTTTTCGTCAGACAATGAGAATATTCAAACAGTAGCGATCGATCTTAATCATTCCTCCCCTCCTGGATCGATTATTACTCCCGAAACCTATCAAGTTGTGGCTGTAACAGTGGCTAATGGTGGTGATAATATTGGTATCTATACCTCTCTTTTTGCCAATAATTCCCCGATGCACGTCTTAATTATCATGATAATTTTTTATCTCATGATGGGGATTTGGTGCGTCCTAGCCTATTTTTTGATTACCCATCCCAGGATAGCTAAAGTGCTTACAAACTACGGACATAAAATTAGTCCTTTTATCTATATTATTCTAGGAATTTATATCTTAATTGACAGCAAATCTTATCGTTTATTTTTAATGTCTTAACCAAGAATGCCTAAAAATCGTCTTTTAAGTAGGGAGGTAAAATTATTTGTAGGATGGGTTAGCGGTAGCGTAACATGAGCAGGCGTTGGGTTTCATGCTTCAACCCAACCTACGTTCTCTTGAAAAGTTATAAGTACCTAGGCAAAATTAATTACATACTCGCCTCCAAAATTGTCCAGCACTTTTTTAACGTAAGCGAGGAGGCTCTTTCGGTCTTTATAGGCGCTAAATTCAATCCATTCATATTTTAAAAATCTCCATAATATTTCAATTAAATTTAAATGAGGTGAATAAGTGGGCAACCAAAATATTTTCAAGTTTTTCTTTTCCCATTCCTCAAGTTTCTCCATAAATGCCTCGCTGGTATGAATGGAAGCTTGGTCGATTATTATGACAGTTTTTTTCTGTGTAATCGTTATCGGTTCAAAGGTTAACTTTGATAATGTTGCGAATCTCAGCATCAAAGAAGATACCGACTTTTACACTCAAACCTTTAGCGTTAGCAGCAGTCAATTCTCTACAAGTACCAGTAATGTAATACCTACTGCCCCCTATTCCCCTCAATTAACGAATAATGGTGTCGTTAATCTGGGGGTTATAAGCAATGCTCAAAGCACAACTCCAAGTGAAACAGAAGATCAACTCGAACAAGAACCTTTCGGCTCATGGAATGCCCAATTATACTTTGCTAGTAGTTTATTAGAAGATTGGGAATTGATGCACAGTGTCCCTAAAAGTGGCTTTCTTCGATCGATCATCACTCCCTACGAGACACTCCAGGATTTGATAGTCCTTAGAAGCAGTTACAGAGTTTAATTGAGTGGCTGGCAAAAATGAGGAAAGTAGAATGATTATTAGTCTTATGTTCCAGATTCCGCACTTCATGATCAATAAATACCACATCCGCATCTAAAAGAAGCTATCATACCTTGTATCTGACGGTTCGCTCATTTTCCACATATAGTGTTTTTGGATTAAGCTATCCACTGCCTGTAGTGGCATAAGTTGAACTAATACCACTACAGGTAGGTTTAATCAGTCATTGAAACACTACCTATAGTGATTCCCGAACCGAGAGTTGTATTTCGCGAGTTTCTCGATGACGGTAATGAAATTTGATCTATCTCGCTGGCTTTCCCTGAAAATCCTTCTGACGGTTCCTTTTGTTGTGCAGTTGATGATTGTGATCGGCGGTATAAGTTGGCTGGCTTACTACAGCACTTGGCAAGCGATTAATCTGTTAACACTTTCCTTGCTAGAAGATATTGGCGATCGCTTGCAAGGGGAAATGGACAATTTTTTAGAAAAACCGATTGCTCTCACTCAAGAACATCAAGATTTAATTGATTTAGGAATCTTAAATCTCAACGACTTAGAACCTTGGGGCTCTTATTTATACAAACAGTATCGAAACCATCGCCATGATTTTCTTACTGCTTTTATGGTGAGTAATCAAGCCAATGAATTTCGTGCAGCCGGTCACACTTATAACAAACAAGGTCAAATCCTTCAAGGGTTAGCGGAAGTAGGAAGAAAAACGCAATATAATTACTATGGTTATTCTTCTCTAGAAAATTATCAAAAGAAACGCAATCCCAAAATCCTCGCTAATCGATATAAAGTGACTAACAGACCCTGGTACACCCAGGTGATAAAAACGGGCAAAATGCAATGGACTCCCTTATTTGCCCATAAAGTTTTTCAAAAACATTTAGTAATAAACTTCTCTCGTCCCCTCTACAATGGGAAGCGTTCTCAATTATTAGGGGTAACATCTATTCAGGTAGATTTGTCCTATCTAAATAAATTTTTGCAATCCCTGAAAATTGGGCGCACGGGTAGCGTCTTTATTATTGATAAAAATGGTTATTTAATTGCTACTTCTAATGGTCAAAGTCAGTTAGAAGTTGTTAATGGCAATGCAGTTCCTTTGTTGGCAACTAAAAGTCCTAATCTTATCACCAAAAAGATATCACAAACATTACTCAATCTACCAGTAAAAAAAATTGAAAAACAGTATTTTTCTTCATTAGTTATCAACTCTCAAAAGTATTTTGTCTTAGCACTTCCACTCCAGCAACAAAATGGACTGCAATGGTTAGCAATTATTGTAATTCCACAGGCTGATATTTTAGGGAAAATTTGGCAAAATCAACGTCTCACTTTTCTGCTATCTGTCTTAGCTTTATTGATGGCTATTATTATTGGTTTAATTTCTGCTTATTACATTACTCAACCGATTACCCGATTAAGTCAAGCAACCTTAGCCTTGTCCGAAGGAGATTGGCAAAAAAAACTTAAAGCAAGTTCGATTACTGAACTGCAAAACTTAGTTCAAGCCTTTAAAAAAATGGCGTATCAACTAAAGGAATATGTAAAAAAACTTCAGTCTCAAGAACAACAATTAAGACAGTTTTTGGAAGCAATACCGATTGGTATTACAGTTTATAATTCGGAAAAACAGCAAATTTTTATCAACAAAGAAGGCAATATTTTATTGGCTGCAAGCCTAGAATTTTTTGAGAAAAATATGCAGAAAATTTTAATAGGAGAATCATTTACTCTAGATGATATAACTATTAAAGTCAATCACCAAAGTATTGTAGTTAAGATATTGGGAAAGCCGATTTTTGACGAAGCCAATGAGATTATCTTTGCTCTGATTATTATTGAAGATATTACCGACAGAAAACAAGCGGAAATACTTCTGAAAGATTATAACAAAATCTTAACACAAGAAGTGAAGAAACAGACTGAAGAACTTGCTGATGCTAAAGAAAAAGCAGAAATCGCCAATCAGGCTAAAAGCATTTTGCTAACCAATATGAGTCATGAGCTAAAAACACCCCTTCATGCGATTTTAGGGTTTACTGACATAGTTGTCAATGATCCGGCGTTGCCAAAACACTTAACTCAATCCCTCAATATTGTGCGAAAAAATAGCAGAAATTTATTTTTATTAATTACCAACATTTTAGACTTAGCTAAAATTGAAGCTGGAAAATTATCAATACAGCCTCAATCTCTTAACTTTTTAGACTTTATTCGAGATATTGAAGCAATTTTTCAGCTTAGTAGCGAGATAAAAAACTTAGATTTTCAGGTTAGTTTTCTCACCGCTTGTCCTCGCCTAATTCGAGTTGATGCAACTAAGTTACGACAAATCTTGTTTAATTTGCTCAGTAATGCCTTTAAGTTTACATCTGTGGGAAGCATTTCTTTAACAGTCTCCTTGCAAAAATTAGATCAAGAAAATGCTCAACTTAATTTTTGGATAGAAGATACAGGAGTCGGGATTAGCCAGTCGGAACAAGAACTACTGTTTAACGCTTTTTATCGAGGTCAAAATCCTGATCCTTTAATTGAAGGAACGGGTTTGGGGTTGATGCTAACTCAAGAGTATATTAAACTTTTAGGCGGTAGTATTAGCTTAGAAAGCGAAGTGCTTCAAGGAACTCGGATTTATTTTTGTTTACCAGTCCAAATTTTACAAGCAGAAATTCAGACTGAGCAAACTAATTTGGTAGCAAAAGACAAGGTAAAAATCAGTAAATTTATGTCATTAACTCCGAAAATTATTGAAGGTATATCACCTCAATGGTGTCGCGCTTTCTATGAGGCTCTAACTGCACTAGATGAATTAACAATGCTGGGATTACTTGCAGAAATTGAGCCTGATTATCCCCAATTAACTCAAGATTTAGGCAAATTAGTTAAGGCGGTTGAAATTGACCGATTGATAGATATTTTTTCACTTTTGCCTACTGAAGATAATTAAAAATGATTAACTATAGGATGTAAGGTTATACTAACACCATCGCCTAATTTAGTTCCATGAACTTCAATAATTTGGCTGGCGAGATTGATAATCTCGGAGAAGGGTTGGCCAGCTGTTACTAGGTTAATTAATTTTGGCAGCCAATCCAGTTGTTTTTTTTGCAAAAATGAGACACAACTTGAACCACTTTTAATTAGCTCAGAGTCAGCGGGAAAAAGTTTGATAAAAATTGGATTAACGAGAATAAACTCAAAATCAATAACTTCTCCAGTTTCTGGACTACGAATAGCGGATAAAGCGGCAATTCCATAGGGAGCATAATTGAGAAGACTAGCTAAAATTGATCGAGATTGGGTCAAGGATTCGATAGTTTTTTGATGAGATTCAATTTCTGTCTTCAAGGCTCGGCGTTGAGATTGAAGTTCAATTTGATAGGAGACTCTCGCTAAAACTTCAACCGGCTCAAAAGGTTTGGTAATATAATCACTAGCCCCCAAACTAAAGGCTTTTACTTTGTCAGTTAAATCACTAATAGCACTGAGAAAGATAATAGGAATTTCCTTATATTGTGGATTTTCTTTTAGTGTTTTACAAACTCCATAGCCATCTATCTCAGGCATTAAAATATCTAAAAGAATTAAGTTGGGATTAATTTTATCAATTAGCTCTAGGGCTGTCCGACCATTCTTAATGGTACGAACTATGTAATTATTTTGAGAGAGAATTTGCTTGAGAAGCAACAGGTTTTCCAGTTGATCGTCGATTAATAAAATAACAGATAAATTTGCCTCTAAACAGTTTGGCGTATAATTTTCTAGTTCATCGATGAAATCTTCCTTGTTGTTCATCGTTTTCTCGATAAATACGCCAAAATTTTTCTTGGTTATTTTAGTTTTAAACAATGTTGATAAGTGACGGAAAAGCTGAGAGGCAATATTGCGGGTGGTACCTGGACTAAGATAAATTTGATTGGCAATTTTTTCATAACTATGCTGATCAATGATTCCTTTAATAATCATTTCTTCTTGAAGACTTAAGGTACGATATTCACTTAAATAGAGCTTTTTTTGGAGAAATTCGATGATGATTTCAGAGGTGAGGGGATTGAACTGCATTGGGATTTTAGATTCTGGATTAAGCTGTAGTAGAGGAGTTTGTGATCCTAGCACCTTGAGGAAGCTCAAGGTCATGACAAAAATGACAATTTTACAGAGATCCTTTAAGGCAAGTCAACTTATAGTGAAGATTAATGACGAAAGTGGTCAACGGAAAGTGACTTCACCCTCCAAGTCCCTATGGTCAACCCCAACGCTCTATCTACTCAGGAATCTCGGAGCAAAATCCCTGCAAGTTTGTCTGTACATAAGCTTCAGCAATTTTGATCGCTACTTCCCGACAAGTCTACTGTTCAACCTAACCACGCTAGTGGACTTCAAACTTAATTGACCTTAACCCTTCTTCAAAGTTTTTAGTCATGTCTATCAATCTCGCTTCCAGTCTTTCCGCTGTCACCACTGACTCCACCACAGGGGTTACTCATATCGTTTGGGCTGATAATGGCAATATTTGGCACGCAGTCTATGACAGTAATTCGGAAACTTGGAAAAATGCCGAAGCTATTGCTTTTACGGGTACTGAACCTGTCGCCAGTCTTAATCTCGTCGCTAGTGATAAACTGATTAGTGGGAGCAATCCGGGGTTAGCAGTGGTATGGCAACAGGGAAATCTGAATGATAGCGATTTTTTCTATACCGCCGCCCAATACGACGAGAATGCTGATTTACAATGGTTAGATACTCCTCAAACTCTAACCTCAGATCAAGTAGGGGATTTAGAACCTACCGTTACAGTTAATGATAGCGGCGAAGTAATAGTTATCGGTTCAAAGGTTAACTTTGATAATGTTGCGAATCTCAGCATCAAAGAAGATACCGACTTTTACACTCAAACCTTTAGCGTTAGCAGTAGTCAATTCTCTACAAGTACCAGTAATGTAATACCTACTGCCCCCTATTCCCCTCAATTAACGAATAATGGTGTCGTTAATCCGGGGGTTTTAAGCAATGCTCAAAGCACAACTCCAGCGGTACAATCAGCCACAGAAGCCAATAGTTTAAGTATTAGTAGCGACGAAACAGAAGAAGAACAAGCACAACAACCTTTCGGCTCATGGAATGCCCAATTATACTTTGCTAGTAGTTTATTAGAAGATTGGGAATTGATGCACAGTGTGCCTAGCAGTGGCTTTCTTCGATCAATTATCACTCCCTTTATGAAAAATTGGGAGCTTGTGGGTACATTGTCAGGGGGGACAACTTTTGGTGGAGAACCATCAATTTTTTTACAAACAAATGCACAGCTAGAATGGGAATCCCCCAAAGAGTTAAAAAGCCCTTGGAAAAATAAAACCGTACCTGATCCCACCGTTGATTATCAAAATAGTGATTTATTTGGTAATTTATTCGCTGATGATAGTGCTAATGTAGTCGGAACAAAAAAAATACGGGGAGAAAGTCCTATTACTTTTGGATTTGACCTAGATTCTAAGTATAGCTTTTCTAACAATTCACCCTATGATTTGCTTGATATAGATAACGTTTTAGGCATAACCGCTTCCGTAAAGTTTCCGATTATACCAGCAGAGGAAACCGCAGGATTTTTTACCTTAGATGCCACGGGTAGTGTCGGTATTAATTTTAACCTTTTGGGGACACCTATTTCTGGACAAACCTATTCGCCTCAAACTTTGTTGGCAGGACTAGGTGATTTGGGCAAAGCGATAGGTTCAGGTGCTGGTGCCGACGCATCTGTACTAATGATGAATCTAGCGACAGAGGGAACAACTGAGGGTAGCGGTGCTGGAATTCTGGCCGCCAATATAGCGATTGCTGTAGGGGAAACCTTCGCCGCTTTTATTAATGGCACGACCCAAGGATTAGATAACCAAGGCTCGATTAGTTTTCCTGTGTTGACTACAGGGGTATCCGGTAAGGCTCAAATTCCCCATGTACCAATTCTGAGTGCAGATATAAACGGTGGTGTCGAAACTGCTTTTAACTGGGGTATTGGAAATACAGATAATACTATCTCCCTAACTTTTCCCGTTGGTTTAGAGGTGAAGATAGGTCCTTTAGGATTAGGTTTTAATTTCAATCCGGGTTGGTCTTGGAATGTTTTTGACGGCAATAAAAACTCTAGTAGTGACAGTGACTCCTCCTCAGTAGCAAGTTCGACTTCTTTGGCGTTAATGGCTTCTACCACTAGCGCCAGTTTAGCTGGTTCTTTGATTACAGTGGACTTCGGCACAGATTTAGCTGCACTTCCCTCCGCGAGTGACTTTACTGTCAGCGTGACGGATATTAATGGCAATATTACTAATGTTCCTGTTTTTGGTGTGGTAGCAGGTGCGAGTTCTAATCTCGTTATTTTACAGTTAGAAAATGCCATTCCTACCTCAGAAAATCTCGATTACACCAGTTCTGATAATCCTACACCCACTAGCAATAATGTCTCTCTCAATTTTGTAAATAATGAGGGGATCACGGATACTAATGGCAATACGATCGAAAATATCTCTGATTTAGGCGTTACTAATAATACTCCTAACTCCCTTGCTTATCAATACAATCCCACCAGTGGTAACAGTCAAAACTATATTAATCTCACCCTCCTTCTCGCTTTTAACACTCCCTTAGATACGACGGTTAGTCCTGATCTTGCTCGATTTACCGTCACCAACAACAATAACACCTCCTTATCCATTACCGATGCGACGGTAACTAATAATGGTGTGTTATTAACATTTGCCTCATCGGTGACGAATCAGTCTCTACAAAATGTCACCATTAGTTATAACAATAGTAGTTCTTTAGGTAGTAACCCCTTAGAAGATAGTAACGGAGATTCGATCGAATCTTTTACCATTCAAAATGGCGTATCTGCCCAAGTCTCTCAGTCATCTGTCTTCATTTCAAACAACAATTCTAATCTGACATTCTCCGACACTGTTGCAGATTATACCGTCACCGTTACCAACTCTGATGGGACAACGGTGAATGATGTCCAGGTACAGAGTGTTTCTGTTTCCCTCACAGGGAATAATGTCTTTTTGAGTCTCAATCAGAGTGTATCTCCCGATCAAATTGTTAGTATAACTTACAACAGTCAAAATATTAGCTCCTTAGTAACAGGGATTACCCCGCCTGCTGTTACAACTTCCTCCCTCATGGCAAATATTGAAGCGGATTTAGGACAAGATAGTGCGCCCTTCATTATTTCTGGTGGTTCATCTCCTTTATTGGCATGGGTTGCGGAGGTTCCGCCTCTAGAACCGATCTCCGGTTTTGTTAACGGGAAACTTGTCACCCTGAATTTTATCGATGATCTAGGCAATGGCAATGATGTTCCTACTGCTAATCAATTTATCGTCACCGATAGTAATAATAATAGCTATACTGTGGGCAATATCCAAGTTAATGATAATAGTCTGACTTTAACTCTTGATACTGCGGTGAGTGAGGATACAGAATTAAGCATTAGTTACAATCTTTCAACTCCCACCAGCACTAATCTTTACATTGATAACTCCTTTACTAATACCACCCTTTGGGTTAATGAATTTAGTAATTTTGCCCTGACTAACACCACTAAGAGTAGCAATCCCCCCGTTATATTGGGGGCGGGTGCGATCGTTGAAAATAATACCGAAAATAATACCAGTAATCAAATTACCCTCGTTTTCGATCAAACTTTAACCGATAATGGTGTTACCAATAGCGACTTTACTGTAGAAAGTAATGGACAGGTATTTACGATATCTGGGAACGTAAATACTACTGGCAATACAGTTATTTTAACGGTTCAACCCCCAGACGGGGTAAATCTCATCGGTAATGGAGACATCGTTACAGTAAGTTATACGGGTAATTCTTTATCTGGTACTAACGGTAGTGTGGCTAATTTTAGCAATCAACCCGTTATTACATCCCCTAGCACTCCAACTACTGTTATTAAATACGCTGTCCTCAATTCTACTGATACTAACCTAGTTAGCAGTATTAGCAGTATTCCGGGGACAGGCGGTTTTAACTTTAATCCCGTAGGGGCCTATGACTCCACTAATGATATTACCGTGTTAGTCTGGTCTAATGCTGATGCTAGTGATATAAATACGAACCTTGTACCTGGCGAATTTTATACCGACGATGAAACTACCTCAATTAATGAAAGTTTCAATAAATCTGACATTTATTACTCTATCTATAGTGGAGGTAGTTGGACGATAGCCGCTGCCATAGCAGAACAAGAAGGCTCGGAAGGCAAAATCGTCATCGGCTCTGGACCGAATAACGAATTGATGGCCGCATGGATTAACTATAATAATAGCGAATCAAACATTTACTGGTCAAGCCTTACTTATAGTAGTGGGGTGGCTAGTTGGAGTAGTCCTGAAATTCTCTACACTGACGCAAATCCTGATCCCTCAACAGAGTTAAGTATTGTCACCATTAACGGTAAGCCAACAGTTTTGTGGACAGAAACTCAGGCTACATCCTATAGTCAATTAACCCAAGAAGAATCTCCTCTACTTTACTATCGTCTAGCGGAAACCAGTGGTACAACCCTTGTCAATGAAGGTATTTACGGGGCTGGCGGTAATGGTACTTATAGTGGTTCAGTAACATTTAATGAGGTAGGTGCGTTAGAAAATACTAGCACTAATCAGGGTGATCCCAATCCTGCCGTATTGTTTAATGCAGGCGATAGTGCCACTTCCGTCGCCATTCCCTTCTCTGGTATTTCTTTTAGCTTAGAATTTTGGTTTAATGCACCCTCTTTATCCTCAAGTTCGATAGAATTACTATCAGTTAGTGACCTGGTGAGTATAAGTCTCACCAATACAGAGTTATCTTTCAATCTCAATGGAAATATCTTAAACTCCGATGGTTTTACTCCTAGTGCTAACCAATGGTATTATGTGGTTGCCAGTTATGACGGAGAAACCGATACTGCTACCCTTTATATTAATGGTAAACCCTCGGTCTCTCAAGAGAATTTAGCCTTAACTCTCCCGAACAGTGCCACTGTCAGTCTTGCTAGTGCTTCTAATACCAGTGCCGTCTATTTAGATGAGGTGGCTTTTTATAGTCAAGCCTTAACCTATAGCGAAACTGGTGATATATCGGATTTTGGCAATTTAACCCCTTCTCAAATTTCTCAAATCCTATTTAGTACCAGTCAAATAGGCAATAAATATAATTCTCAATATATCGATCCTTTACCTGCCGGACCAAATACCAACTATGTAACTTATAATGGTAGTTCCTGGAGTGTGCCTAGTGTTATTGATCCTACCTACAAGCCCATCGCCACTCAACTATCCAATGCTAATACACCTGAATGGGATGTGACTTCTTACACCACTGCTAACAGTAGTGGCTATGTGAATCCTAACGGTAATCCTGATATTTATTTACCCCTCAATTTATCGAATCAGGCTACAGGTACAACAATAAGTTCTATTGTTGTCACTGCGACTAATAGTAATGGCGAGACTATCACATGGAGTGTGGGCAATACCAATGGCAATCAATTAGCGGTTGTGCAAGGGGATAAACTACTTAATCCTGTGAATCCTGATGGTAGTTGGGAATATACAATCTTGTCCTCTAATGTGGACTTAGATTTATTTATCGATGGAGGAGGTAATAATTACTCTAACTTTGAATATTCTATCAATGGTAATGCTTCCCAATCTATCAATCCTGTAGATGTCACCAGCGAACCCACAACCATCAACTCTAACCAAGTATTAGGAACCGCCACAGTCACCGAAGCCAATGATTCTTCCCTTGCTTTAATCGATAGTGGTTTTATTATCAACACCAATAATCCTAGTATCGGTTATTCAATCGTTTCTGCTGACTTTAACAACGATGGTAAATCCGATGTAGCCGTGGGAAATCGGGGCTATACTAACACCTCAGGCGTTCCACAATCAGGAGGGACAATCCAAATTCTCTTTGGAGGCGGCGCAGTATTATTAAACAGTGAAACCAATCCCTTAACTACTACCGATTTAACTGGCAATCCTAACGGTGTCTTGATTACAGGTTTAAGTGATACTGGACAAGCAAACGGCGATTTTCCTTTCAGTATGGCCACAGGAGATGTCAATGGTGATGGTTATCAGGATTTAGTCATTGGTGATCCCAATGCGAATGCAGTATATGTCATTTATGGCTCTAATAATTTAGAAGGATCTACCATTGATGTCACGAATTTAACTAGCAGTCAAGGTTATGTAATTAATGCCCCCAGTTCAACCAATATCGCCTTTGGTTATTCCGTGGCAGTGGGTAACTTTAACAGTAACGCTCAATCTAATGGCACTTACGCCAATGGTACTAAATTTGATATTGCCATCGGTGCGCCGGGGGCAAATAATGGCAATGGGGCGGTGTATGTTGCCTTTGATGGTAGTTCAAGTTCTTCAAATATTTACAATTCCACTAACCAGGGAGAGTTAGCAGGTTATAGCCTTGCGGTTTCCTCTCGTACACCTAATTCCACTACCTTTACTGGTAATAAACTTTCCGATGATTTGATTATCGGTGCGATCAACTTTCAAGGAACGGTTACTAATCAATGGAATGGCATAAGTGGACTTCCTGGTAATACCAATCAAAATAATAGTTATCCCTCCACCACCCAAGCCGAATTGGGGGCAGTCTATGTCTATCAAAGTAATGGCACAACAACATTAACGGAATATGTGAGTTATACCGGTCCCAATCTGCCCTCCAGTAATGGTACAGCTAATAACATCAATGCGGGAAGTGCCTTAAATAGTAGTGACTTAGATGGTGATGGTACTAATGATTTAGCCATTTCCGCCCCGGGAGCAAGCAATAATAACGGTGCCGTTTATGTTCTTAAAGGAGGAGTAAGTGCCAACAGTAATGCTCAAAATCTTGGCAATGTAGCCAATTTAGGTATTGTCGGAGGGCTTTCTTTCAGTCAAACAGGGGCGATTATTACCTCCCCCGGCGATGTCAACGATGATGGGTATGCAGACTTTTTGATTACCGCCCCCCAGGGTGCAAACGGCACTGGGCAAGGTTATGTGCTTTTTGGACCCCTTAATCTGAGCGACATTGGTACTATTTTTGACCTCAACATTACCGCTACTGATAGTAAAACCACCTTCTTACTCAATGGAGATCAGCCTTATCAATTAGTGGGAGCCGCCGCTAGTGGTATTGGGGATGTGAACGGTGATGGCGTGGATGATTTAATGATTAGTGCGCCTAATGCGGGACAACTCTACACTACTTATGGCCATCCCTGGTTAGCGGACGATGGCAGTATTAAATTAGCCGATATTTCCGGTGATAACGGTTTTGTTATTGATGGCGACTTATACTCCGTAACAGTAGGAATAGGAACCCAAATTTATAACCTCGGAGACGAATCGAGCGCCGCCCCTGCTTTCATCAACAATAACGGCACTTTTTACCTCGCCTATGTGGAAAAGGGGGGTAATCAAATTTATCTGACCACTAGCAGTGATGCCGGGCAAACCTGGACAAGCGCGGTGGAACTTCCCAGTGGTATAACTACCAGCCAGTCCCCATCCTTAGCTTTTTATCAAGGGACGCTTTATCTGGCTTTTGTTGGTCTTAATAAAGACCTCTATATTACCTCTAGCACTGATAACGGACAAACCTGGACAAGCGCACAAGCTATCCCCAATCAATCTTCCAGTGCCGGGGTTTCTCTCGTGGTTTATCAAGACCAGTTGATGGCGTTTTTTGTCAGCACCGAGTCTAATAGCGATATTCTTTACGTTTACTCTAATAATCCCCAATCAGGAGCTTCCTGGTCAACAGATTACACAGTTGCCAATCCAGATGGTACCCCCAATCAAACTGCCAGCCAAGCCGTCAGCGCCACCGTTATGGGCGAAACGCTTTACCTAGCCTATCAGGGTGGAACGGTAGGTAGCGGTAATAACTATTACGTCACTAACACCAGCGGTTCAAATTTAACGAACCTAACTTGGGGCGTATCGGAACTAAGCGGCGCAACTAGCGCCAGTACAGCGCCTGGCATTACCAATGACGGCAGTCAACTTTACTTCACCTATAGCAATAGCAGTGGCGATCTCTACTATCTGACTTCTAGCAATGGAACCAGTTGGTCTGGGTTAAACGAGATTGATTCCCAAACCAGTAATTATCTCCCCGCTCCAGCTATTTTAGGGGGTCGATTGTATCTAGGCTATACTGGCACCAACTCCGAGGCTGACGTATATGTCACCGCCCTTAGCGTTAGCAAAATTCTTGCCGGAGCAGGTAATGATGTCGTTATGTTGGGGGACATCAATGGCGATGGTTTTGCCGATGTGCTGGCCGGAGGAAGTATCAATGGCGCTGTTGTCACTTTTGGCGCTAGTACCCAAAATTTACTGGACGCAGCGGCGGGAACGGATGAGTTAATTATTAACATTGCCGATGGCGGCTTAATTCAAAGCGTTGGTGCCGCAGGTGACTTTAACGGCGAAGGATTAGCGGATTTTGGGGTGGTGGATCAGAATAATAATTTCTATCTGATTTTAGGTAATACCAACCTAGGCCCCCAACAAACTCTGACTTTGAGTACCAGTGCCAATATTTCCCAAACTGGCATAACCTCTGCTGTCGCGGTGGGAGACTACAACGGCGATGGCTATGATGATTTGTTATTGTCATCCTCTAATGGTGGGCAGAAACTTTACACAGGTAACAGCAGCGGCACTCTGAATAGTTCTGTCACCTTTAGCGCTAACAGTAATACCGTCTTTAATGGCATCGGTGATGTGAATGGCGATGGTTTTGGCGATATTGGCGGCGGTGAACCCAATGGGAATGTGATCAGTCCTAATGCCACTGGGAATGGACAGGCGACGGTTTATTCAGGTAATATTTCTGCTGGTTCCGCTACTAGCAACAGCACCAATATCACGCCTCCTAATGCTGCAATTTCAGGAACATTAAATAATAGTGACTGGGGCTTCAATAGTCTTGACGAAACTCCTCTATTTTCCCCTTCCTTTGCGGTGTTTAACGGCTATTTATATATGGTCTATAACACTACCGAAATTACCAACTCTACCACTGGTGCTTATACTACTAACTTCTATATTCAAAGAAGTGCAGATGGTTATAACTGGGAAGGGCTGACCAGCTTAGGGAGTAATTTTGAAAGTGATACCCAAGCTTCTCTAGCGGTTTTTAATAACACACTTTACCTTGCTTTCACCGCCACAGATAACCAGGTCATTGTTACCCCAGCAACGACTGACAGTAGTAGCGATTTAGGCTTAACCTTTGATAGCACTAATTCCATCAACGCTGGCGGCAATACCGCTCCTACTGGCATTGGCCCTACCCTAGCTGTTTATGACGAGGATCTTTACCTCTTTTTTGTCGCCAATAATAGTACCAAAACGATTCTCTATACCACTTCTAGCGATGGAAGCACTTGGTCGAGCAATGGCACGGTCACCAATAGCTCTGGCAATGCTCAAGAAACTGACAATCGCCTGGGAGTGGCGGTGGATGGGGATAATTTATTGGTGAGCTTTGTCGGTAACGGCAATGAAGATGTAAATGTCGCCACCTACAACGGAACCTCCTGGAGCAGTAACCAGGTTTCAGGTCAGACATCGTCATCGGGTCCCAGTCTTTTGTCGGTGGGAGATACGCTTTACCTTTTCTTTACTTCCAGCAACGGCAATAACGAAATTCCATATTTGACCTCTACCGATGGGGGTAGCACCTGGAGCAGTACCCTCAATAACATTCCAAACCAAACCACCAACGATCGTCCTTCCCCCGTCTTTTTCCAAGAGAGTATCTTGGTCGGTTATGAAACAACGGGTACAACGCGTATTGGTATCGCTACTTCCAATCCCATTTACGAACCGAATCAGACTCAACAATTCGGTGAGCAACTGCAAAATATCGGTGATTTTAACGGCGATGGTATTGCGGATTTTGCCGTCCTAGCTCCTGGCTTTTTCTCGAATCTCGGCAGTTGGAATAATAACCTGCTGGAAAATAACCAAGGAGCAGTGTTAATTTTCTACGGCTCCACCAGCGGCTTGAGTAGCAGTTCCACCCCTGATGTGGTGCTGGCGACCCCGGCTCCCAATAGCTCCACCAATGTGGCTAATAATCAAGCGTTGCTATTAACCCAAGTGGCACCAACGGGAGATATTAACGGCGACGGCTACGATGACCTAATTATTGGCTCCCCCAATACGGCCCTGGATAGCAGTAACACGACCGATGGTACAGCCTT